>CBHWEI010000081.1:0-14459 GCA_966112835.1 uncultured Acidimicrobiaceae bacterium
AGCTTGCGCACGGCCTCGCCCACCATCACCGGGTCGCTGCCGTACAGCTGCAGGCTGCGCGGCTGCTCGTCGGCGGTGAAGGTCATCATCCGCTCGGTCTTCGAGTTGCCGTGCACCACCGCGGTGGCCATGACCATCTCGTTCACGTAGACCAGGCCCGGCGCGAACTCGCGGCACATGGTGCGGAACGGCGCGTTCGTGACCCCAGCCATGGGTGCCAGCACCACCGGCGCGGCCAACTCGAACGACCCGATCTTCATCCCCGCCAGGGTACCGACCCCTTCTCCCGAACTTGAGCTCTGCATGACGGGCTCAGGGCAGATACGGGGTGAGGTCGAACGCGACCAGTTGGGCGCCGGCGGGGGTGTACTGGAAGCCGTAGAGCTGCGTGCCCACCAGGCCGAGCGTGGCGTCCATCGGCTCCAGGCGCACCCCGTCCGCGGCCGACTGATCGCCCACCACGAACAGGGCGATGTGGTTCCCGCCCTCGGGCGTCTCGAGATACGGCAGGTACAGGGCCGTGCCGTTGGGACCCGGCCGCCACAGCCCGGCGCAGGTGTCGTCGTCGCAGTTGATCGGGATGTCGCTGTCCAGCGTGACGCCCCACCGCTTCGACGCCGAGCCAGCGAGCTCCACCGAGCCAGTGCCGTTGGTGCCGGCCAAGAGTGGGTTGCCGACGACACGGTCGAAGTGGAGAGGCGGGTCGATCTCCAACCGCGGGCCGTTGGCGCAGCCGAACGCGGTCGGGGTGGCCGTGAAGACGCACTCACCATCGACCGGGCCCTCCGCAGTGGGCTGCTGCGACAGGCGGCCACCGTCAGCACGAGTGAAGAAGGTGATCGTCCAGAATGCGACTCCCTCGTTGTGCTCGACGACGTACAGGTCCCCGTTGGGAGCGAACCACAGGTACGCACCCTTCGCCACCGTGGAGCCGGTGTCCACCGGAGCAGAACCTTCCTGGAACGACCACAGCCGGATCCGGTTGCCCGACTCCCGGCCGAGGACCATGAACCCGTCGGAGGCCATCGCAGCGACACCACCGTCGAACTCGCCGCCTTCGACCACTCGTGCCGACAACGTCGGCGCATCAGCGGCGAGGCGCAGGGTGACGTTCGAGTCCACGGCGGCGAACGCGGCACAGGCCGGTTCGATCGGCGGGTCGGTCTCGCCCGGGCTGCAGCTGATGCCGGTGCCCGAGTCGAGCATGGTCCACACGCCGCCGACGTCCTGCAACCAGATCGGCTGGTTCTCGTAGCACTCCACGCCCACGGTGGGGCAGGTGCTCTGATCCGCGATCGCCACCACCTGTGCGTACCCTCCACGGCAGGCGTCCACGATGACGCCCGTGGGTTTCCACAGTGGCTCGTCGGGGAACAGGGCCTTCACCGCGGCGTACAGCGACGCCTCGTCGCACGACGCGGCGACCACGGAGGTGGGCGTGCTGCTGCCGGTGGTGGGCTCGACCGTCGAGTCGACCGTGGTCGAGCCGGTGGTCGGTTCGGTCGACAGGTCGGGCGGCGTGGTGGCCGGCACCACGACACCGGTCGAGTCGTCGCGCACCACCAGGAACACCGCCAGCACCACCGCTGCCGCGGCGACCGACCAGCCGAACACCCACCACGTGCGCCGCGGCGGCGAGCCGACCGCGCGGTTCGAGCCACCGACGATGGCACGCAGGCCCGCGTCGACATCGATGACGCTCCTCACATCGGCGCGCACGTCGCGTGCGGCGCGTTCGGCGATCTCGTCGATCGTGGCCATCACTCCGTCACCTCCTCTGCACCCAGCGATGCAGCCAGCGCCGCCCGGGCCGAGAACAGCGTCGACTTCACGGTGCCGACGCTCACCTCCAGCACCTGGGCGATCTCGTCCAACGACAGGTCGTCGATGTACCGCAGTGCCACCACGGCCCGCTGCCGCTCGGGCAGCGTCCGCACCAACACCCAGAACCGGTCGTCGACACCGAAGCCTTCACCACCGGACGGCGGCTCGGCGGCGAGCGTGAGCGTGCGCTGCTCGGTGGCGCGGCGCCGGTGCGAGTCGATGGCCAGGTTCACGGTCGCCCGCCGAACCCACGCCCCCGGCTTGTCCAACACCGACACCTTCGGCCAGTCGCGGTACGCCCGCAGCATGGCCTCCTGCGCCAGTTCGGCACCCACCTCGCGGCTGCCGCACATCGACGCGGCCAGGGCCACCATGCGCGGGTACTCCCGCCGGTACAACACCTCGAAGTCGGCCACTGCCGCCCCTCGGTTGGCCCGCTGCATCACGTTCACAGTCCAACACACGCACCACCACCCCCGAAGGTTCAGTGCGTCACGCAGAAGTCCGTCACGCAGAACTCAAGTTCGGGAGGAAGGGGTCACGCAGAACTCAAGTTCGGGCGACGAGGCCGGTGTGGACGGCGACGTTGATGCCGCCGTTCGTGGTCTCCAGCGTCGGGACCAGCGGCAGGTGCAGACGCGACACGGGCGTGTCGCGAGAGGCGAGCAGGGCGACGTGCCAGCCGACGGCGCGCTCGCGCAGGACGGCACCGAACCGGTCGTAGAGGTCGCGCACGTCGGGCCCGCCGACGCGCGACCCGTAGGGCGGATTGCTGACGAGCCAGCCGGGGGTGGACGGCAGCACCAAGTCCGAGGCGGCGCGGCGCTCGACGGTGACCTGGCCGGCCACACCGGCCTTCGCCGCGTTGGCGGCGGTGGCGGCCACGGCACCCTCGTCGCGGTCGAAGGCCAGGAGCGGCGGGCACCGGTCGATGACGTCGCTGTCGGCACCCTTCACCAGACGCTCCCAGCCGGCTGCGTCGTACGAGGGCCACTGCATGAACTGGAACGTGCGCAGACGGCCGGGGGCGATGCGCCGGGCGCGCAGGGCAGCCTCGATGGCGATGGTGCCCGAACCGCAGAACGGGTCGACGAGCGGCTTGCGCACATCCCATTCGGACGCGGCGATGAGCGCCGCAGCCAGGGTCTCGCGCATGGGCGCCTTGCCGGCCGGGCCGCGGTAGCCGCGCTTGTGCAGCGCCGGGCCGGTGGCGTCGACGCTGACCGTCACCACGTCGCGCTGCACGCGGACCTGCACCTGCTGGTGCCCTTCGCCACGCCCGATCTGTTCGGTCACACGCTCGGCGATGGCGCCCGTATGGAACAGCTTCGACTTGCCGTCGGTGGACGCCGACACCTCGACGCCCGATGCGGCGCCGTCGCCGTCGGCCGGCAGCCAAGCCGACCAGTCGATGCGCGCCAGGCCGGCGGCGAGCGTGTCGAACCCGTCGGCCTTGAACCGGGCGACGCGCACGAGCACTCGCGTGGCGAGCCGGGACTTCAGGTGGACGGCCCACAGCTGCGGCCAGGTCAGCGAGCAGTTCACACCGCCGTGGGTGACGTTCGCCGGGCGCACACCCAGCTTCACGAGCTCTTCCTGCACCATCGGCTCGAGGCCGGGTGTGGCGACGACGAACGCCTCGACGCGGGCGCTCACGGCAGGAACTGCAGACGCATGTTGGGGTACGCACCGGCATCGAGCGACGTGGGCCCGTCGCTGCGCAGGCGGTGCCAGCCCGCCGCGGCGATCATCGCCGCGTTGTCGGTGCACATCTCGCGGCTGGGCAGGAACCCGTGGATGTCCGAATCGGCGCACACCGACAGGAACCGTTCGCGCAGCAGCGAGTTGGCGGCCACACCGCCACCGAGCACAAGGCCCTTGGCGCCCACCTGCTCGGCGGCGCGGCGGGCCTTGTGCACCAGCACGTCGACCACGGCGGCCTGGAACGAGGCAGCGACGTCGGCCGTCGACACGTCGGGGTTCTTGCGCACGTGGTTCATCACCGAGGTCTTCAGGCCGCTGAAGCTGAAGTCGAGCCCGTCGTTCAGCATGGCCCGCGGGAACTTGATGGCCTCCGGGTCGCCGTGTACGGCTTCACGGTCGATGGCCGGGCCGCCCGGGTAGTCGAGCCCAAGGAAGCGAGCCACCTTGTCGAACGCCTCACCAGCTGCGTCGTCGATGGTCTGGCCCAGCAGCCGGTAGCGGCCGTGGTCCTGCATCTCGACCAGCATGGTGTGCCCGCCCGAGACCAGCATGACCACCAACGGGAACTGCAGCGAGGGGTCCTCCAGGAACGCGGCGTAGAGGTGCGCCTCCATGTGGTTCACGCCGATGAACGGCACGTCCCACGTGAGGGCCAGCGCCTTTGCGGCCGACACACCGACCAGCAGCGCACCCACCAGGCCGGGGCCCACGGTGCAGGCGACGGCGTCGATGCGCTCGGGTTCGACGCCGGCCTCGACGATGGCCCGGGCGATCATCGGGTTGAGCATGTCCAGGTGGGCGCGGCCGGCCACCTCGGGCACCACGCCACCGAACTGGGCGTGCAGGTCGACCTGCGTGCTGACCGCGCTGGACACGACGTCGTAGCCGCCCATCACCAGCGCCGCCGCCGTCTCGTCGCAACTGGTCTCGATGCCGAGGACCAGCGTCGACTCGTCGACCACCAGTCGTCGGCCCGTGGTGGTGTCGCCCGTGGGCGAGTGAATGGTCATCGTGCGGCCTCCGGGCACAGCTCGCGCAGCAGGTCGCGAAACGCGGGTTCGAGGATGCCGCGGCGCCACATGACGATCGCATCCTCGACATTCTCGTAGTAGTTCTTGCGGATGCCGGCCGACTGGAAACCGAAGCGCTCGTACAGCGCCTGGGCGCCGGTGTTGCTGACCCGCACCTCCAGCGTGAGGCCTTCGCTGCCGCGCTCGACGCCGGCCCAGGCCAGCTCGGCGAGCAGCCGGGTGGCGATGCCCTGCCGCTGCCACTGGCGGCCGACGGCGATGTTGGTGACGTGCGCGTCGTCGCCGGCGTACAGCTGGCCGGCGTAGCCGACCAACGTCTTGCCCTGCATGGCGGCCACGTACGTGCGCTCGCCGCGGCGCATCATCTCGAGCTCGCTGTGGAACACGTTCAGCGACCACGGCTTCGGGTACGACGACTGCTCGATGGGCATGAGCGCGGCCAGGTGCTTGCGCCGCAACGGCTCGATGGTGATGCCGTCGGCCTCGGGCTTGCCCAACAGACGCGAGAGCACGCTCATTGCGCGGCCTCGCGGGTGGTCCAGTTGATCTGCGCGTCGGGCGCGCGCAGATACAGCGGCTGGATGTCGCGCGGGTTCACCCAGTCCTCGCGCAGCGCCCTCGCGTGGGCCAGCTGCACCAGCGGGGCGGCCGACGGGTACGCCAGGAACTGTTCGGCGAACTCGCAGTGCAGGCCTTCGCCATCGATGTCGTCGCGGTAGCGCAGCGCGCCGTCGCCCACGCAGATGACGCTCTGACCGCGGGCCATGATGTCGGCCACCAGGTCGTCGGCGGTGCCGACGCGCGGCTCGGTGACGCGCTGGATGCCGCCGGGCACGGGCCGGTAGAACGCGTAGAACAGCTCACCCTTGCGGGCGTCGACCGCGGCCACGATGGTGCGGTCGGCGTAGCGCAGCGGGAAGGCGAGCAGGTCGAGCGAGCTGATGCCGATCATCGGCACGCGCAACGCCTGGGCGATGGCCTTGCCGGCGGCCAGGCCGACGCGCATGCCGGTGAACAGACCGGGGCCGATGTCGACCGCGATGGCGCCGAATTCGGCGATCTCGATGTCGGCCTGGCGGCACAGGAACTCGATGGCCGGGGTGAGGGTCTCGGCGTGGCGGCGACCGCGCGACACCTCGAATTGGCCGAGCACACCCTCGTGCCCGCCGATGGCGACGCTCACCTGCGGGGTGGCGGTCTCGATGCCCAGGATCAACATGCGAATCGCTCCAACGCCGACGTGAGGCGGTCCCACCGCATGGCCCAGGCGCGGCCGGTGCCGCTGACGGCGATGCGCCGGGCATCGTCGTCGTCGGGGTCGGCGACCAACTGCACCATCAGGTGGTCGCCCAGCGACTGCAGCACCACGTCGCCCCACTCGAGCAGCACGATGCCGTCGTACTCCAGCAGTTCGGCGAGCGCCAGGTCGGCGACCTCGTGCTGCGTGCTCAACCGGTAGATGTCGGCATGGTGCAGGGTGAGCTTGCTGGGCGTGTCGTAGCTGTGCACCAGGGTGAACGTGGGCGACGTGATGGGGTCGGTGACGCCCAGGGCCGCGCCGAAGCCCTTGGCGAAGGCGGTCTTGCCCGCACCCATCTCGCCGGCGAGCACCACCAGGTCGCCCGAGCGCGACTGCCCGGCGATGATGGCCGCGATGGCGTGGGTGTCGGCGAGCGACGGTGCGCAGAGCTGCAACATGACCCTAGGGATGCTAGAGCGCGGTCAGCCCGGGCGACGCTCCACACGCGACGAGATCGCGCACACCACCTCGTAGCCGATGGTGCCCAACCGCTCGGCCCACTCGGATGCCGTCACCTCGTGCGGGCCCTGGCGGCCGATGAGCACCACCTCGTCGCCCACCTCCACCGGGTCGTCGCCGCAGTCGACCATCAGCTGGTCCATGGTGACCACACCGACGATGCGGCGGCGCACGCCACCCACCAGCACCTCGCCACCCATGGAGAACAGGCGGCGGGGCACACCGTCGGCGTAGCCGATGGGCACGGTGGCCACGTTCGTGTCGCGGCTGAACGTGTGCCGCAGCCCGTACGAGATGCGCGACCCCGCGGCCACCCGCTTCACGAACGACACCTTGGCCCGCAGCGACAGGGCCGGCTGCAACCCCAGCTCGGCAGCCAGCGCGTCGACACCGGGGCCGGGTGAGATGCCGTAGATGGCGATGCCCGGCCGCACCATGGAGTAGCGGGCGCGGGGGTGCACGATGGCGCCGGCCGAGTTCGCTGCGTGCACCAGCGTGGGCCGGTGACCGGCAGCGCTCAGTGCGTCGAGCGCGACGTCGAACCGGTCGAGTTGCTCGCGGTTGCTCGGGTGCTCGGGCTCGTCGGCGGCGGCCAGGTGCGTGAACACACCCTCCAGGACGGCGGCGGGCGACGCGGCGATGGCGTCGGCCATGGCCACCGCGTCGTCGGGCCGGGCCCCGACCCGCTGCATGCCCGTGTCGAGCTTCAGGTGCACGGGTACGTCCACCCCGCCCGCGGCCTGCAGCGCGGCCAGGTACTCGGGCCGGTACACGGCCAGGCGCAAGCCCAGTTCGACCGCCAGGGGCAGGTCGTCGTGCGGCTGCTCGGTGAGCACCAGGATGGGCGCGTCGATGCCGGCGGCGCGCAACTGCGCGGCCTCCTGCACCAGCGCCACGCACAGGCCCGAGGCACCGCCGGCCAGCGCCGCGCGTGCCGCGGTGAGTGCGCCGTGCCCGTAGCCGTTGGCCTTCACCACGGCCCACACCTGCACCGGCCACGCCGACGTCACGTCCTGGGCCAGCACGCGCACGTTGTGCTCGATGGCAGCGGCCGACACCTCGGCCCAGGCCCAGCGGGTCATCCCAGGTCCTCCAGCACGGCGGGCAGGTGCTCGGCGATGTCGCCGGCGACGAAGCCGTGCGCGGTGGCGGCCCGCGCGGCGCGACCGTGCAGCCACGCACCTGCGGCCGCGGCGTGGAACGGCTGCACACCCTGGGCGAGCAAGGCACCGATGATGCCGGCCAGCACGTCGCCGGTGCCGGCTGTCGCCAGGCGCTCGTCGCCGGTCGTGACGACCAGCACCCGGCCGTCGGGCTCGGCCACCACGGTGGCGGGGCCCTTCAGCAGCACGATGCAACCGGTGTCGGCGGCCAGGCGACGCGCCGACAGGAAGCGGTCGGCCATCGGCGGCTGCCCGGTGAGCAGCGCGTACTCGCCATCGTGCGGCGTGAGCACCGTGGGCCGCATCCGTCGCCGCAGCAGCGCACCCGCGCCCTCGGCGTTCCACGCCATGGCGAACAGTGCGTCGCCGTCGACCACGGTCGGCAGCGGCGCTTCCAGCACCACGGCGCGGGTCTCGGCCGCGGTGGCGTCGTCGCGGCCGATGCCGGGACCGATGACCAGCGAGTGGAATCGGTCGAGGTTGTCGAGAAGGCTGCGCGACCAGGTGATGCCTTGCAGCGGCTTCTGCACCACCTCGATGGGCGCATCGACCACCAGGCAGCCGACACCCGACAGGTGCACCATGCCCGCACCCGAGCGGGTCGCAGCTCGCGTGGCCAACGCCGCAGCACCGGTCATGCCCACGCTGCCGGCCACCACGCGCACCGCGGCGCGCCACTTGTGGGCGTTGGTGGGCCGCACCGGCAGCCACTCGGCCACGTCGGCCTTCTGCACCAGGTGCGCGTGGGCGTGGGCCTCGACGCGATCGCCCAGGCCGATGTCGGCCAGCTCCAGGTCGCCGGCCAGCTGCGCGCCGGGCGGCAGCAGCAACCCCGGCTTCAACGCCTGGAAGGTGATGGTGTGGTCCGCGGCGAGCACCGGCCCGTCGCACGCGCCCGTGAACGCGTTGACACCGCTGGGGATGTCGACGGCCAGCACACGCGCACCACCGACCGACGGGGGACGCCACGTGCCGTGGAAGCCGGTGCCGTACGCGGCGTCGATGACCAGGTCGCTGGGCGGCAGGGTGAACGGGCACTCCTCCACCGGGAACACACGCACCCGCACGCCGCGGTCGGACAGTCGGCGCGCGGCCACGCGACCGTCGGCGCCGTTGTTGCCCTTGCCGACGATGACGTTCACGGTGCGGCCGTAGGTGCCACCCAGCATGCGCACCGCCGTGCGGGCGACCGCCGCGCCGGCACGCTCGATGTAGGTGTTCACGTCGTCGGCGACCGCCATGTCGACGGCTCGCATCTCCACTGGCGTCACGATGGGCAGCATCGCCCGCGAGCCTACGCCGGGCGTTGTTCGGCGACGACGTGTACGATGGCCACCAGATCGGTGTGCGTGATGCTGAGGTGCCAGTGGGTGATGCCGCGATCGACGGCCAGTTCGAGCGCGCGACCGGTGATGGCCAACGACGGAGCACCCGACGGCGCCCGCGTCACCCACACCTCGTGGAAGCCGAACGCGCCCAGACCCAGGCCCATCGCCTTCATCACCGCTTCACGCGCCGCGAACCGGGCCGCGAGCGATCGCACCGGGTCGGCCTTCGGTTCCACGTAGGCGAGCTCCTCGGCCACGAAGAGGCGCTCGCGCATGGTGGGCGTGCGCTGCAGCGAGGTGCGGAACCGTTCGATGTCGACCGCGTCGACACCCACGCCGATGATCACGGGGCGACCGCGGTCATCGCGTGCGCCAGTGGTCGGCGGTCTCGCTGATGGGCAGGATGAGCAGGTCGGCCACCGGCAGGTCGGCCAGCAGGTCGTCGCGGAAGCTGCCCTCGGTCTCGGTGACCCAGTCGACGAGGCGGTCGTAGCGGCGGTCGTAGCCCTGCAGCACGCCGCGCATGACGGCCGCGGGCAGGCGGTCGTGGAAGCGCACGTGCAGCAACGTGATGCCGGTGCAGGTGCCGCCCTTCACCTCGGGCACGAACACCACGGTGCGGCCGTCGCTGCGGCCCCGGGCCACCAGCACTTCCTTCTCGCTGGCCACCCGGCGCTTGGTGCCGCGCAGCTGCGAGTTGGTCTCCACACGGCTGGGCACGTCGCGCGACAGGCCGCCGCGGTCGACGATCGCGATGGACGCACCCTCGGCCGGGTCGCCCTCGATGGCGTAGCGGGTGTAGCCGACCACGGCCTCGATGGCGGGGTCCAGGTCGGCCAGCACCTTCAGTGTGCGGTAGCTCAGGCGGTCGCGGCCGGCGCCGCTGTGCAGCAGCTCCTGCACCAGCGCCCGGTCGAGCACGCCCTCGTCGTTGCGGCTGATGCCGACGGTGACGGTCTTGGCCTGGTGCTTGATGGCGTCGACCGGGCGGGTGAGCTCTTCGATGGCCCGCGTGAGGGCGGCCGTCAGGTCGTCGACCACGGCGCCGGGCGTGGCGATCTTGCCGGTGGCCCGCTGGTACGCCTCGAGCGGCGAGTCGCTGACCACGTCGTGCAGCAGCCCCACCAGGCGCACCGCGGTGGACGCCTCGAGGTGGCCGTCGTAGCCGCCGGCGCGCAACCCGTCGAGGAAGCGTTCGGCGTGGGTGACCACACCCGACTGCACCGAGCGCAGCACGGCGACGCCGTCGTCGGTGGCGGCGAGCGCGTGCTCGATGACCTCGCGGGCCTCGCGCAGCGGACGCGCCGACATGTCGATGGCCAGCGCGGCCTCGTAGCCGAACAGGTGGCCCGTCATGGCCGACAGCACGAACGCGAGCGCCGAGTCGACCTGCGGCACGGTGAGCACCGCGGCGGCACCGGCGAAGCGCTCGTCGGCGTCGGTGGCGATGACGATGGGCGTCGCCTTGTGTGCCTTGTAGATGGCGACTTCCTTCGACACGTCGTCGGCGGTGCCGCCCACCAGACCCGCCGCACACACCAGGATGAGCGGCTCGCTGGACAGGTCGATGTGCTTCTTGTCCTCGGTGACGTCGCAGGCGATGCTCTTGTAGCAGAGCTCGCTCAGCTTGATGCGCACTTCCTCGGCGGCCACCACGTTGGGACCATTGCCGACGATGGCCCAGTACCGCTTGGCCGGCGCGAAGCGGCGGGCGGCCTCGGCGATGGCCGGGCGGTTGGCGATGACCTGGGTCATGGCATCGGGCAGGGCCCGCAGCGACGAGAGCAGCTCGTGGCGGCGGTGCGCCGACCCGCGCCCGGCGGCTTCGGAGATGGCGCACGCCAGCAGCACGCCGGCCGCCACCTGGGCGTAGAACGCCTTCGTGCTGGCGACGCTCATCTCGACGTCGCGCCCGTCGGACGTGTACATCACGCCGTCGGCCTTGTCGGTCAGGTCGCTGCCGCGGCGGTTCACGATGGCCAGCACCGAGGCGCCACGTCCGCGAGCAAGGTCGACCGTGCGGTTCGTGTCGGTGGTGGTGCCGCTCTGGCTGACCGCCACCACCAGCGTGTCGCGCATGTCCAGGCGCAGGTGGAAGCCCGACAGCTCGGTGGCGGTGATGGAGTCGACGTCGAGCGTGCCGTCGCACAGGTCGTCGAGCACGGCCGACATGCTGCACCCGGCGACGAACGCGGTGCCCTGGCCGATGACCCGCACCTTGGTGATCTCGCCACTGGTCAACCGGGCGGCGATGTCGGTGGGCAGCGACCGCTCGCCCACCTCGGCGCGCAGGCCCGACGGGGTCTCGGCGATGCGGCCGCGCAGCGTCTTGCGGAAGCTGGTGGGCGCCTCGCTGATCTCCTTCAACAGGAAGTGGGGGGCGTCGCCACGGTCGATGTCGCGGGTGGTGACCTGCGCGGTGACCACCTCGGTGGGGGCCAGCGGCAGCGCGCTGCCGTCGTAGGCCATGCGGCGAATGCCGTCGAGCGTGCCCGCCTGGGTGCCGTCGAGCACGAACACCTGGCCGCGGCTGCCGCTGGGCGCCGCGGTCTCGCCGTCGACGCGGATGTAGCCGGTGGTCTCCTCCACCACGCCGTACGGCTCGCTGGCGACGATGAACATGTCCTCGCCCAGCCCCACGTACAGGGCCTGGCCACTGCCGCGCAGCGCCAGGAACACGAGGTTCGGGTCGTCGGCCGCCTGCGCGCCGATGGCCACGCTGCCCTCGAACTCGGCGACCGTGCGGCGGAACGACTCGGCCAGATCGGCACCGTTGTGCGCGTGCAACGCCATGACCGCGGGGATGACCTTCGCATCGGTGGTGATGGGGCCGGCGATGCGCAGGTTGTGGTTCACCTTCAGGTCGGCGTGGTTGTCGACGTCGCCGTTCAGCACCGCCACCGTGTACGGCGGCTGCACACCACCCGACTGTTCGCTCTGCTCGCCGTTCACCGGGTGGCAGTTCGGCTCGCTGATGATGCCCACGCTGGCCCAACGGGTGTGGCCCAGCACCGACACGCGAGCGGTGGGAGACAGCAGCGCCAGGCGCAGCAGGTCGTCGGCGTGCACCGCGGCGCGCAACGCCTTCACGTTGTCGCCCAGCTCACCGATCTCGGCGGCGGCCTTGTAGACGAAGCTCATCGACGGCCCGGCGATGCGCACCGAGCCGTTCTGGAACAGCGGGTCGGTGGTGCGCGCCGCCAGCAGGTGCTGCACGGCAGCGTCGTCGGGGCTCAACCCGTGGCCCCACACGAACACATGCACGCCAGCGCTGTCGCGGCCACGCACCTCCATGCGGTCGATCGCCGACAGCGCCTGCTGCACGGCCAGGTAGCCGGCCACCGCGGCGGCGCCGGCGTCGCGCCCGGCGAAGTCGGCCACGGCGTTGGCGGTGCGGATGCGGTCCTTGCGGACGGCCCACACGGCGTCGCGCAGGGCCAGCAGTTCGGCGCTGGCGGCTTCGATGTCGTCGGGGGTGAGCCCCACGGCCTGCTCGAGCTCGGTGTCGCGCTGGGCGATCCGGGCGTCGATCTGGTCGAGGCGGGCCGTGATGCCGGCGATGAGCTCGGACCGGCCCACGAGCGACTGCACACCTGGTGCGCCGTGCAGCAGCCGGTCGACCTCGGCCACCGAGGTGGCCGCCTGGGCGAGCACCGGCGAGGCCACGGCTCGATCGAGCAGCGACAGCAGCTCGTCGGCCGCCGGCACCGGCCGCTGGGACGGACGGGACACGATCGCAACGATGCCGCACATGACGAACAGGTTACCGACGACCGGTGTCGGGCAGGGTTCAGCCGAAGCGAGCCCGCACCACCTGGGCCAATTGCTCGGCGACGTCGCGGGCCACGGTGTCGGTGGCGGCCTCGACCATCACGCGGATGAGCGGCTCGGTGCCGCTGGCCCGCACCAGGATGCGCCCGTCGCCGTGCAGCTGCGCCTCGGCCTCGGCGATCTCAGCAGCCAGCTCGTCGGCGGCCTGCGGGTGGCGGTGCGCCACCTTCACGTTCACCAGCACCTGCGGGTAGCCCACCATCACCTCGGCGGCCAGGTGGGCCAGCGAGTCGTGATGGCCGTGCACGTACTCGGCCAGGCGCAGGCCGGCCAGCAGGCCGTCGCCGGTGGTGGCCAGGTCGCGGTAGATGATGTGGCCGCTCTGTTCGCCGCCCACGCTGAACCCGCCGGCGTCGAGCGCCTCGAGCACGTAGCGGTCGCCCACGGCGGTGGTGACCACGTGGATGCCGGCCGCTTCCATGGCCCGGTGGAAGCCGATGTTGCTCATGACGGTGACCACCACCGTGTCGTGGTGCAGGTCGCCCATCTCGCGCAGTTGCAGCGCGGCGAGTGCGATGAGGCGGTCGCCGTCGACCACGCGGCCCAGGTGGTCGACCGCGATGACGCGGTCGCCGTCGCCGTCGAACGCCAGGCCCAGCGCCGCCCCCTGGGCCACCACGGCCTCGCGCAGCGACTCGGTGTGCGTGGCGCCGCAGTGGTCGTTGATGTTGCGGCCGTCGGGCGTGGCGTGGATGACCGTGACGTCGGCACCGAGCGCCTGGAACACGGCGGGCGCCACTTCGCTCATGGCTCCGTTGGCGCAGTCGAGCACCACCCGCAGCCCGCGCAGCGAGCCGTGCGCATCGACCAGGTGCATCACGTACCGGTCGACCGCCGCCCGGGCTACATCCGCCGAACTCGAGTTCTGCGTGACGGGCTCCTCCGAACTGAAGTGCTGCGTGACGGCGGGGAGCGCGGCCTCGATGGCCCGCTCGACCGAGTCGGCCAGCTTCACCCCACCGGGGCCGAAGATCTTCACCCCGTTGTCGCCCCACGGGTTGTGCGAGGCGGTGATCATGGCGGCCGGGCAGCCGAGCTGCGCGGCCATCCACGCCAGCGCCGGCGTGGGCAGCACGCCGAGTGACACCGGCTGCGCACCCGCGGCGGCCAGACCGGCCAGCACCGCGGCCTCGAGCACCGGCCCCGACTCACGCGTGTCGCGAGCCACCAGCCACTGGCCGCCACCCAGCACCTGCGCCGCGGCGCGGGCCAGTGCGGTGGCGTACTCGGTGGTCAATTCGGTGAGCGCCACCCCGCGCACACCGTCGGTGCCGAACTTCAGGCTCACGCCCACAACCTTCCCTCACGCCGATCGAACGGAAAAGCACGAACGCCCCCGGCCGGGGCCGAGGGCGGATCGTGGATCGTCGGGCCACAGCCCGGCGATGAGCGCCTGAGAATCAGCGCTTGGTGTACTGCTTGGCCTTGCGGGCCTTGACGAGGCCGTACTTCTTGCTCTCCTTGCGACGCGAGTCGCGGGTGAGCAGGCCGGCCTTCTTCAGCGCCGGACGGGCCTCGGGGTCGAGCTCGACGAGCGACCGGGCGATGGCCATGCGCAGGGCGCCGGCCTGGCCGGTGACCCCGCCACCGTGCAGCGTCGCATCGACGTCGTAGGCCTCTTCGGCCTCGACGACGCGGAGCGCCTCGGTGACGATCATGCGCTGCAGCGCCGTCGGGAAGTACTGGTCGAACGCCTTGCCGTTGATGGTGTGGACGCCGGTGCCGGGGCGCAGGCGAGCGCGGGCAACAGCTTCCTTGCGGCGGCCGGTGGTCTGGGTGAGCGGCTTCGTGGCCATGTTCGTCTACCTAATGCCTTTGG
>CBHWEI010000082.1:0-14424 GCA_966112835.1 uncultured Acidimicrobiaceae bacterium
GTAGCCGATCTGGCCGGCTGCACCGGTGACGGCGACACGAACAGGAGTGGTCATGCCCGCGAGCGTACGCCCATCGGGCCGCCCGCGAGAAAGTCGCTCACTTCACGTTGGGCAGACCCAGTTCGGTGAGGATGAGGTTGGCGTAGAAGTCGCCGGCGACCTTGCTGCACGTGATGTGGATGCCGTCGGGGCACAGCTCGATCTTCTGCGACTCGGCGTTCCAGTCGATGACCTTCACTTGCGGGTAGCGGGCCGGCAGCGCGGCGATGCGTTCGTTGTTGCCGGGCACCCATTCGACCGGGGCGCGCACGGTCTCGAACACCACGCCGGCCGCGTTGGCCGGCACGGCAGCGACGATGGCGTCGAACTGCTTGTCGCTGACCGGCGCGTTCGTACCCACCTGCACCACCACCGTGGTGCCCTCGCCGATGACACCCTCCTGCACCATCTGCATGATGGCGTTCTTCACGCCGTCGGGGCCGCGGTTCTCCTTCGCATTCACGACGACGCCCTGCGACTCGAGCTGCGACTTGGCACCCACCATCACCGACTCGCCGATGGCCACATTGGCCTTCGGCGGCGGCAGCGTGGTGGAGGTGGACGGCTCGGTGGTCTCGCCCGGGATGGTCACCTGCGTGGTGTCGCTCTGCGGCTGCGTGGTGGTGGTGTCGGTGGTGTTCTCGACCAGCGAGCACTGCACGGAACCGACGCACTGCGGGTCGGCCATCACCATGCTGGTGGTGGCGATGCCGAGCGCCACCATGATGGTGACGGCGGCGACGGTGAGCCGCCGGTCGGCGCGCACGCGGGCCACCATGGCGCGCAGCTGACCCTTGCGGATGGGCGTCTCGATGAACCGGTAGCTGGCCTCGGTGATGAGCACCGTGAACACCATGGCGATTGCGAACTCGGCGCCGGTGAGCGGGATCTGCGCCTGCTTGCGGATGATCTGGTAGATCGGCCAGTGGTACAGGTACAGGCCGTAGCTGCGCGTGCCCGCCCAGTTGAACACCTTGTTGCCGAGCAGCCCGCCGGTGGCGGCGTGGGCGTGCGTGGCGGCGGCCACCACCATGAGCGTGACCACGCCGGTGATCAGGAAGCCGCCACGGAACAACACCGGGTTGTAGCGGCCGTTCTCGAGCAGGTACATCTTCCAGAACAGCAGGCCGAGCAGCACCACGCCGACGGCGGCGATGATGTCGAGGCGACGGCCCTTGTCGCGCAGCGGCCCGCGCAGGATGGCCATGGGCCGCCACAGCATGGCGAACCCGGCACCCAGCAGCAGCCCACCCGCACGCGAGATGGAGCCCAGGTACAGCGTGTCGTTCACGCTGATGCAGCGGCCGAAGACGTGCCAATAGCCGTTGCTGTTCTCGTCGCTGCACGCGAGCGGCACGAACCCGTCGGCGAACAGCACACCCACCGCGACCGCGATGACCACGCTGGCGCCGATGAGCTTCACGCCCATCTGCGGCAGGCGGTGCCGGCCACGGCGCAGGATGGCCACCATGACCAGCGGCCACACCAGGTAGAACTGCTCCTCCACCGCCAGCGACCACAGGTGACGCAGCGGCACGAACGCCTCGGACGAGGCATACCCCTGGCCGACGAAGATCTGGTACCAGTTGCTGACGTACAGCAGGCCAGCCACGAAGTCGCCGCGTGTGCTCGCCCGCACCTCGGCGTAGAACGCCGTGATGTAGAGCATGAGCGCGGCCATCATCACGTAGAGGGCCGGCAGCAGGCGGCGGCCGCGGCGCAGCCAGAACTGGGCCAGGTTCACCCCGCCGTCGCGCTCGTCCTCGCCGATGATCAGCAGCGTGATGAGGTAGCCGGAGATGACGAAGAACACCTCCACGCCCAGAAAGCCACCGCGCAGCCACGTGTGGTTGGCGTGGTAGATCATCACCGCGACGACGGCGATGGCGCGCAGGCCGTCGAGGCCCGGAAGGTAGGGCACGCGACTGAGGCCGCTCGTGGGGGTGGGTCGCGCGCCAGACATTCGGGTCAACAGTATGGACGATGGCCCGGCGGGGCCGGGGCCGAGACGACTACTTCTTCAGGTCCGGCCGGCCGATGGCGTCGAAGACGAGGTTGGCGTAGAACTGCTTCGCACGTGCCGTACGCAGGTGGTATCCGTCGCTGGCCAGCTCGCCGGCCACCTTGTCGCTCTCCTTCGCCCAATCGAGGACCTTCACGTTCGGGTACCGGGACGGCAGTTGACGGATGCGCGTGTTGTTGTCGGCGATCCAGCCGCGCGGGGCGCGGACGGTCATGAACACCACCAGCGGGGTGTCCTTCGCCGGGAGGAAGCTCATGATGGTGTCGAGCGTCTGGTCGCTGACCGGGCCGTTGGTGCCGGTCTGCACCACGACGACACGACCGATCTGGCCGGCGGCCCGCAACTGCCCGATGACCTCGGCGACGTTCTTGCCCTGACGGCTGACCGCCGCGTTCACCTGGAACCCGCCCGCCTGCAGTTGCGGCGCGGCGCCGAGCATGACCGACTCGCCCACCGAGTACGGGGGCAGCTTGTCCACCGGCGACAGCGTGGTGGTGGGCGCCACCGTCGTGGGCGGCGCGGTGGTGGGCACGGTGGTCTGGCCCGAGACGGTGCTGCCGGTGCCGACCGGTTCGGTGGACGGCACCGTCGGCGCCACGGTGGGCGCCACCGTCGGCGTCGTGCCCTCGGCGATGGCTTCCTGGCCGCGCTGGCTGTCGCACTCCACCTGGCCGACACACAGCACGTCGGCCGTGGCGATGCTGACGCTGGCGAACCCGGCCAGCACCGCGGCGATGGCGGCCACCAGCACCGCGCGGCGACGGCGATGCCGGGCGGCCGGGGTGCGCGCCGGTCGCTGCCCGCGCAGGAACTCGCCGAAGCGACCCTGGCGAACCGGCAGTTCGACGATGCGGTAGCTGAGCTCGGTGACGGGCACGGTGATGAGCAACGCGATGCCGAACTCGGCCAGCGACAACTGGGTGCCGGGCTCGCGGATGATCTGGTAGATCGGCCAGTGGAACAGGTACAGGCCGTAGCTGCGCGTACCCACCCAGTGCAGGGGCCGCACGCCCAGCAGGCGGCCGATCCAGCTGCGCCGGTGCGTGGCGGCAGCGATGGTGGCCAGCGTGCACAGGCCCAGCAGGAACAGACCGCCGCGGTACAGCCACGGGTCGTAGCTGCTGTCGTTCGTGTCGAACAGGAAGCGCCGATTCATCATCAGCGCCATGCCCACCAGGCCGACGAGGGCGATGACGTCGACGCGGCGGCCGCGGTGCTTCAGTGGGCCGCGCATGATGGCGACCGGACGCCACAGCAGTGCGAACCCGGCACCCATCAGCAGGCCGCCGGCCCGGCTGAACGTGTTCAGGTACAGCGCCTCGTTCACGTTGATGCAGCGGCCGAGCAGGTGCAGGTAGCCGTGGCTCTCGCCCGCGCCGCACGCCGGGTTCCCCGCGGCGTCGGCGCCGAGGTAGATGGTGCCGCTGACGTACATGGCCGCCGTGGTGGCGGCGATGAACGCGGCGATGCCGAAGAACCACAGCGCCACGCGGGGCAGGCGGTCGCGGTGGCGGCGCAGCACCACGGCCATGACCACCGGCCACACCAGGTAGAACTGCTCCTCCACCGCCAGCGACCACAGGTGCCGCAGCGGCGAGAACGCCTCGGCCGCGGTGTAGCTCTGGCCCACCCAGATCTGGAACCAGTTGCTGACGTACAGCAGGCCGGCCACGAAGTCGCCACGGGTGGCACCCATGGGGCGCCGGTCGAAGAACACCATGTAGACGGCCAGCGCGCCCAACATCGTGTACAGCGCCGGCAGCAAGCGGCGGGCGCGGCGCATCCAGAACTTGCGCAGGCTGACCGAGCCGGTGCGCTCCTTCTCGGCCACCAGCAGCAGGGTGATGAGGTAGCCGGAGATGACGAAGAACACCTCCACGCCCAGGAACCCGCCCGACAGCCAGGTGTGGTTGGCGTGGTACACCATCACCCCGATGACGGCGAGCGCGCGCAGGCCGTCGAGCCCCGGAAGGTACGGGACACGACTGATCTGGTTGCGCATCACGGGGTGGGTGTGATGCTCCGTGACGTCGAGCGTCGGCGGAGGCAGGGTGGTTGCGGACATGGCCGCAACCAGTTTGGTGCAGCAGGGGGCGCGAAAGCCGTCACCCGTGGTGACGCGCGCCCCCACCGAACCGGGTGAAAAGCGATGCTGTCACCGGATGTTGCGCTGAGCGCAACATCCGGTGACAGCGATGGAAGGTCGTGACCCTGCCGATGTCAGCAGGTCGATGGCGGGCAGCCGTCAGAGCTGGAGGGCCTTCACCTCGAGGAACTCCTCGAGGCCGAACTTGCCGGCTTCACGGCCGAGGCCGCTCTGCTTGTAGCCACCGAACGGCGCGGCCGGGTTGAAACGGCCACCGTTCACCTCCACCTGACCGGCGCGGATGCGGCGGGCGACGGCCTTGGCGTGGTCCGCGTCGCCGCTCCACACACCGCCGGCCAGGCCGTAGATGCTGTCGTTGGCGATCTCGACGGCCTCTTCCTCGGTGTCGTAGGGGATGATCGACAGCACCGGGCCGAAGATCTCCTCCTGGGCGATGGTCATGTCGCGGGTGACGTTGCTGAAGATGGTGGGCTGCACGTAGTAGCCCTGCTCGAGGCCCTCGGGCGCCTCGGCGCCACCGGTGAGGAGCGTCGCTCCCTCTTCCACACCCTTCTGGATGAAGCCACGCACACGCTCGCGCTGCGCGGCCGACACCAGCGGGCCGACCATCTTGCCCTCTTCGAACGGGTTGCCCGGCTGGAACGCCATCTGCGCCGCACCGACGGCGATGGCCTCGGCCTCGGCGAGGCGCGACCGCGGCACGAGCATGCGGGTGAGCGCGGTGCAGGTCTGGCCGCTGTTGAGGAAGCACTTGCCCACGCCATCGGGGATGGCCTTGCTGAAGTCGGCGTCCTCGAGGATGACGTTGGCGCTCTTGCCGCCCAGTTCCAGGGCGACCTTCTTCACCGTCTGGGCGGCCACCTCGGCCACGCGCTTGCCGGCGCGGGTGCTGCCGGTGAACGACACCATGTCGACGTCGGCGTGGGCGGCGATGGCCTCACCGACCACCGGGCCGACGCCGGTGACCAGGTTGAACACGCCGGCCGGCAGGCCGACCTCGTCGATGATCTCGGCCAGGATGAACGCGTTGATGGGCGCCACTTCACTGGGCTTCAGCACCACGGTGTTGCCGGCTGCCAGGGCGGGCGCCACCTTCAGGGCGATCTGGTGCAACGGGTAGTTCCACGGGGTGATGCAACCGACCACGCCGATGGCCTCGCGGACCACCAGGCTGTTGCCGACGGTCTCTTCGAACTCGTAGGTGGAGAGCAGCTGGGCCGCGCCGGCGAAGTTGCCGGTGGGCAGACCCACCTGGATCATCTTCGACAGCCACAGCGGCATGCCGACTTCCTTGGCGATGATCTCGGCGATCTCGTCGGCGCGGGCACCGAGGCCGGCGACGATCTTGTTCAGGTACTCGGCGCGGGTCTCCTTGGGGAGGGCGCTCCAAGCCGGGAACGCGGCCTTCGCCGCGGCCACGGCCGCGTCGACGTCGGCGGCGGAGCCGTCGGGGATGGTGGCGATGACTTCCTCGGTGGCCGAGTCGTGGACGCTGAGCGTCCCTGTCCCGGTGGAGGGAGCCCACTTGCCGTTGATGTAGATCTGCTCGTATGCACGCATGAGCGCGACAGTACGCCGCGTCAGTGCGGTTCGCGCAGCCCGAGGTTCTTCATGATCTCGCGGGCCGCCCAGCTGCGATTGAGCACGTAGAAGTGCAGCCCCGGAGCGCCCTCCTCCACCAGGCGAGCGCTCAGCTCGGTGGCCAGTTCGACGCCGATGCGCTCGGCTTCGTCCAGGTCGTCGCCGGCCTTCTCCATCCGCTCGACCACCCAGCCCGGCACCTCGGCACCGCTCATGTGGGCCATGCGGGTGACCTGACCGAGGTTGCTGATGGGCATGATGCCCGGCACCACCGGCTTGGTGCAGCCCAGCGCGGCCAGCTCGTCGACCATCTGCAGGTAGTGATTGATGTCGAAGAAGAACTGGGTGACGGCGAAGTCGGCGTGGAGCAGCTTCTCGGCCAGGTGCCGGCGATCGCTGGCACGGTCGGGTGAACGCGGGTGCAGCTCGGGGTGGGCGGCGACGCCGATGGAGAAGCCGCCGAACTCCTTCACGTCCTCCACCAGCTCGAGGCTGTAGCGGTAGTCGCTGACCACGGCCTCGCCGTGCGTCGGCGGGTCGCCGCCGAGGGCCAGGATGTTCTCGACGCCGACGGCGCGGTAGTCCATGAGGATGTCGCGGATGTCGGCACGGGTGTGCCCCTGGCAGGTGAGGTGCGCCATGGGCGAGATGGGCGTCTGTCGCCGCACCCAGCTGACCAGGTCGGCCGTCTTGGTGCGCGTGCTGCCGCCTGCGCCGTAGGTGACGCTGACGAAGTCGGGTTCCAACGATTCGAGCTCGCCGATGGCGCGGCCGAGGCTGAGCCATCCCGCTTCGTTCTTGGGCGGGAAGAACTCGAACGACAGCGTGGGTCCCGCAGCGAGCAGGTGAGCGATCTGGGCCACGGCACCAGCTTTCACCATTTGGGACCACCGGGCATGTCACGCTGTACGAAAAGCACGAGGGGGCGCCATGTCGCAGGTACCGGCCGGATGGTTCAACGATCCCTACGGGCGCTTCCACCAGCGCTATTGGGACGGCGAGAAGTGGACCGAGCACGTGGCCACCGACGGCCGGGCGCTGGTCGACCCGATGGGCACCAGCCCGGTGGTCCCGTTCGCCACACCTGCCAGCGCGCTCAGCGGCGACGCGGCCGCAGCGGTGGCCGGTGCGACCGCGGGTGACGGCGCTGCCGATGTGGCCGACGGCACGGCGCCATCGCCGCGGAGCATCGCCGGCGTGTTGGACCGCATGGGCGAGCCTGCCCGCGAACGAGCACGGCCCAGCCTGCGCGCCGCGGTCGCCGGCCTGGGCGGCGCGCTGGTGGGCGTCGGCATCATCGCCATCATCACGGGCGACGACTCCGGGCGGGGTCGGACCATCGCCGGCTCGCTGGTGGTCATCGCGCTCGCCGCGGCACTGCGTTGGTTCGTGCCCATCGTCGAGGCCCGGGCCGCGTCCATCGGCATGCTCGTCGTCGGCCTCGGATTCTTCAGCGTCGCCGCGACCACCAGCGGCGGCGGCAGCGGCTCCACGCTCACCGCACTGCTCCTGACCGTGCTGTTCCTGGCCGCGTGGGTGCTGCCCGGGTTCCGCGGCGTGAACCTGCTGCTCGCCGTCGCACTGCTCTCGTTGCTCGGTTTGTTCGGGTCGTTGACCGCACCCGACACCGGCCAGGTGGACCGCTGCAACGCGTTGCTCGACGCCGGCGAGTTCGACACGTTCGACGCCGAGTGCCAGGACATCTCCATCGACTCGTCCAGCTTCCTGCCCGCACAGATCACCGACGCCCTGGGCGACCAGGGCATCGTGTACCTCATCGGCTCGGCGCTGTACCTGGCCGCCACGTGGGTGCTCGACCGCCGCGGCTACCGCGGCACGGCCACCGCGTTCGCGGCAGCCGGCCTGCTGAGCGCGTTGGTCGGCACGGTGCTGCTGGTCGCACGGTTCGGCAGCACCGCGGGCCCGCTGTTCGTCACCCTGGTGGGTGCGCTCGTGTGCATGGTGGGCTCGCACGGCGCGCGGCGCGCCACCACGTGGTGGGGCGCGGCGCTGCTCGCCGGCGGCACGGTCGCGTTCATCGCGGTGCAGGTGAAGCCGGACTCGTCGATCGCCATCGGCGGCACCGTCCTCATGAGCGGCGCGCTGCTGGTGATGGCGCCGTTCGTGGCGGCGAAGATCCGCGACGGACGCCCCGGCTCGCCGCAGCCCTGACCGCGCCGCGGTGCGGCAACTCCGTCAGTGGCGGAAGTGGCGCTCGCCGGTGAACACCATGGCGATGCCCTGCTCGTCGGCCGCGGCGATCACCTCGTCGTCGCGCACGCTGCCGCCGGGCTGCACCACGGCCGTGATGCCGGCGGCCGCCGCCGTGTCCAGCCCGTCACGGAACGGGAAGAAGGCGTCGCTCGCGCACACACCGGCGGTGGCCCGTCCGTCGGCGCGGCGGGCAGCGATCTGTGCCGAGTCGACGCGGTTCTGCTGACCGGCGCCGATGCCGAACGCCTGGCCGTCCTTGGCGAACACGATGGCGTTGCTGCTGACCACCGAGCACACCTGCCAGGCGAACTCGAGGTCGGCCCATTGCTCTGCGGTCGGCTGCGCCTTCGTCACCACCGTCCACGTGTCGCGCCCGCCGGACACCGTGTCGACCTGCTGCACCAGCAACCCGCCGTCGATGCCGCGCACGTCCAGTGCAGCGCCGGTGGGCGGCACCGCTTCCAGCACACGCAGGTTCGGCTTCTTGGCGAACACCTCCAGCGCGGCCGGTTCGAACAACGGCGCGACCACCACTTCGGTGAACACCGGCGCCAGCGCCTCGGCCAGCTCGATCGTGACCGGACGGTTCAGCGCGACGATGCCGCCGAACGCACTCACCGGGTCGCACGCGTTGGCCCGCTCGTAGGCCTGCTCGATGGTGCTCGCCACGGCGACGCCGCACGGGTTGGCGTGCTTCACGATCACGCACGCCGCACCGTCGAAGCACTGCACCAACTTCCACGCGGCCTCGGTGTCGTACAGGTTCAGATAGCTGAGCTCCTTGCCGTTGTGCTGCACGGCGCTGTCCCACCAGCTGGTGGCACCGGCGATGCGATAACGGGCGCCCTGCTGGTGCGGGTTCTCGCCGTAGCGCAGCGTCTGGGCACGCTCGAGCGACAGGTGCAGCCCCTGCGGCAGCGCGTCGCCCTCGTCGAACCAGGTGGCGATGGCGTTGTCGTACGCGGCGATGGTGGCGAACGCGTCGCGGGCCAGGCGGCGTCGCGTGGCGGCCGACAGGTGGCCCTTCGCCGACACCTCGTCGAGCACCACGCGGTAGTCGGCGGGGTTCACCACCACCCCGACATGCGCGTGGTTCTTCGCCGCGGCGCGCACCATGGCCGGGCCACCGATGTCGATGAGCTCGATGCTCGGGTTCGACGAGAACGGGTACAGGTTCACCACCACCAGGTCGATGGCGTCGATGCCGTGCTCGGCCATGTCGGCCTGGTGCGACGGGTTGGTGGGGTCGGCCAGCAGCCCGCCGTGCACCTTCGGGTGCAGGGTGACCACCCGGTGGTCGAGGATGGCCGGCAGCCCGGTGAGGTCGGCCAGGTCGGTGACCGGCACGCCTGCCTCGGCGACGGCCTTCGCCGTGCCGCCACTGCTGACGATGCGCCACCCGGCGGCGTGCAGCCCGGCGGCGAGTTCGACGATGCCGGTCTTGTCGTAGACGGAGAGCAGAGCGGTGGCCATGCGCCGAATGTAGGGGCCGGGTGGGCGGTGGGCCGAGGGCGCTTAACAAGGTGTGAAGCAACGGCTGTCAGGCCAGCTTGACGACTCTCACTCAAGGTGGTGGAACGGCCGCCGGCGGTCGACAATCGACGCTGGGGTGACGAAGATCACGCCTGGTCAACGGCAGTTTCCGCACACATCTGCGATCTGTGTCTGTTCACGGAGCGTGGCGAAGCGCATGGTGAAGGTAGGCCTCGAGAAGGAGGACCCATGAACACCCAGCGTCGAATCGGATTGCTCACCGCGATCGCAGGAGCCGCCCTCGCCCTTGGTTCGCTGGCATTCGCCGGCTCGGCCCAGGCCGTCGAGGCGTCGAACTTCCACGACGTGCACGGCAACATCACCTCGTGCCCGGCGGGCACGATCGAGTACGACGGGCAGATCAGGTCGGGCAGCGGCAGCACGGCGCTGTTCCACTGGTCGGTCACCCACGCCACCTACGTGACGATCACCCACATCGACCCCACGGTCACCGGGCTGCGGGCGTACATCAAGGGCGGCGACAACTACCGGGTGTACGACCCGGTGATCGACGGCCAGGTCATGCGGTCGCCCACCAACCACGGCGGCAACGTCCCCACGTTGAGCCATTGGATGCTCTGCTCCACGATCACCCCCGTGGTCACCACCACCACCGCACGGCCCACGACGGTGCCCGAGATCGTGACCACCACGACCGTGCCCCAGATCGTGACCACGACGACGGTGCCCGAGATCGTGACCACCACGACGATCGGCGAGCCGGAGGGCCCGACCACCACCATCGCCGAGACCACGACCACCGAGCAGGCATCGGAAGGCCCGACGACCACCGAGCAGGCGTCGGAAGGCCCGACGACGACGCTCGCCGAGGAACCGCTGCCCACCACTGGCGGCAGGACGTCGGTGGCGCTGATGCTCGGCCTGGCGATGACGTTCGGCGGCGTGTTGTTCACGCTGCTGGGCCGCACACCTCGCGAGAGCTGACCACCTCGGACGTCGGCAACTGCTGACGCAGCGAAGAAGGACCGGCCACTCGGGCGACCGAGTGGCCGGTCCTGCATCGCGTTCCCGAGCAGATGCGCGGGTGTACGGTCATCGCGTGGACGTCGCCGGCGGTGGCGACGAACACCCACCTCCATCACGAAGGAGAACGAATGGACCTGAGTGCATTCAAGAAGTCCGACTGGCTGAAGGTCGGCGGCGCCGCCGGCTTCTTCATCTTCGGCTTCTTCAGCTGGGTGACGGTCGAGATCGCCGGCTTCAGCGCGGTCAGCAAGAACGTGTTCGGCTTCTTCTGGACGGGGACGCTGCCGTGGTTGCTCATCATGGCCACCGCTGTCGTCACCGTCCTGCTCGCCTTGAAGGTGCTGAAGGCCGATCAGTTGCCGTGGCCGCTCATCATGCTGGCCGCTTCCGGGCTGGCCGCGCTGCTGCTCTTGATCCGTCTGCTCTTCAACCCCATCTCGGGTGCTGATGAGGCCGAGAGCATCCTCGGTGGTGCGGTCGACATCGGACGCGACGTCGGCATGTTCCTGTCGGTCATCTCAGGCCTTGTGGTCCTGGCCGGTGCGTTCCTGGGCTTCACCGAGTCGGGCGGCAACCTGAACGACCTGAAGGACGTCGACAAGCTGAAGGGCCAGTTCGGCATGAGCAGTTCGCCGTCGGCATCGGCTCCTCCCCCGCCGCCGCCGCCTCCGCCGCCTGCTGCCCCGCCGGCACCTCCCGCGCCGCCCACGGCACCGCCGCCGCCCCCGCCCGCTCCCTGACGCGGGCAACCCTTCGACGCCGCTGATCCCACATCCCAAAACCTGATGGGGTGTACGGTTTGCGTCCGCGCGCACGGGACGCTCGCGCTGCCTGGAGGCTCCATGAACAAGAAGATCTCGGTCGCCAACCTGGTGATGTTCGCCGGCGGCGCGGTGACGCTGCTCTTCTCGTTCTTCCACTTCTGGGACTTCGGTGATCTGGGCGGCGCGAGCGCGTGGGACACCGACTACGGCGCGTTCGTCACCACCATCCCCGCGATCCTGGCATTGGCGATGGTGCTGTGGAGCCTGGCCGAACTGGCCGGCTTCGGCCTGCCCGCGAAGGTGCTCACGCTCGACCACCCGCAGTTGAAGGCGACGTGGGGCATCACGTCCGCCGGCCTGATGCTGGCGTACCTCACCTCCGAGGGCGACAAGGGCCTGGGCTTCTTCTTCATGCTCATCGGTTCGCTGGCCATGGGCATCGGTGCCGTCATGGCCCTGCTGGGCAAGGGGGCCGACGTGGTCGAGCTGGGTGTCGCCAAGCAGCACGCTGCCGCGCCGACGGCCGACTCCACCGGCGGCATCGTCGTCGCCAGTCCCACGCCGCCCCCGCCGCCGCCTGCCGCCGCCGGCGCGGTGCCGCCGCCGCCCGGGTCGCCCGACGCACCGCTCACCACGGCACCACTGCCGCCCACCGCCACGCCGCCGCAGGTCACCTGGACGCCGGTCTTCGAACCGCTGGCGCCCAGCACGCCCCCGCCGCCTCCGCCGCCGTCCGGTGGCACGCCTCCGCCGCCTCCCCCGCCTGCCTGAGCACCCCGTGGGCTACCGGTTCTCGGCGCCGCTGTGGCGGTGGAAGGGCGACACCGCCTGGCACTTCCTGACCCTGCCGTTCGACCAGGCCGACGAGATCGACGAGCGCACCACCGCGACGCAAGGTGGCTTCGGTTCGGTGAAGGTGCGCGTCACCGTGGGGCGCACCACGTGGACCACCTCGCTGTTCCCGTCGAATGGGCACGAGAGCTACATCCTTCCCGTGAAGGCCGCGGTGCGGAAGGCCGAAGGGCTACGCGAGGGCGAGCCGGTCGACGTGTTGCTCGAACTGGTCGGCCTGCCCGACTGACGCGCGCCCGTTACAGGGTGATGACCGCGTCGTCGAACGCGAGGCGCGGGTTGCGCGGCCGGTGCGCGTCGGGCCCGGGGTGGCCGATGTTCAGGACCACGAGCGACCGCAGCGACGTGCCGGCCAGCAGATCGGCATCGAGCGCGGCGCTGTCGAAGCCGGTCATGGGACCGGCCGCCAGACCCAGGGCGCGGACGCCGAGGATGACGTAACCGACCTGCAGCCAGGCCTGCGTGCGCGCCATGTGCTCACGCACCGCGTCGTCGCTGAAACGCTGCTTCGCGTCGGGCACGTGCGGCAGCACCGTGGCCAGCTGCTCGTGGAAGTCGAGGTCGGCGGCCAGGACGGCCACCAGCGGTGCCTGCGCGGTCTTCGCCCGGTTGCCCTCGGCCATGTGGGCGAGCAGACGTTCGCGAGCGGCGTCGGACCGGACGAGCACCATCCGCAAGGGCTGGGTGTTCATGGAGGTGGGCGCCCACCGGACCAGGTCGTGCAGCGCCCGCATCTGCTCGTCGGTGACGGGCTCGTCGGTGAACGAGTGGGCGGTGTGGGCGTCGCGGAACAGCAGTGACTGTGCGGCGGCGTCGAGCTGCAGCAGCTCGGCAGGGTCGGCCGTGACGGAGGCGGGAGAGGTCATGTCCGCATTTTATTGTGGGCGCAACTATTTTCCAACGCCACCCGTCAGCGGACGCGACGGACCAGGTGGTCGGCCACGATGCCGGTGACATCGCTGCCGAACATCGCGGTCGCCAATGCCTCCGCACCGTCCACCAGGCGCGGACCGGGGCGCACCATCACCGCGTCGGCGTCGATGGCCCACACCGCTGCGTCGGGCGGCATGAGGTGCAGCACCGAACGCGCCTGCTCCTCCGCGCCGTCCAGCCCGTAGCCGCACGGCGACACGACCACGTGGTCCGGTCGTTCGGCCACGATGGTCTCCCACGTGCTGGGCACCGAGCGTTCGCCCGGCATGCCCAGCACCGGCACCGCACCGGCCGCGGTCACCACGTCGGGCACCCAATGGCCGCCCACGAACGGCGGGTCGATCCACTCGAGCACGAACAACCGCGGTCGCGGCGAATCGCCCACGTGCGCGTCGACGCGGGCCTTCAACGTCGCCAACCGCTCGTGCAGGCGGGCCACCAACGCCGCACCCCGTTCGGGCACGCCGGCCGCATCGGCCACGGTCTTCACCGAGGCGATGACCTCGCCGAGCGACTTCGGGTCGATCTGCAACACGTCGGCGTGGCAGTTCAACCGGGCCACCGCTTCGTCCACGTTGCCGCTCGCCACCGCGCACACCCGGCACAGGTCCTGGCTCAGGATCAGGTCGGGGTCGCACCGCTGCAGCGCGGCCTCGTCGAGCGAGTAGAGGTCCTCGCCCGCCGCCACCTTCGCCCGCACCAACTCGTCGATCTGCAACGGGGTGAGGTGGTGCGTGTCGATGCCACCCACCACGATCTCGCGACCCTGCCGCGCCTCGGCCGGGAAGTTGCACTCGAACGTCACGCCCAGCAGGTCGTCGGCCAGACCCAACTGGAACACGATCTCGGTGGTGGACGGGAGCAACGACACGATCCGCATCGGCAGGACGGTACCGGCCGCGGCGGCGGTGATGGATACCCTCGCCGCATGAATGTCATCGATGCCGTGAACACGCGCATGTCCGTCCGTCAGTTCACCAGTGAGCCGGTCGCCGACGACCTGCTGCGCGGCCTGGTGGAGGACGCCGCCCGCGCCCCGAGCGGCGGCAATGTGCAGCCGTGGCGCATCTACGCCGTGAACGGTTCGTCGATGACCGCACTGCGCGCCCACCTGGCCGAGCAGCCGCCCATCGACGAGCCTGAGTACGAGATCTATCCGAAGGGGCTCACCGAGCCATACCGCACCAACCGCTTCGTGTGCGGCGAGATGATGTACGCCACGCTCGGCATCGAGCGCGACGACAAGGACGGCCGCCGCCGCCAGTTCGCGCACAACAACGACTTCTTCGGCGCCCCCGCGGCGATCTTCTGCTACGTCGACCGACAGATGGGGCCACCGCAGTGGAGCGACCTGGGCATGTACCTGCAGACGTTCATGCTGCTCGCCGTCG
>CBHWEI010000083.1:0-14378 GCA_966112835.1 uncultured Acidimicrobiaceae bacterium
GATCGTGGGATGGAACAGATCCAGCCCGACATCGTCGGTTGGCTGTCCGTCCGCGAGCCCTTCGCATTCGACTACCAGCTCGACATGCCCCGAACCGCCGGCCGGTTCGAGCCCGGCACCGAGAACATCATCGGGATCCTGGGGCTCGGCGCATCGGTCTCGATCTTCCTCGAGCGTGGCGTCCAGCAGGTCGAACACGACGTCCTGTCGTTGACCGACATCCTCTGCGAACGACTCGTCGGGCGCGGCTACGAGATCGTCAGCCCTCGTGCCGATGGCCACAAGTCGGGCATCGTCATCTTCCGGCACCCGACGGCAGCCGCCGAGGAACTGCACGCACGATTGATGGCCGCCGGCATCAAGTGCGCGCCACGAGGCGGAGGCGTGCGCTTCTCGCCGCACTGCTACAACGACATGTCCGACGTCGAACGGGCGATGGCCGCCCTCGACGGCTGAGGTCTAGGCGCCGCAGGTGTCGGTCAGGACGGGGAGCTCGCCGGTGAATTCGGGCGGCGGCACGGGCTCGAGCACGGCGGTCACCAGGGCGCGCACCTCGGCGGGGTCCCAGCGGGCCGGCTTCACCAGCGGCGGCGCCAGGTGCAGCGTGCGCACGGCATCGGTGCCCGAAGTGTCGGAGTAGCGCTCGACCAGTTGGGCGAAGTCGCCCAGCTCGCTGCGCGGAATGTCGGTGCGCACCGCGGCACCGAACGCGTCGAGCAACGACGGCAGGCCGGTGGCGAGCGCCTGCGGCGTGGCGGCCTTCGAGATGGCGGCCAGGACGCAGCGCTGGCGGCCCATGCGCTGGTAGTCGCTGTCGGCCGAGCGGGTGCGGGCGTAGGCCAGGGCGATGGTGCCGTCCATGTGTTGCTGCCCGGCCTCGATGTACTTCGGCACGGGGTGCTTGGCGTTGCGCGGGTTGCCGGGCGACGGCACCTTCTTGGGCACGTTCATGTCGATGCCGCCGAGCGCGTCGACCACGTCGACGAAGCCGGCCATGTCCACCAGCACGTAGTAGTTGATGGGGATGCCCAGCAGCTGGGCGATGCCCTGCTTGATGGCCTGGGCGCCGGCGTCCTCGCCGCCGCCGGCCACGTCGGGGTGGCCGTTCGCGTAGGTGTAGACGGCGTTGGCCAGGTCGGTGAAGCCCTTCGGGAACTTCTCGGCCAGCGGCGTGCCGGGCGGGAACGGCATCTTCTGCAGGTTGCGCGGGATGGAGATCATGGCCGTGTCGCCGGTGGCGGGGTCCATGGACACGACGATCATCGAGTCGGTGCGCAGGCTGTAGCGGCCGGGGCCGGCGTCGCCGCCGAGCAGCAGCACGTTCACCCGGTCGAGCCCGGGGAACGGCGCCACGGTGGTGGACGTGGTGGAGCTGGACGACGTGGTGCTGTCGAGCGCCGTGGTGTCGGACGCGGCGACGGTGGTCGACGTGGTCGACGTGGTGGCCAGCGTGCCGGGGTTGGCGGTGACGGGCTTGCCGTTGCCGAAGACCTGCTCCACGGCCGAGTCGGTGCGGCGGGCGTAGTCGGCCGCCACCACGATGGGTGCCACGCCCACGAGCGTGATGGCCACGACGGCGGCGCCCGAGGCGATGGCCGTCCACCGGGCGGTCGCGGTGGGGCGGGCCCGCCATGCCGAGTCGAACGCGGCCCACAGGCGCGTGCCGGCGAGCACCAGCAGCAGCATGCCGAAGCCGATGAACGTCGGCCGGTCGGCGATGACGTCGGCGAAATCGGCACCGCGACCCACGTCGGCCATGATGACCACCATCGCGATCATCGCCACGATGTTCAGCACCGTGGCCACGATGACGGCCGGGCGGAAGCGCGCACCGGTGGCATAGTGACCGAACCCCGGCATCACCACCGACAGCAGCGCCGCGACAGGGCTGAGCAGTGGGCCGTGGAGTTCCCGTCTCGCTGCGCCCATGCCCCTACGGTACCCAGCCGGTCACTCGAGATGGAACGCGTGGTCCAGCAATCGCAGCACGTCGTCGGCCGGCACCGCGGGCGAGAACAGGAACCCCTGCGCGGTGGCGCAACCCAGCTCGCGGAGCACCCGCACCTGCTCCATGGTCTCCACACCCTCGGCTGCGACGTGCAGCCCCAGCTGGTGCGCCAGCGCGGCGATGCCGGCGACGAGGCGCCGCGAGTAGTCGTTGCGGTCCAGTTCGTGGATGTAGCTGCGGTCGATCTTCACCAGGTCCACCGGTCGCTCGCGCAGGAACGCCAGTGCGGCATAGCCGGTGCCGAAGTTGTCGATGGCCAGGCGCACACCGAGCTCGGCGAGGTGGCGCAGGTTCTCGTGCACCGTGACCGACGGGTGGATGAGCGCCGACTCGGACAGCTCGATGCACACCGACTGGGGCGCGAGCCCCGTGTCGGTGAGCGCTCGCTGGAACGCCGCGCCCAGCCCTGCTTCTGCCAGCTGCTGGCGCGACAGGTTCAGGCGCAGGGCGATGGCGCGGTCGGGTCGCGCGCGGTGCCACATGGCCGCCTGGGTGCACGCTTCGCGCACCACCCAGTTGCCGCTCTCCACCATCACGCCGATCTCCTCGGCCACGTCGATGAACTGCTCGGCCGAGTACAGCTCGCCCGACGGGTGGTGCCAGCGCAGCAGCGCCTCCACGGCGGCCACCCGTCCGGTGGCCAGGTCCACCTCGGGCTGGTAGTAGACGGCCAGTTCGCCCAGGTCCAGCGCCGGCCGCAGCTGGTTCTCCAGCGCCACCCGGGCGATGGCGGCCACGCGCACGTCGTCGTTGAACACCGAGGTCCGGTCGCGCCCGGCTTCCTTCGCCCGGTAGAGCGCGGTATCGGCCTCGTGGACGAGCTCTTCGGGCGAGCTGTCGTGGGTGGCGATGGCGATGCCCACGCTGGTGGTGGTGCGCAGCTCGAACCCGGCCACCGACACGGGCTTGCGGAACTCGTCGGCGATGCGGTTGGCGATGCGCATGGCCTCGTTGCTGTCGCTCAGGTCGCGCATGACCACCACGAACTCGTCGCCACCCAGCCGGCACACCAGGTCGCCGCCGCGCACCACGCGGTCCAGCCGGTGCGCCGCGGTCTTCAGCAGCTGGTCGCCCACGCCGTGGTCGTGCTCGTCGTTCACTTCCTTGAAGTGGTCCAGGTCCAGCATCAGCACCGCCACCATGGTGCCGGCACGACGCGATGCGCTCAGGGCCCGCTCCAGCTCGTCGAGCAGTGCAGCCCGGTTCGCCAGCCCGGTGAGCGGGTCGTGCGTGGCCATGTGCGCCAGCCGCTCCTGCTGCTGGTGCCGCTCGGTCACGTCGCGCCAGCTGTGGCCCAGGCAGTCGCCCACGCGACAGGTGCGCACGTCCAGGCGTTGCGTGGTGCGGCCGTGCTGGTGGTCGGGGAACTCGAAGTCCTCCAGCACCAGGGGTTCGCCGGTCTCGACCACCGACGCGAGCATGCGCAGCAGCTCGGGAAGGAACTCGTCGGGGATGACGTCGCTGAGCACCGCGCCCACCATCTCGTCGCGCGTGGATTCGAAGAACGTGCACGCCGCGTCGTTGGCCTCCAGGCACACGAAGTCGACCACCTGGCCGGCCTGGTCGCGCACTGGCTGCAGCAGCACGTGCGGGTCGAAGAACGTGTCGATGGTGGCCCGCAGTTGGTCCTGTTTGGCCTGCGTGGCCTGCTGGGCCCGGACCAACGAATCGACATCGCGCACCGTGCCGACTGCGCCGATGATCACGCCGTCGTCGTCGCGCAGCGGCGCTGCGGTGGCGGACACCCAGAACGGGTCGCCGTCGGGCCGGGTGACGCGGCCCAGGTACTCGGTCTCCTCGCCGCGGCCGGTGGCGGCCAGTTGCCCGGCCAGCGCGGCCTCGTCGATGTCGAGCACGAAGTCGCCCAGGTGTTGGCCGAGCAGTTCGTCGGCGGGCACGCCGGTGAGCTTTCGGATGGAGGGCGACAGCCAGGTGAGGCGTCCTTCGACGTCGACGGTGAACACCACGTCGGAGGCGTGCTCCACCATCAGGCGATAGCGATCCTGCTGCATCGTCATGCCGGGCCGTCCTTCCACCTCCATTCACTCCGCTCGTTCGCGAAAGCACAAGAGGCCAACAGACACAGTTCGCCCAGGTTTCCTCGGTTTCGCGGTGCCGTAGAGTCGGCGCATGAAGTACGTGAAGCTCGGTTCCACTGGTCTCGACGTGTCGCCCATCTGCCTGGGCTGCATGAGCTACGGCATCCCCGACCGCGGCAACCACGCCTGGACGCTCGACGAGGCCACCAGCCGCCCGTTCATCCAGCGTGCGGTCGAGGCCGGCATCAACTTCTTCGACACGGCCAACGCCTACAGCGACGGCACCAGCGAAGAGATCGTCGGCCGGGCACTGGCCGACTTCACCAAGCGCGAGGAGACGGTGCTGGCCACCAAGGTGTGCCTCACCGACCGCATGAAGGACCCGAACCTGCCGGGCCTGTCGCGCAAGGCGATCATGTTCCACATCGACGAGAGCCTGCGCCGCCTGGGAACCGACTACGTCGACCTCTACCAGATCCACCGTTGGGACCGCCGCACGCCCATCGAGGAGACCATGGAGGCGTTGCACGACGTGGTGAAGGCCGGCAAGGCGCTGTACATCGGTGCGTCGTCCATGAGCGCCTGGCAGTTCGCCAAGGCGCAGCACACGGCCGAACTGCACGGGTGGACGAAGTTCGTCACCATGCAGAACCACTACAACCTCGTCTACCGCGAGGAAGAGCGCGAGATGATGCCGCTGTGCATGGACCAGGGCGTGGGCGTCATCCCGTGGAGCCCGCTGGCCCGCGGCTTCATCACCCGCGACGCCGACGGCGTGTCGGCCCGCAGCGAGACCGACGAGTTCGGCAAGACGCTGTACGGCACGGCGAACATGGAGATCGTGCGCGAGGTGGCGGCCATCGCCGCCGAGCGCGGCGTGTCGCGTGCCGCGGTCGGTCTGGCGTGGGTGGCGAAGCACCCGGCGGTGTCGGCGCCCATCGTCGGTGCCACCAAGCCGTCGCACATCGACGACGCGCTGGCGTCGCTCGACATCACGCTCACGGCCGACGAGATCGCCCGCCTCGAGTCGCCGTACACGCCGCAGCCCATCCAGGGGCACTGACCCGCCGCGTGTCGGACGAGTCCGAGGTGACCTGCGCCGCCGCGGAACGGCACCTACGCTTTCCTGCATCACGAACGAGTCCGGCATCGAAGCGCCCGCCGACACCGGCAGAGCCTCCAGGAACTGGGTGCGGCACCCGGTGGGTACGGGGCTGGCCGCGCTGCTGTTGATCGGCTCGCTGGTGGCCTACGCCACCTCGGGCGACGCCGCCGCGGGTGGCGGTAGCGGCTCGGGCTCGGGCGGTGGCGGGTCGGACCGTCCGCCCACGTCGGTGTACCAGTCGTTGCCCGCCTGCCGCCTCGATGTCACCAGCAACGGCATCGGCTCGCAACGCCACCACCACGTCACCGTGGTGCTCGACAACGACCTGTCGTACCTGTGGCTGCAGGTCACGTCGCCGCTGGGCACCCGCGTGGTGCAGACCCCAGCGCGCGACGGCTGGGCGCAGGTGGCACTGCCCGCCGAGGAAGAGCCCACCAAGGTGGTCGTCTACGGCAGCAGCAACCTCGAGCCCTTCACCGCCGGCTGCGCCTGGAGCGCCGGTTAGCCGCGCGACGTGGTGCGGGTGACGATGCGCACCGCGATGTGCTCGATGGTGGCGAGCACGATGAGCAGGTCGAGCGTCAGCGACCAGTTCTCGACGTAGAACAGGTCCAGCCGGCGGTACGCCTCGAACGACGGGTTGTCGCGCGCCTCCACCTGCCACAGGCCGGTGATGCCGGGCATGACCAGTTCGCGGGTGCGCAGCTCGGGCGAGAAGTGCTCCACCTCGCTGGGCAGCGCCGGCCGCGGGCCCACCAGGCTCATCTGGCCGCGCAGCACGTTCAGCAGCTGCGGCAGTTCGTCGAGGCTGCTCTCGCGCAGCCACCGGCCGGGCCGGGTGACGCGCGGGTCGACGGCCATCTTGAACAGCGGGCCGTGCCGTTCGTTCTCGGCCTTCAACGCGGCGAGGCGCTCTTCGGCGTCGACGAACATGGTGCGGAACTTCACCACCTGGAACGGCACGCCACCGCGGCCGATGCGGGTCTGGCGGAAGAACACCGGGCCACGGTCGGACATCCTCACCACGACGGCCACGACGGCCATCACCGGTGCGGCCAGCAGCAGCAGCGTGCCGGCGACGACGATGTCGAACACCCGCTTCAACGCGGCCTGCGAGCGGTTGAACTTCGGCGGCTCGACGTAGAGCATGGGCTCGTGCGCCAGGGCCATGCTGCGCAGGCGCCGCGACTCGATGCCCGACAACCCGGTGGACATGAACACGTGCACGCCTTCGCGCTGCAGGTTGCGGATGAGCGTGTTGAACCGGGCCGGGTCGATGCCGATGGGCGAGACGATGACGCCCGAGGCGCCGCTGTCGCGCACCAGGTCTTCGGCGTCGTCCATGCCGCCCAGCCACATGTCGGCCAGGCGCCCGTCGCCGGTGCCGCCCACCAGGCCGAGCACGTCCATGCCCAACTCGCGGTGGGTGACCAGCAGGTCCACCAGGCGGCCGACTTCGCCGTCGGCGCCCATCACCAAGGTGGGTCGCAGGTAGCGGCCACGCGACCGGGCGTGGGTGAGCCATGCCCGGTAGGCCGAGCGCCACACCACGAGCGCCAGGAAGATGCCGACGCAGGCGACGATGGCCTGTTCGATGTGCAGGTCGAGCTTCAGGATGCGGTCGGCCAGCAGCAGTACCAGGCCCAGCAGCATGACGGCGCGCGAGAGCTTGGTGAGCTCGATGAGCCGCACCGCACTGGTGCGGGCGAGCAGCAGCCCTTGGCTGCGGATGCACCACACGCCGGCGACGGCGACCACCAGGGTGACCACGGCTCGTTGCCACGGCGCCGAGTTGTGCAGGTAGCCGCTCATCCAGTGGCCGACGATGCTGCCGACCAGCAGGCCGGCCACGTCGCCCAGCACGAGCGTGAGCTTCAGCGTGTTGCGCCGCCAGAACGCGAGCGCCTTGCCGGGCTGTGCCTCGATGGGCAGCGAACGGTCGACCGGCCCGACGACGGGCTCAGCAGCAGTCGTGTCCGCAGTCGTGTCCTCGAGGGCGCGCACGAGTTCGACGACCGCAAAGGGTTCGTCGACGACTTCGTCCACACCGTCTTCGATGGTCAAGGCTTCCCGTCCTCCCGTCCACCAACCTACGCGATACGGCAGCGGGACGCGAACGGTTCACGGCCCCGGAACGACGTTTGAGTCGCGCGACCCACGACTCGCGACCTAAGCCCTGGTTCAGGGCGCGCGTTGGGCGGTCGGCGCCACGAACACACGCCATCCGTGGGCGGGTTCGGGACCGGGTGCTTCGAACGTGAACGTCACCGTGGTGGTGGCGCCGGGCGCCAGGTCCACGTAAGTCGAGGCGGCCACCACACCCAGTTCCTGCTGGGTGTCGACGCCCAGCGAGTCGCCGTCGCGGGTGGCGTCGGCCACACCCAACTGCGAGTACATGGTGAGGTACAGGTAGTTCGTGCCCAGCGGGAAGCCCGAGCTGTTGCCGCCGATGTACTCGGTCAGCCCTTCGGCAGGAGCGGTGTTGGTCAGCTCCATGCTCACGTCCACCACGTCGATGCCCAGGTCGTCGTCGAAGCGGGTCGTGGTGGTCACGGTGTGCTGCAGGTACGCATCCAGCTTGTTGGGGCCGGCGTTGTTGAACGTGATGCCGAAGTCGGCCTGCTGCGCGGCGGGCGGGAACCTGCCCGACAGGCCGACGGCGTCGAACATCTGCTGTTCGGCGCGGTCGGTGGTGTACATCATCAGCCGGTGCTCGCGCACGAACGGGCCCAGGTCCTTCGCGGCCTGCAGCGGGCCGGGCATGGCGCCCTGCAGCAGCGAGTCGATGGTCTGGCGGGCCAGGCCTTCCAGCAGGTCGACACGCAGTTCCTGCGGGAACAGGATGTACTGCTGCTTCAGGATGAAGTCGGCGGCGTTGGTGCTGTCGATGGGGGTCGTGTAGCCCTCCACGGTCTGCGGCCCGGTGTAGGTGAGCAGCTGCTGCACGGTGTACGGGTCGATGTAGATCAGCCCGTCGATGTCGGTGGGGAACGTGGCCGCCCACATCTGCTGCACCAGCGTGGTCATGGTGGGGAAGTCGGGCGAGACGCCGATGTTCTTCCACGCCATCGCCTCCACCTTGCCGTTGCGGGGGCTGACGAAGTTGAAGCCGCCGTAGCGGTTGAAGAAGTCGGCCGGCATGGCGATCTCCATGCCGTCGACCGGCGCGGCCAGGCGCAGGTCGTCGCTGCGGCCGAACTCGCTCAGCGAGATGGCGCCCTTGTCCACGGTGAGGATGGCGTAGTTGCCGATGAACCCGCCGATGCTGCGGCTTTCGGCCGGGGTGCTGAACGCGACGAAGTAGTGGCGTGGCCGTTCGCTGCCCAGCAGCCCGGGCGCGGCGTGCACGGCGAGCGACATGTTGTCGACCGAGGTGCGGTAGCCGTCCACGTCGTCGCGCACGTTGGCCAGGCGGTCGGTGACCGGGCCGGGCACCCAGCCCGACACGGGTCGGTCGAGTGTGGTCTGCAGGTCGACGATGGCGGCCTGCAGGTCGTCCACGGGCGCGGCCAACGCGGTGACGGCGTCCAGGTCCACCGCCCCGTCCTCCACGCGCAGTTGGTCGGGGTCGATGTCGCGGGCGGCGGTGCGGGCGCGCACGGTCACCTCGGCGGTCGAGTCGACCACGCGCAACGCGAAGGCGCGGTTCTGCGCCACCACGGGCACCACGCGACCCACCTTCGACCATGGCGTGTCCAGCTGTTCCTGCGCGTCGGCGAAGGCCACGCCGGCGCGGTCGAGCAGCGTTGCCGCGGTGTCGAAGTCGCCGGCTTTCAAGGCACTGATGCCCCGCCGCGCTGCGTCGTTGCCACGCGACAACGCGTCGATGGCCTTCACCGCCGACACGCCGAAGCCGGCCGCGCCGACCACCATGAGCAGGCCCAACACCCCCAGGCCCGACCACACGACGCGGCGACAGGTGCGCGTCTGGTGCCCCAGGCTGATGAGCAGAAGCGAAACAATGAGGGCCATCGCGAACACCGAGGTTGCGCCGAAGAACGGCCCGTCGTTCAGCCGCGACAGCACCGCGATGGACAGCGCCGCCGACAGCCCCGACACCAACGGCAACCAGTAGCGGATCGTCACCAGGCCCAGCAGCGCGGCGAGCACGGCCAGGGTCATCAGTTGGTAGCGGCCCTCACGCCCCACGGCCACCGCTGCGGCCGCGCCGACCAGCGTCAACATCCACCACGGAGCCTCTGTGGCCGCATAGATGCAGGCTCCGGCGAGAATTCCCACCAGGAACAGGTCCCAGCGGGGGTAGGCGGTGGGGTGCACCTGGCCGGCGGTGGCCAGCACACCCGCGGCAAGGGCCAATGCGGCGACCAGCACCGTGGGGTACGGGTGGTCCGCCTGCGGCTCCGTCGTCGCCATCGGCGGCAGCGTATTGCACGAATGGCGAACCGATGAATTGAGCCGAACGTACTCTTCCGCATAGTCACCACTGCTGCTAGTCTCGAGCAGAACGGGAAAGAAGGACGGGAGACCTGATGAAACGTGCTGCGGTCATCGTGGGTGTGGTGTTGAGCGTGGCCGTGGTCGTCGGTGCGTTCATCGTGGGCGGAGGCGACAACTCCAGCGAGGCCAAGTCGCCCACCACCAGCATCAAGAAGGACGACGTCAAGGACGGCACGAAGGCCATCACCAACGCGGGCACTCAGGTCGCCAGCGAGTCGCCGGTGAAGCCCGAGGACGACAGCGACGATGAAGGCGACGACGACAAGGGCGGCAAGTACGAGATCAAGAAGGCTTCGGTCCAGGCGTCGCCGCCCACCCTGCGGGTCGGCAAGGAGCTGAAGGTGGAAGTGCGCAACTTCCAGCCCGGCGAAACCGTCACCATCGCCATCTACTCCAGCGTCCCCGGCGGCCCTGCGTTCGTCACGGGCACGCTGAAGGTCGAGAAGAACAACCACGGCAAGCTCGAGTTCTCGAAGTCGAAGCTCACCTCGTTGGTTCCTGGCTCGTACATCATCACGGCGCTGGGCTCGACCTCGGGTGGCACCGCCTCCACTAGCCTCACGGTCGTCAAGAAGTCGTGACGACACACCCTTCGGGGTGCTCCTGGGTGAGGGCAACATGAATCGATCGAAGTGGCCGCTCGTGACGGGCGTCGTCGTCGTGGGCGCCCTCGCGGGGGTGGCCCTGGGTGGTCGGCCCACGACGTTGCCCGAAGTGAAGATCCCGGTCACCACGGTGCCCGACACCACGACGCCGGCCGTCACTGAGACGTCGGGCGCATGATGAAGACCACGGCCAGCGGCCGCGCCATCTTCGACGAGGCGCCGGAGATGACCATGCGCGACTACTGGCACGTGGTGGTACGCCGGCGCGGGCTCATCATCTTGGCGGTGCTCATCACCGTGGCAGGCGCCATGTTCATGGTCACCCAGCAGAAGAAGATCTACGAGGGCGAAGCGCAGATGCTGGTGCGCTCGGCCAATGGCGACAACGTGTTCGGCAACAACCAGCAGAGCGCGCAGAACGCGGCGCGGCTCATCGAGACCGAGATCCGCGTGCTCGAGGGCAACACGGTGGAAGACCGGGTGCGCACGAACCTGGGCATCACCGGCGACCTGCCCGACGTGAGCGGTTCGGCCGTGGGCCAGACCGACGTCATCTCGGTGAAGGTGCAGAGCCACGACCCCGAGGTCGCGGCGCAGTTGGCCAACGCCTACGTCGATGCCTACATCGACGTGCGCCGCGAGCAGACGGTGAACAGCCTGCTCGACGCGGCGAACGAGGTGCAGAACACGGTCAGCAAGCTGCAGGACGACATCGACGACCTCGACAAGCAGATCTCCACCGCGAACGACACCAGCAAGCCGGCGCTCGAGGCACAGCGTCAGCGCTTGGTCGACCAGCAGGCCGTGTTCCAGAGCCGCCTCGATCAGTTGCAGGTCGATGCGTCGGTGCAGACCGGGAGCGCGCAGCCGGTGCGTTCAGCCGAGGTGCCCGATGGCCCGGTCGAGCCCAGCCCCATCCGAACTGGTGTGCTGGCGGTCATCGTCGGTCTGCTGTTGGGTCTGGGTGCGGCGTTCCTGGCCGACTACCTGGACGATTCGGTCACCACGCCCGACGAGCTCGAGCGGGCCACCGGTGGCCTGCCGGTGTTGACCACGGTGCCCGACGAGGAGTCGCCCGACGCACGGCCCATCGCCCTCAGCAAACCGGGCGACCCGGTGGTCGAGGCGTACCGCGGGTTGCGCACGGCGCTGCAGTTCGTCGCGCTCGAGAAGAACATCCGCACCATCCAGGTCACCAGCCCGTTGCCGGGCGAGGGCAAGACCACCACTGCCGCGAACCTGGCCGTGTTGTTGGCGCAGACCGGTCGCCGTGTGGTGCTGGTCGACGCCGACCTGCGTCGCCCGCGGTTGCACGAGGTGTTCGGCAGCGACGGGTCGCGTGGCCTCACCTCCGCGCTGCTCGGTCAGCCCACCATGGACCTGCTGTGGCCGGTGGCGTTGCCGGCCGGTCATCTGGAAGTGATGGGCAGCGGTCCCATTCCCACGAACCCCAGCGAGACGTTGGGCAGCCAGCGCATGCGTGCGGTGCTCGACGAGTTGACCCGCATGTTCGACCTGGTGGTCATCGACAGTGCGCCGGTGCTGCCGGTCACCGATGCCGTGGTGGTGGCCGGCCTGGTCGATGCCGTGGTGCTGGTGGCTCGCGCCGACCAGACCACCGACCGCCAGTTGGGTGAGGCCGTGGGGCTGTTGACGCGTTCGTCGGCGCCGTTGGTGGGTGCCGTGTTGAACGGTGTCGATCCCGACCGCGATCCGTACGGGCAGGGCTACGGTTACCGCAAGGGCTATGCGTCGTACGAGGCGAAGCCGGCGAAGGGCAAGGCAAAGCGATGAGTGACGCAGCGGCGGCAGCGGCTCCCAAGAACATCCTGGTGTTGTGTGCGCACAACCGGACCCGGTCGGTCATGATCGCCGGTCTGCTGCGCAAGTACCTGGGGCCCGAGTACACGGTCGAGAGCGCCGGCTTCGGGCCCGCTGGTCTGCCGGCGTTGCCGGAAGCGGCGCAGCTGTTGGCCGAGCAGGAGATCAACGTGCTCAACCACGTGAGCGTGCAGGTGACGCCCGACATGGTGCGCTGGGCCGACCTCATCCTGACCGCCGACAAGAAGCAGGTGATGGCCGTGGTGGCCGACCTGGGTGGCGACTTCGACAAGACGTACACGCTGCCCGAGTACACGTCGCGGCTGATGTTCAAGATGGAGCGCCCCCGCGGCTTCAACTACCTGGCGAGCTCGATCGGTGAAGTGGAAGACCCGACCGGCCGCCTGATGCCCGTGTGGAAGAGCGTGTTCGCCAGCCTCGAGCGCCAGTGCGAACAAGTGGCGACGAGCCTGCGGGGCCCAGCCGGCGCATGACACGCGCAGTGCCGACTGTGCGGGTGCTGCTGTACGACCACGGCGGTCACAACTTCACCTACGAGCTGGCACGAGACCTGTCCGCGCAGGGCACACCAATGGTGTACGCGTACACCGCCGGCGTCACAGCGCCGCATGGCCGGTTGGTGAACGACGGCGGTCTGCGCGTCGAAGCGTTGGGCAAGGGCCGCACGTTCGAGCGCTACAAGTTGCCGCAGCGCGTGTGGGGCGAGATCCGTCTGGGCTTCGAGTCCATGCGCACGGCCCGCCGCACCAAGTGCGACCACGTCATCACGTGCAACATGCCGGTCATCATCGTGGCCATGCTGGCCGCCTTCTGCTGGGTGACTCGCCGCCGGTTCACCGTGTGGTTCCAGGACTCGCAGGCCGGCATCGCTGCGGCCATGTTGGACTCTGGCCTGGCGCTGAAGTTGATCCGCCTGTTGGAGGGCTGGGGCCTACGACGAGCCGAGCGGGTCATCGCCATCTCACCGGCCATGGTCAACGAGGCCAAGCGCATGGGCGTGAAGGACGACCGCATTCGCCTGCTGCCGAACTGGGCACCCATCTCGCAGATCCCCGTGCTGCCGAAGGTGAACGACTGGTCGGTGCAGCACGGCCTGAGCGAGACGTTCGTGTTCCTCTACAGCGGAACATTGGGGCTGAAGCATTCGCCCGATCGCTTGACGGCGTTGGCCAAATGGATCAAGGACGAAGGCCACGACGCAGTGGTGCTGGTGGTGTCCGAAGGCCCGGTGGCCGACGGCTTGCGCGACGAAGCAGCACGCGACGACCTGCCGCTGCGAGTGATGCCGTTCCAGCCGGCCGAGGTGCTGCCACAGGTGTTGGCGACCGCCGACGTCTGCATCGTGCTGCTCGAGGCCCACGCCAGCGAGTTCAGCGTGCCCAGCAAGGTGTGGAGCTACATGTGCGCCGGCCGCCCCATCCTCGGCTCGATGCCACTGGAGAACGAAGCAGCGAAGGTGATCGCCGAGCAAGCGAAGTGCGGGATTGTGGTGGGGCCGACCGGTGATGCGACTCCGTTCGTCCACGAAGCCGGGGCGCTCCTCGAAGGCACTCACGATCGGGTCGCCCTTGCACAGGCAGCGAGGGCTTCGGCGCAAGGCATGTTCGACCTGAAGGTCATCGTGACGGGCTTCTCGGAAGCTGCGAAGATCGGACCGCAGTTTCCGATCACCGCGAAGGACAGCCATGCAGCCTGAGACACGCCCCGCGCGCCGCAGCCTCGCGGGCTTCCGCGGCGACAACTACGACAAGGGCCGCGGTGCCGCATGGCAGGCCGGTTGGCTCACGTTTGACTCGCTGTTGTTCCGCCGCTGGTGGTTCCCGGCGACCGCGCGGGCCAAGGTGCTCAGGTTCTTCGGCGCGGACATCGGCGCCAACGTGCTGATCCGACACGACGTCCAGATCCACTGGCCGTGGAAGCTGAGCATCGGCGACAACTCGTGGGTTGGAGTCGGTGCCTGGATCCTGAACCTCGAGCCAGTGAAGATCGGCAGCGACACCTGCATCTCGCAGGGCGTCATGCTCTGCACGGGTAGCCACGACGCGAAGTCGCCAAGCTTCGAGTTCGACAACGCTCCGGTAAAGGTCGGTTCCGGTGTCTGGATCGGCACGCGCGCAACCGTGCTGCGAGGGGTGACGGTCGGCGACGACAGCGTGGTCGGCGCGTGCGCGCTCGTCGTGAAGGACGTGCCCGCGGGGTCGAAGTTGTTGGCGCCGACAGCGCGGCCGACGACCTGAAGATCAGCCAGCTGGGAGGTACCTACTGATCAGCTGCGCGAATCGCTGGGCCATGTAGCGGTGCCCTTCATCGGTCGGATGAAT
>CBHWEI010000084.1:0-14259 GCA_966112835.1 uncultured Acidimicrobiaceae bacterium
TGCTGCTGCCGTTCCCGAAGGTGCCGTGGGACGACCCCGAGCAGGTGCTGAAGGTCATCGAGCAGGAGGACCCGGCCACCATCGCCGGGTTCATCGCCGAGCCGATCACCGGCGCAGCCGGCGCGTGCCTCACCGCCAGCGACGAGTACTGGGCGACGGTCACCGAGGTGTGCCGCGCCAACGACATCCTGCTCATCGCCGACGAGGTGATGACCGGCTACGGCCGCACCGGCACCACCTGGGGCCACCAGCACTTCCCGCTGCAGCCCGACGTCATCGTCGGCGGCAAGGGCCTGGGCGGCGGATACGTGCCGCTCGGTGCGGTCGCCGCCACCGATGTCGTGGCCGAGGCGTTGCGCGGCTCGGGCTTCATGTACTTCACGTTCACCGGCAACGACGCCGCGTGTGCGGCCGGCACCGCGGTGCTCGGCATCCTGCGCCGCGAAGGGCTGGTGCAGCGCGCCGCCGACATGGGCGTGGTGCTGGAACAGCGGCTGCGTGCCGAACTGGGCGACCACCCGGCCGTGGTCGACATCCGTGGCCGCGGGCTGTTCTGGGGTGTCGAGCTCCGCTGCAGCCGCGATGCCGTGGTGCAGGCGGCCATGGAGCGCGACATGTGGGTGTACCCGGCGGGGTCGGGCCCCGTGCAGGACGCGGTCATGATCGCCCCGCCGTTCGTGGTCACCCCCGACGACATCGACCAGATCGTCACCCGGCTGCGTTCCTCGCTCGACGCGGTACATCCCGGCTGACCTGCGGGTTCACCCGCCGCGCGGCAAGGCTTCATCGGCGTGACATGCGCCGGCAACCGTTCCGCGGGGCTCGCTGGGTACCGTGGCCCGGTGATGACCCCCCACATGCTCCCCGACGTCGGCGGCGATCCGCGGCGACTCGTCCGGCTCGACGCGGTGCACAACTTCCGCGACATGGGCGGCTATCCCACCAAGGACGGCCGCACCACGCGCTGGGGCCGTCTGTTCCGCGCCGACGGCCTGTACCGGCTCACTGGCGACGACCTCGACGTGGTGCGCGAACTGGGGCTGCAGACGGTCATCGACCTGCGCACCTTCGCCGAGCTCGACGAGCGCGGCACGTTCCCGCACCAGGAGCACCCGGTGCAGTTCCGCCACGTGCCCGTCATCGACAGCACGTGGACGGCCGCCCAGGCCGACGAGATGCCCACCGACCCCGCCGACTTCCTCGAGCAGGCGTACGTCGCCATGCTCGACGAAGGCGAAGAGCGCCTGGCCGAGGCGCTGGTCATGCTCAGCGAGCCGGGCGCGCTGCCGGCGGTGTTCCACTGCGCGGCCGGCAAGGACCGCACGGGCATGCTGGCCATGATGGTGCTCGGTTGCCTCGAGGTGCTCGACGAGTACATCGTGGCCGACTACGCGCTCACCGCCGAGGGCATGGAGCGCATGCGCGAATGGTCGGCACGCGAGTACCCCGAGCTGCACGCGCGGATCATGGCCGGTCCGTCCGTGTTCTCGGCCGCCGTGCCCGAGGCCATGCTGCGCATGATCGGTCACGTCCGCCAGCGCCACGGCAGCATCGTCGAGTTCGCCATGAACGTGGGCGTGCCGTCCGACGCCATCGAACGGCTACGCACCGAACTGCTCGACTGAGCCGCGTACGCTCGGTCGCATGACCGGCACCATTGCACTCCAGGGCGGCGGCCCCTTCACCGCCAACGACGAGCTCGACGCACGGCTGCTGGCCGCGGCCGGCGCCGACCAGGTCGTGGTGTTGCCCACCGCCGACGCGTTCGAGCACCCCGAACGTCTGGTCGCCGCGGCCATGACGTGGGCCGAGCGGCTGGGGGTGGGCGTCGAGGCGTTGATGGTGATGCGCCGCGCCGAGGCGCTGGAGGCCGACGCGGCGGCGCTGGTCCGCGCCGCCCGCGCCGTGTACTTCGTGGGTGATCAGCCGCTGCACCTGCGCTCGGTGCTGAAGAACACTCCGCTGTTCGACGCGCTCGGCGAGGTGCTGGGCAACGGCGGCCTGGTGGCCGCGGTGGGCGGCAGCGCCGCAGCCCTGTGCGACCCGATGGTCGACCCGCGCGGTGGTGCGTTCACGCTGGGGCTCGGCCTGGTGTCGGGTCTGGCGCTGGTCACCGAGGCCGAGACCTGGTCGCCCGAGCGGCTGCACCGCACGCGCGCCCTGGCCAACACTCCGTTGGCGGTCCTGCGCAGCGGCGACGCCCTGGTGGGCGGCCCGGGCGCGTGGGAACGCGTGGGCGCGGTCGAGGTGTTCGGCGACCTGGGCTGACCGGTACGGCCCGTCCGCCTCGGGCTCAGCCCGTGGTGGTCGTGGTGGCCGCGGCGCTGGTCGACGTGGCGCCCGCCGCCGTGGTGGTCTCGGTGGGCGTGCCCGGCGTGATGGCCATGATGTCGACCACGAACGTGAGGCCGGCGTTCGGCGGGATGCTCTCGCCCGCGCCGTTCGCGCCGTAGGCCTTCTCGGCCGGGATGTCGATCTGGTAGCGACCGCCGACCTTCAGGCCGACGAGGCCCTCATCCCAGCCCTGGATGACCTGGCCCTTGCCGAGGGTGACGACGAGCGGGGCGCCGCGGTCGTAGCTGTTGTCGAACTCGGTGCCGTCCTTCGACAGCACGCCGATGTAGTGGACCTCGAGCGTGTCGCCGTTCTTCGACGGCTCGCCCGTGCCTTCCTTCAGCACGGTGACCTTCAGCTCGGTCGGGTCGGTGCCCGGCGCGCTGACCGTGGGCTTCGGGGGCGCCGTGGTGGTGGGCGCGTTCGGATCGACCGTGGTGGTGGTGACGCCGAAGCCCGTGGTGCTCGAGCTCGCGGCCGGCGTGTCGTCCCCACCGCCGCTGATGAGGTACACACCGCCGACGACGGCGATGAAGCCGACGACGCCGAGCACCACGCGCAGAGCGACGCGCTTGGACTTCTCCTTGCGCTGCTCCTTCGCGAGCTCTTGCAGACGGATCTGCCGGTTGGCCTTCTGACGTTCACGCTTGGCGGTGCCCACGAGGGGAGGAGGCTACCCGACACCCACCCCTGTCACGCGGTCGCGACCCCCGGAAAGTGGGTGACCAAACGAGGTCAAGTTCACGCAGCGTGGCACCGATGAAGAAAGCAAGACGCCGACCCAATGCGGCGGCGAGCCCTGGCCTTCGGCATGGGATCGCGCGGAGACGGAACACATGGAAAGGGAACGCACGGGATGAGGAGGAACGAGCACGTCGGTGCGCGGGTTCTCGCGGTCACCGGTCTCGTCGGTGGCGCGGCATACCTGAGCTGGCGTCTCTACGCGTCCATGGACGGCGCTCCTGCCTGGTTGGCCCTGCCCCTCTACGCCGTCGAGCTGCTCGGCTTCATCGCCGCCGTCGCCCTGGTGTGGGCGCTGTGGCCCATGCCGACCACCCGTGGTGAGCACGACCGACGTACCCGCAGCGCGCCCGTCGACGCCGTCGTGCGCATCGACGCCCAGCCGCTCCACGAACTGCGCGCCACCCTGCTGGCGCTGCGCTCGGTGGACGGCATCGAGGACGTCGTGGTCGTCGACCACAGCGGCCGCGCCGAGGTGGCCACGATGAGCCTGGAGTTCCAGGTGGTCTACGCCGCCACCGATCCCGACGACCGCAACGGCCTGCGCGTGGCCCACGCCGCGGTGCGCACGCCCGAGTTCCTGCTGCTCGACGCCGGCGACGTGCCCACGCCCGACATCGTCGCCCGGCTGTGCCGCGACCTCGCCGACCTCGACGTGGCCGTCGTGCAGGGCCTGGGCATCACCGTGGCCGACGACTCGCCCGAGCACGGTCCCGACCGTCGCCACGAACTGGTCTTCGAACGCGGCGCGCTGAACCCGGCGCTCGGCCGTCGCGGTGTGGCCATCTGGTTGGGCTCCGGCTCGCTGGTGCGCACGGCGGCGCTCGCCGACATCACGATCGGTTTCGAGCCGGCCCTCGAGGCCGGCTGGGACATCACCTCGCAACTGCACGCCGGTGGATGGCGCATCACCGCCCCGGCCGACGTGCCCGTGCTGGCCCACCGGGCAGTGCGCGACCCCGACGCGGTGTACTGCGACCGCGTGCGCCGGGTGCGTGCGGCGCGGCGCATGCTGTTCGCCCCGCGCGGCGCGTTCCGTGTCAGCTCGCACACCCTCACCCAGCGGCTCGCCGCGTTCGCCTGGGCAGTGCGACCGCTGTCCAGCCTGCGCCGCATCGCGTTCATCGCCGTGCTCTGCTCGGCGCTCGTCGCCGGCGAGGTGCCGTTCCACGGCGGGGTGGCGACGTTGGCCATCCTGTGGCTGCCCTACTTCGTGTACGTGCCGCTGTCGCTCGCGCTGCTCAGTGGCTGGATCCTGCGGCCGGGCGATCGCACCCGCTGGTCGCTGCACAACATCGGCGCCACCCTGAGCAGCGGTGTCGACCCCGACCGCGCCCGCGACCGGGCGCCCATCGTGAACCTGCCCAGTAGCCAGTACGGCGCCAGCCTGGTGGCCGCCGTGGTGGTGCTCAGCGTGGTGCTGGTCATGCGTGGCATCAGCGACCGCCTCACCCACAGCATGGGCGTGCTGCCCCAGTCGGCCCTGCTCGCCATGGTCACCGTGGCCTTGTGGCTGCTCGCGCTGGCGCTCGACTCGCTGCGCGTCCTCGGTCGCCGCTCGCACCGTCGCCGTGCCACCCGCGTGGGCGCCGCCCTGTCGGCCAGCCTGGGTGAACGTGCCGTGTCGCTGCTGGACCTCACCTCGTTCGGCGCCGGCGTCATGAGCCACGCCGGCTTCGACGTGGGCGAGGAAGTGGTGCTCGAGACCGCCGTCCCCACCCGCACGGGCGTCACCACCATCCAGGTGCCGGCCGTGGTCCGCAACGTCACCCTCATGCCGCTGGGCGAATGGCGCCTCGGTGTGGAGTTCCGTGCGCTCGACGACGCCACCGCCAACGCGCTGGCCGAGTACTGCATCATCGAACCGGTCTGGGAGCAGATGGGCGTCATGCCCGGCACGTCGGTGGTCGAGGCGCGTCCGATGATCACGGAGGTCTCCGCTCCACCCGCCGAGAACACCGCCGGTGCCGGCCGCATGGCCATGCGCGCCGTGTCGCTGCTGGCGCTGGTCGGTGCCATCGCCAGTTCGCTGCCGGCTCGTGCCGAGGCATCGGCACTGTCGCCGCGCTGGAGCGGCGCCGTCGTGGCCGAGGGCGAAGCCCTGCCGGGCGTGACCGTCACGGCCGTGTGCGCCGACGGCGTGCCCCACTCGGCGACCACGTCGGCCGAGGGACGCTTCACCCTGGTGCTCACTGGCGATCGCTGCCGTGGCTTCGTGGCGCCGCCCGACGGGTTCCGCCTGGCCCAGGAGAGCAGCGCAGCCACCGTGGTGCTGGAGAAGGGTGCCGTGGCGCAGCCCGGCGACGGCACCGGCTCTGGCACCGCGACCGAGCAGGGGGTGCTGGTGGCCCAGGTCCTGTCGGTGGGCAAGGCCAGCGACGCCCAACTCCGCGCCACCCTGTCGCTGGTGGTGCTCGCGCTCATCGCCGTCATCGCCGGCAGCCTCCTGGTGGGGCTGCACCGCCCGAAGCGCCTCGCCATCGCATGAGCTGCCTCGCGTGAGTCGGGTGTCAGTCCTCGTCGAGGTCGTCGCCCGACTTGGCGATGAGGTAGCCGATCGCGCGTTCCGCCTTCGGGAAGCGATGCACCAGACGCCAGAACTCGGGCCCGTGGCCGCGCACCTCCAGGTGGCACAGCTCGTGCACGATGACGTAGTCGATCACCCAGTCGGGGAACGGCGCGAGCCGGGTGGAGATGCGGATGGACGCGGTGCTGTAGGTGCACGACCCCCAACGGGTGGTCATGTCGTCGGCCCAGCGGATCTCGCGCGGGCGGGGCAGCTGATGCCGCCGCGCCAACGTGGCCGCGCGGTCGACCAGGTCGATGCGCTCGGCGCTGCGGCGGCGGGCGAACCCGGCCGCCATCTTCGCCACCCAGGCGTCCTCCTCGGTGCGGCTCATCCACGAGGGGACGGTCACGCGCAGCACGTCGCCGCGCAGCTCGGCACCGACGGTGCGCTTGCGCCGCGCCGAGCGGATGACCTCGATGGTGAACGGCGCCGAGTCGCCCGCGGGTTCGCTCGCCGTGGCGACAGGCGTGCTCGGTTCGGGTCCCGGCGCCGGGACCGGCTCGCGGCGCGGTTCGCTCGTCGGCTCGTCGTGGAACAGCGGCAGCTGCGCCTCGTCGGTGTGGCGGTCGTGGGTCATCGCTCGGTCCGTCGCCCCGTGCCGTCAGAGCGTGTTGCGGAACGCGGACGGCTCGACCAACTGCACTTCCTCGCCCACGGTGATGCGACCGTCGTCGTGCACCATGAACCACGCGCCACCCAGGTTGGCGAACCCGAACGACACGTCGCCCAGCGCCCGGCACAGCTGCCGCAGCATGCCGCCGTGCGACACCACCAACACCTCGCCGCCAGGCGTGACCGTGGCGATCTCGACCAGCGCCGCGCACCCGCGCGCCACCACGTCCTCCGTCGGTTCGGCGCCGGGGGGACGGCGATGCTCGGCCAGGTAGCCCGGCCAGCCGGCCTCGATCTCGGCATGGGTGAGCCCCTGCCACGGGCCGAAGCCCGCCTCCATCAGCCCCGGATGCAGTTGTACCGGACCGATGCCCAGCTGCTCGGCGATGATGGCCGCCGTGTGCGCCGCCCGCTGCAGGGTGCTGGCCCACACCGCGTCGAACGTGCCCAGCTGCTGTGCCGCGTCGAGCGCCTGCAGCAGGCCGTTCTCGGACAGCGGCGGGTCCTCCTGGCCCTGCCACCGGCCGACCGCGTTCCATTCGCTCTCGCCGTGGCGGAGCACCAGCACGCGTGTCACCGGATGGTGCGTCATCGCTCGGAGGGTAGCGGTCGCCTCGCGCAGACGCCCACTACCATGCAGCCCATGGCCACGTTGCTGATGTTCGCCGCTGCCCGCGATGCCGCGGGCACGGGGCGCGTCGAGATCGACGCGGCCACGGTGGGTGAGGTGCTCTCCCGCGCCGAGGCGGACTTCGGCGACGGATTCCGTACTGTGCTGCAGAGCTGCCGGGTATGGGTGAACGGTGAGCCGGCCGACGCCCAGACGGCGGTCCGAGCCGGAGATGAAGTGGCAATCCTGCCGCCCGTGAGTGGAGGTTTCGAATGAGCACGACCGAGTTCGACCCGCGACTGCTGCCGCTCGACGAGCTGCGCGCGATGCGGACGACGCTGCAGCACGAGGACGACGCCGTCAGCTACGTGCGTCGCCTGGTGCAGGCGCGCCTCGACCTGGCACGCGCCGAGCTGCGTCACCGTGCCGTCGGCGACGACGACGCGAACATCACCGGCGAGCTGCCGGCCATCCTCAGCACGCAGCTCACGGGTGGTCCGGCCCGCCCGCCGCGCCCGGCCGACGACTTCAGCCACCACCCGTTGGCGATCGAGCTGGAGGAGCTGTGCTCCGATGCCGGCAGCGCCGACCTGGCCTCGATGTCGCTCGACGAGCTGGGCTCGTACATCGCCAGCCTGCACGAGTTCGAGCAGCTGCGCTCGGCCGAACGCAGGGAGCTGTTCACGCGCATCGACGCGCTGAGCGCCGAGCTGGTGCGCCGCTACCGCGACGGCGAGGCCGACGTCGACGGCCTGCTGGCGGACGGCGATGACGACACCGCTGACTGACCTCGGCGACTTCATCCGCACGCAGCGCGAGATCGCGCGCATGAGCGTGCGTCGCCTGGCGGAGACGGCCGGCGTCAGCAACCCCTACCTGTCGCAGATCGAGCGCGGGCTGCGCAAGCCGTCGGCCGAGATCCTCCAGCAGATCGCCAAGGCGCTGCACATCAGCGCCGAGACCCTGTACGAACGGGCCGGCATCCTCGACCCCGATGCGAACGCGCGTGGTGTGCGCGAAGCCATCGCCAACGATCCGCTGCTGTCACCCGAGCAGCAGCAGGCGCTGTTGAACGTCTACGAGAGCTTCGTCGCGTCGTCGCGCGACCGCTGACGCAGCACCAGCCACGCGACGATGCCGCTGGCCAGTGAGGCCAGCAGGATGGCCATCTTCGCGTCGACCACCTGCAGCTCGTCGACCGCGCCGGTGTCGTCGGTGAACGCCAGCTCGGCGATGAACAGCGCGACCGTGAACCCGATGCCGGCGGCATTGCCTGCGCCGATGAGCTGGCGGGTGGTGGTGCCCTCGGGCGTGTCGGCTCGACCCGACCGCACGGCCAGCTTCGAGGCCAGCATGACGCCGATGGGCTTGCCGGCCACCAGGCCGACCACGATGCCCCAGAAGATGGCCGACCCGAACGCGGTGCGCAGCGTGCTGCCCGACACCTCCACCCCGGCGTTCGCCAGCGCGAACACCGGCACGATGAGGTAGCTGCTCCACGGGTGCAGCACGTGTTCCAGCCACTCGACCGTGCTGACCGACGACTTGGCCAACTCGGCGGTGTGCAGTGCGGCCTCGGGCGAGCTCAGGTCGGCCAGGTCGTCGGCGTCGATGAGCTGCGGCGCCACCCGCGGGGTGACGGGCGCGAGCAGGCCCATGGCTACGCCGGCCAGCGTGGGGTGCACGCCGGCCTCGTGCAGCGCGAACCACACCGTCGTGCCGAGCACCACGTACACCAGCACGTGGTGCACGCCCACCTTCTGCAGCAGCACGGTGGCGCCCACGGCCAGCACGGCACCCACCAGCCAGCCGAACGCCACACCCGTCGAGTAGAAGACGGCGATCACGACGATGGCGCCGATGTCGTCGACCACGGCGAGGCCCAGCAGGAACGCCCGCAGCCCCGGCGGCGCGAACTTGCCCGCCAGCGCCAGCACACCCACGGCCAGGGCGATATCGGTGGCCATGGGGACGCCCCAGCCCTTCGGCGCGGTGCCCCCGGCGATGGCCAGGTACAGCAGCGCCGGCACCACCATGCCGCCCAGCGCCGCGGCCACCGGCAGCGTCGCCGCCCGGCGCCCGGCCAGGTGGCCGCTGGTGAGCTCGCGCTTGATCTCCAGACCGACCACCAGGAAGAAGACGGTCATCAGGCCGTCGTTCACCCAGTGCTGCAGGTCGAGCACCAGCGAGTGCCCGGCCACGGTGATGCCGATCTCGCTGTGCCACACGCGGGCGTACGAGGCCTTCCACGGCGAGTTCGCCCACACCAGCGCCACCACCGACGCGAACACCAGCAACGCGCCGCCCGCCGCCTCGGTGCGCAGGAAGTCGCGCAGCGGTGACAGGGCGCGCGACAACGGCGATCGGCGGGAACGGCTCACCGGCCGATTCTCGCACGGACCTGCGACGACGCGGCGCGTCAGACCTGGAATGTCGACCAAACAGGTAGTGTTCTCCACCGACGTGCAACGTGTTGCGATGCTCTCCTTCCACACGTCGCCGCTGGCCCAGCCGGGTTCGGGCGACAGTGGCGGCATGAACGTCTACGTGCGCGAGTTGTCGTCGGCGCTCGCCCAGGCCGGTGTGGAGTGCACCTCGTACACCCGCCGCACCAGCGCCGACCAGCCCGACGTCGTGCACGTCGAGCCCGGCCACCGCGTCGTGCACCTCGACGCCGGCGCGTACGACCTGCCGAAGGAAGATCTGCCCTCGGTGCTCGGCGAGTTCGGCGACGCGGTCATCGACCACATGAAGAACCACGCGCCGGCCGACGTCATGCACGCCAACTACTTCCTGTCCGGGCTGGTCGCGCACCGGTTGAAGCACGAACTCGACATCCCGTTCGTCACCACGTTCCACACGTTGGCCAAGGTGAAGGCCGAGGGCGGCGACCACGAGAGCGCGTGGCGGCACCAGGCCGAGGCCGACATCATCCGCTGCGCCGACGCCATCTGCGTCAGCTGCTCGGAGGAGGAGAACCAGTTCCGGCGCCTGTACGGCAACCCGGCCGGTCGCATCGAGATCGTCGCCCCCGGCGTCGAGCACGCGTTCTTCGCCCCCGGCGAGCAGTCCGGTGCGCGCAACGCGCTGGGCCTGCCGCTCGACGCGCCGGTGCTGCTGTTCGTCGGCCGCATCCAGCCGCTGAAGTCGCCCGACGTGGCCGTGCGGGCCCTGGCCGCGCTGGGCCGACCCGACGCGCTGCTGCTGGTGGTGGGCGGTGCCAGCGGCACCCAGGGCTCGGCCGAGGAGCAGCACCTGCGCTCGCTCGTGCACGAACTGGGCCTCACCGACCAGGTGCGCTTCGTGCCGCCGCAGCCGCACCACATCCTGTCCACCTACTACCGCGCCGCCGACGTGGTGGTGGTGCCCAGCCGCAGCGAGAGCTTCGGCCTGGTGGCGCTCGAGGCCTCGGCCTGCGGCGTGCCGGTGGTGGCCAGCGGGGTGGGCGGCCTGCTCACCCTGGTCGACCACGGCGAGACCGGCTACCTGGTCCCCGACCGCGACCCCACCGTGTTCGCGCACTACCTGCGCGAGATCATCGAGCACCCGCAGCACGCCGCGGCCCTCGGCCGCCGCGGCGCCGACCGGGCACGGCGGTACACGTGGAGCTTCGCCGCCGCCCGCCTGCGCCGCCTGTACACCGACCTGGGTGCGCGCGAGCTGGTGGCCTGCGGATGACCGACTACCACCTGCCCCCCACGCTGCAGCAGTACGAGGCGTCCATCGACGGGTGGCTGCGCGCCTTCGCCGAGGGCAACGAGCTGTTCGAGGCCATCGACCGCGGCGACCCCACCGAGACCAACGAGCCGCGCTGGTACGTGCGCCTGAAGGGCGACGAGAAGGACCACATCACCATCTGGTTCACGCTCGGCCAACGCACGCTGCGCTATGAGGCCTACGTGCTGCCGGCACCGCAGGAGAACGTGGCCCAGGTGTACGAGCTGGCGTTGCGCCGCAACGACCGGCTGGTGGGCGCGCACTTCGCCATCGGCGTGGAGGACGCGCTGTTCCTGCGCGGCGAGCTGCTGCTGGCCTCGTTGAACGAGGCCGAGCTCGATCGCATCGTCGGCTCGCTGTACCAGTACGTCGAGCAGACGTTCCCGGCGCTCATCCGCCTGGCCTTCGCCAGCAAGTTCACCTGATCTTGCCGACCCGGCCGGCTCGCCGTACCCAGTGTGGGTGCGGGTGGCCGGCGACGTTCGGGGAAGTCGTGCCGGCCACCCGCGGCGAACGCAGTGCGCGCCTAGCCTCTGCGCCATGACATCGTTCCGGTTGGCAGTGGTGGGCGGCGGCAACATGGGCGCCGCGCTCGTGGGTGGCCTGTTGCAGGGTGGTTGGCCGGCGGCCGACCTGGCCGTGGTCGAGCTGTCGGCCACTCGCGCCGCGCAGCTGGGCGACATGTTCCCCGGCGTCACCGTCGTCGCCGACATCCCGCCGTGCCAGGCCGCACTCGTTGCCGTGAAGCCGTACGACGTCGCCGGCGCGTGCGCCGCAGCAGCCGCTGCGGGTGCCACCCGGCTGCTGTCCATCGCGGCCGGCATCTCCCTCGACGCGCTGCAACAGGCGGCCGGCCCCGACGTGGTGGTGGTGCGGGCCATGCCCAACACGCCCGCGCTCGTCGGTGAGGGTGCCGCGGCCATCGCCGGTGGCACCACCGCCGAAGAGGCCGACCTGGCGTGGGCCGAGAGCATCCTCGGGGCCGTCGGCATCGTGGTGCGCGTGCCCGAGTCGCAGCTCGACGCCGTCACCGGCCTTGCCGGCAGCGGCCCGGCGTACCTGTTCCTCGTGGCCGAGGCGCTCACCGAGGCGGGCGTGCTCGCCGGGCTGTCGCGCGCGAACGCCGAGCAGTTGGTCACCCAGCTGTTCGTCGGTTCCGCCGCGCTGCTCGCCGACCGTGGCAACCCGGCCGAGTTGCGCGCCAACGTCACGTCGCCCGGCGGCACCACCGCGGCGGGCTTGCGGGTGCTGGAAGAGCACGGTGTGCGGTCGGCGTTCCTGGAAGCGGTGATGGCGGCGACGCAGCGTGGTGTGGAGCTGGGTCGGCACTGACCCCGGTTCGGTCCGACAGCCGTCGCGCGCCGGTCGTGGCCCCTGATCTGGGGAATTACCCAAGCGCGAGGTCAGAGAATTCCGATTTCGAGGATTCGAACTTTTTCTTGCTGTGACTCTTTTCTCACGGCCGCGCGTGTGCCTATCCTTCGCGCAGGTCGCAAGACCACCGGAAGAGAATTCATCCGGATGTCGCGCTCTCTTCACGGAGGGCTGCGCCGGAGAGGGCTGGTGCCATCGGGGGGTTGGCATCGGCCCTCTGCGTTTTTCCGGACAGGTTCTGACGAACGCGCGACGTCCATCAGATCTGCGCGGCGCGTCGGTGCCGGTAGGTTGCGGAGCCATGGCCCGCCGGTACGACACCATCTCGTTCCTCAGTGATCTCGGGGTGATCGACGAGACCGTGGGCGTCGTCCACGCCATCGTGCGCGACCTCGCCCCGCACGCCACGGTCGTCGACCTCACCCATCACGTCGCGTCGTACGACGTGCGCGGCGGCAGCCTGGCCCTGGCTCGCGCCATCGGGTACGTGCCGTCGGGCGTCATCGTCGCCGCGGTCGACGCCGGCCTGCAGACCGGCCGTTCGTTCGTGGCGGTCGAGGTGGCCGGTGGTGAAGGTGTGCTGGTCGGTCCCGACAACGGGCTGCTCGCCCCGGCGGTCGCCATGGCCGGTGGCGCAGAACGCGCGGTGCGGCTCGACGAGGTGGAGTACCACCTGGCAACACCCGGCGGCGCGCTGCCCGTTCGCGATGTGCTCGCGCCGGTGGCAGCGCACCTGTGCAGCGGCGTGCCGTTCGAGGCGTTGGGCACGCCCATCGACGTCGACCTGCTGCTGCCCGGCGTGGTGCCGTTGCCCCGCGAGGCCGAAGGCGGCGGCGTGTCGGCCGAGGTGCTGTGGGTGAACCGCGTCGGCGACTGCCAGCTGAACATCGGTCTCGACGACCTGGGCCCACTGAGCGGCGCACCGGGCACCCGGCTCATGGTGCAGGCCGGCGAGGTGGGCCGCGTAGCCGAGCTCGTCGAGCACTCGGGTCAGCTCGGGGCCGGCTCGGTCGGCCTCGTGGTCGACCCGTCGGGCATGCTCGCCCTGGTGCTCGACCGCCGTTCGGCGGCCGAGGAGCTGCAGCTGGGCGTGGCCGACCCGGTGGTGCTCACCGCGTTGGCCGACGGCGACCGCGGTCCGGGCGCCACCAGCCCGGTCACCCTTCGACCGCACCGGTAGCGTGAACCCATGCGCCCCGCCACCACGCTCACGCTCGGCCTGCTGCTGTTGCTCATCCTGACGGCCGGCATCATCTCGCTGCTGCGTCTGTGACCTTCGCCAGCTCGCGCAGCACGCCCGCCGACCGTTCGTCGGCCGGGTAGAACAACTCCACCGCCAACTCGTCGAGCGTCACGTCCAGCGGTGTGCCGAACGTGGTGATCATGGTGAACATCGACAGCTCGCCCAGCGGGCTGGCCAGCCGCAGCGGCACCAGCAGCGGCGGTTCGTCCCACTCGGCCACGTCGAGCAGCGGGCGGATGTGCGCCACCTCGGGGTACTGCAGCACCTCGTCGAGCAGCGCGACCAGGCCCGGGTCGGCGGTGGCCGTGACCGATCGGCGCAGCTGCTGCACCAGGTACGCGGCCCAGTCGGTGAAGTTCAACGTCAGTGGCGCCAACCCGTCGGGGTGCAGCGACACGCGGTAGATGTTCGGCGGGTCCAGCAGCGCCGGCGACACCGCACCGAGCAGCGACGCCGCCGCCTGGTTGGCCAGCATCACGTTCCACTGCCGGTCGATGACCACGCCGGGGTACGGGTGGTGCGCGTCGAGCAGGCGCCGCAGCGAGCCGCGCACCGTCGCCATGTCGTCGTCCTCCAGCGAGTGCTGCGAGAACCGTGGCGCGAAGCCCGCGGCCAGCAGCAGCGCGTTGCGTTCACGCAGCGGCACGTCCAGGTGGTGGGCGATGGCCAGCACCAGCTCGGCGCTCGGCCGCGACCGACCGGTCTCGACGAACGACAGGTGCCGGGTGGACACGCCCACGTCGAGCGCGAGGTCCAGCTGGCTGCGCCGCCGGCGCGTGCGCCACTCGCGGATGAGGGCACCGACGGTGGGTCGCGACATGCGGCCATCGTACGAAGCCGTTCGCGGCACGACCATTACCTCCGGGGTAGTGCCGACGCCGCCGACATGACCACACGGGTCATCGACGCCGCGGCCACCGACGCGGACGATGGGCCCATGACCAACACCGACACCACCACCACCTCCGACACGGGCACCCCCGACACGAGCACCCCCGACACGAGCACCCCCGACACGAGCACCCCCGACGCCGGCGCCGACATCAGCACCGTCGTCGA
>CBHWEI010000085.1:0-14190 GCA_966112835.1 uncultured Acidimicrobiaceae bacterium
GCTTCGTCACCCGCGCCGCGAAGGTCGAGCGGCTGCTCACCGACGACCGCACCACGTTCGTGGTGGTCACCACGCTGGAGGCGGCCCCGGCCCGCGAGGCCCGGTTCCTTGCCGACGAACTGCGCCGCCGGCGCATGCCGCTGGGCGCGCTGGTGCTGAACCGCACCCTGCCCACCAACGTGCGCCAGCCCGCCGTGGTCAAGGCCGCGGCAGGGCTGCGCGACGTGGCCGCCGACGCCGCCCAGGTGCGCGAGTTGGCCAAGGTGTCGGGCGCCAAGGCCGCCGAGGTGAAGCGCGTGCTCGGCGAGGTGGCCGACCGGTTCCGCGACGTCACCGTGGTGGCGGGCCGCGAGGCCGAACGCCGCGCCGAGCTGGCCAGCGCCGCACCCGTCACCGCGGTGGTGCCCACCATGCCCACCGACGTGCACGACCTGCCTACGCTGCTGGCGTTGGGCGAACACCTGCTGCACCGGGCCTGACCGCCGCACGCGCCGCAGGAAAAACACGCCGCGCGACGCCCGTTCGGGCCTCGCGAATCGCGATGCGGACCCCGCCCGCGTGGCAAGCTCAGGGGATATGGCCACGCTCGGCGAGCTCACTCGCCAATTCACGTCCCTGAACCGCGACGAGATCGATCACCTCCAGCGCCTCATCGGCGAGTGGGGCATGCTGGCCGACCTCTCCTTCGCCGACCTGCTGCTCTACGTGCCCGGCACCGACGGCCGCTGGATCGTCATCGCCCACGTGCGCCCGGCCACCGGGCAGACCGTGTACCAGATGGACTACGTGGGCACGCCGGCCGAGGTCGAGCTGCCGCTGCTGGACAAGGCGTTCCAGAGCGGCGAGATCTGCGAGGGCGAGATCGAGGTCGAGGCCGTGCCCGAGCCGGTGCGCATGATGGCCACGCCCGTGCGCCGCGCCGGCAAGGTGCTCGCCGTGCTCAGCCGCGAATGGGCCAGCCGTTCGGGCCGCCAGCCGGGCGAGCTCGAGCGCACCTACATCGCCCTGTACCAGCGCTTCGCGTCGATGATCGCCGAGGGTTCGTTCCCGTTCGACGGTCCGGTCGCCGACTCCAGCGCCGCACCCCGCGTGGGTGACGGCGTGCTGGTGCTCGACGACGAGGCGCGCGTGCGCTTCGCCTCGCCCAACGCCGTGTCGGCCCTGCACCGCGTGGGCATCGGCGCCAACGCCGTCGGCATGCGCCTGGCCGAGTTGGGCTTCAACGACAGCCCCGTGCGTCGTGCGTTCGAGTCGCGGCTGCCGGTCATCGAAGAGTTCGACCAGACGGCCGACGTCACCCTGCTGGCCCGGTGCATCCCCGTCGTGGCCGGCGGCGAGGTCACCGGCGGCGTGCTGCTGCTGCGCGACGTCACCGAGGTGCGCAAGCGCGACCGCCTGCTGCTGTCGAAGGACGCGACCATCCGGGAGATCCACCACCGGGTGAAGAACAACCTGCAGACCATCTCGTCGCTGCTGCGCCTGCAGGGCCGCCGGTTGAGCTCCGACGAGGCGAAGGCCGCGGTGGCCGAGAGCGTGCGCCGCATCCGCACCATCGCCCTGGTGCACGAGACGCTGTCGCGCGAGCCCGGCGACGACGTCGCGTTCCTCGAGATCGTGCGGCCGCTGCTGCGCCTGGCCGAGGAAGGCCTGCAGTCGCCCGACCGTCCGGTGCGGTTCACCGTGCAGGGCGACGGCGGCCGCCTGCCCAGCACCGTGGCCACGCCGCTGTCGGTGGTGCTCACCGAGCTGCTGCAGAACGCGGTCGACCACGGCTTCCCCGAGGGCAGCAGCGGTGGCGACGTGGTGGTGGTGCTCGACAACACCGACCACGTGCTGAACATCAAGGTCGTCAACGACGGCCGCTCGCTCGAGCCCGGGTTCGAGCTGAACAGCGCCACCGGCCTGGGCCTGTCCATCGTGCGCACACTGGTGACCACCGAGCTCGACGGCACCATCACCATGCGGTTGGGCCAGCCCGACGACTTCGCCGCCGTCGGCCTGGGCGATCAGCCCCGCGCCACCGGCACGGTCGTCGACCTCACCGTCCCCGTCTGACCCACCTTCGCTGCGTTCCGGTCATGGCGCGACCGGGGAATCGCCGGTCAGAGGATGACGAGAATGCTGGTTCTGACCCACACGCCGCGCTGGCGGGTGGGGAGCGGGATCAGACCGCGGCGGCCTTGGCGCGCGCTGCCATCTGGCGGCGCATCTGCCGGCGCTCCTCTTCCGAGGTGCCGCCCCAGATGCCCGAGTCCTGGTTCGTGTCGAGCGCGTACTGCAGGCACTCGGTGCACACCGGGCACTCGGTACAGACCTGCTTCGCCTTGTCGATCTGGACCAGCGCGTACCCCGTGGTGCCGACCGGGAAGAACAGGTCGGGATCGGTGTCACGGCAGATCGCACCCTTGCGCCAGGTGTAGTCGGCATTCGCAAGAACGAGGCTCGAAGCGGGGATGGTCACTGCGTCACTCCACAGGGTTGGGACGAACGATGGCACCGAATGTGTGGCGCATTTCGCGCCGAAGCGAACGGTAGGTAACAATTCGGTGTGCGGCAAGGGTCGCGTGTGACCTGAGGCATAGTTGTTGGCGATAGGAGGTATCTGTGTCAGTGGTGTCATCTCCTGCCGTCATGGCGCACCGGGGGGCCAGCAAGGCCGAACCCGAGAACACGGTGGCCGCGTTCCGGCGCGCCGGCCAGATGGGCGCCCACGCGGTCGAGCTCGACGTGCGCCGCACCTCCGACGGGGTCCTGGTGGTGCACCACAACCCGCACCTGCACGATCTGCGCCTCATCGCGGCCACCGCAGCCGCCGATCTTCCCCCCTCGGTGCCCACCCTGGGCGAGGCGCTCGACGCCTGCGCCGGCATGTGGGTGAACGTCGAGATCAAGAACGACCCCGAAGAGCCCGACTTCGACCCCACCGACCGCATCGCCGACGAGACCGTCGCCCACCTGCTGGCCCGCAACGAGGACGACCGCTGGCTCATCTCGTGCTTCCGGGTCGAGACCGTCGACCGCTGCCGGTCGTTGGCCCCGCACATCCGCACCGCCTGGCTGTGCACCATGCCGCCCCACGAAGTGGCCGACGACCTGGCCTCACGCGGCCATTCGGCCGTGCACCCGTGGTTCGGCGCGGTCACCCAGGAGCTGGTGCAGTCGTGTCACGCACGCGGTGTGCAGGTGAACGTGTGGACCTGCGACGACCCCGTGCGAATGACCGAGCTCATCGAATGGGGCATCGACGGCATCTGCACCAACGTGCCCGACGTGGCCCTCGAGGTCATTGCGGCGACGAGGGCTGCGGGCGAACAAGCCTGACCGCCTGGGGCACGTGGCGGAACTCGAGCCGCTTCGTCTCGCCCAGGTAGTCGCCGTCCAACTGATACGGGAAGCCCTCGTCGTGGCTGATGGTGAGCGACTCGAGGTCGACCTGCAGGTCCAGCGTGTCGCTGGCCTTCACACCGCCGCCGCGCAACGCGCCACCCAGGCCGCCCAGGATGGCGCTCACCTTCATGGTGCGGAACGTGATGGCCACCAGCCCGTTGTCGAGCGTGGCGTGCGGGCTGAGGTCCAGTGGACGGTTTCCCAGATAGGTGTACGGATTCGTGTTCAGCACCACCGTGAAGTAGCCCGGCACCGCCTCGGCGCCCGGCGACTCGACCGTGAAGTGCGGCTCCTTGCGGTCGTAGTTCACCAACCACGTGCGCAACGCCGCGTAGATGAACAGCGGGTGGCCCAGCCAGCGCTTCATGCTGGCCCGGCGCTCGACCTCCTTCACCACCGCCGCGTCGTACCCGACGCCGGTGTGGAAGCAGAAGTAGCGGCCGTTCACCTTCCCCAGACCGATGGGCTCGATGGTGCGGGCCGCGATGCCGCCGGCCAACTGCTGCACCGCCAGCACGGGGTCGTTGGGCATGCCCAGGGTGCGGGCGAACACGTTGGTGCTGCCACCCGGCAGCACGCCGAGCGCCGTGTCGGTGCCGGCCACGCCGGTGGCCACCTCGTTCAGCGTGCCGTCGCCGCCGTAGCCGATGACGATGTCCACCCCGCGGCGCGCCGCGTCCTGGGCGAACCGGGTGGCGTGGCCGCGGCGGTTCGTCTCGACCACCTCCACGTCGTTGCCCTGGCTCAGGGCGCGGTGGACCACGACCGTGTTCCGCGCCGTCACCGACGACGCAAAGGCGTTCACCACGAGCAGGATCCGCAAGCACGCGAACGGTAGCGGCACCGACCCCGTTCCAGGAACCGCGCCCGTCGGTTGGGTTGCAGCCATACCGATCGGTAACAATGGGAACCCTATGAACGTGATCGTGTGCGTGAAGCAGATCCCCGACCCGGCGACGCCCGGCGCGCTCGACCCGGGTACCAACACCCTGAAGCGCGATGGCAAGCTCATCCTCGACGAGTCCGACAGCTACGGCGTCGAGATGGCGCTGCAGCTCGTCGACGCCGCCGGTGGCGGCGAGGTGAGCCTGGTGTCGATGGCCCCCAACGGTGAGGTGTCGGGCATGCGCACCGCACTGGCCATGGGCGCCGCCAAGGGCACCCTGGTCTCCGACCCGGCGCTGCTGGGCTCCGACGCGCTGACCACCGCCAAGGTGCTCGGCGCGGCCATCCAGAAGATGGGCGGCGCCGACCTGGTCATCGCCGCCACCGAGTCCAGCGACGGCTACACGGGCACCGTGCCCGAGCAGCTCGCCGAGGTCCTCGGCCTGCCGTCGGTCACGTTCGCCAAGAAGGTCGTCATCAACGGTGGCACCCTCAACGCCGATCGTCAGACCGAAGAGGGCTACGACGAGGTCACCTGCCCGCTGCCCGCCGTCATCAGCGTGACGGCCGGCGTGGTCGAGCCCCGCTACCCCAGCTTCAAGGGCATCATGGCCGCCAAGTCGAAGCCCATCGACACGCTCACCACCGGCGACCTGGGCGTCACCCCGGTCGGCTGGGCCGGCGCCAACCAGAGCGTCGTCAGCGTCACGCAGGCCGAGGCCCGCGCCGCCGGCGAGATCATCGAAGACGACGGAGAGGCTTTCGCCAAGATCGTGGCGTTCCTCGAGAACCTGAAGGTCATCTGAGGTACCACTGACATGAACATCTGGGTCTTTGCACAAGCAGCCAACGGCGCCCCCACCACGGGCACCCTGGAACTCCTCACCAAGGCACGCAGCCTGGGCACCGTCACTGCGTTCGTCGGTGGCGACGCGTCGGGCATCGCCGCCGAGCTCGGCAACTACGGCGCCGCCAAGGTGTACGCCACCGGCGACCTGGGCGGCAAGCTGCCCGGCGTGGCCGTGTCGGCCGCCATGAAGGCCGTCATCGACGGCGGCGACACCCCCGACCTCATCCTGTTCCCGCAGAACTACGAGGGTCGCGACGTCGTCAGCCGCCTGTCGGTGAAGCTCGACCGCACGGTCCTCACCAACAACGTCGACATCACCGCCGACGGCGGCTCGGTCAGCGTCACCACCCCCATCTTCGGTGGCAACGTGCTCGTCACCACCGGCTTCTCCGGCGCGGCCCCGCACCTCGCGGCGTTCCGTCCGAAGAGCTTCGCCGCCGAGCCCGCGGGTGGGGGCGCCCCCGAAGTGGTCGCGGCCCCCGTGCCCGAGCTCGGCGCCACGGGCACCGCGCAGGTCACCGCCGTCCACGTCGAGGAGACGTCCGGTCCGAAGCTCGACGAGGCCGCCATCGTGGTCTCGGGTGGTCGTGGCCTCGGCGAGGCCTCGAAGTACGAGATGGTCGAGACCCTGGCCAAGCTGCTCAAGGGTGCGCCCGGCGCCAGCCGTGCCATCGTCGACGCCGGCTGGGTGCCCTACAGCTACCAGGTGGGCCAGACCGGCAAGGTCGTGAAGCCGGGCGTGTACATCGCCGCCGGCATCAGCGGCGCCACCCAGCACATGGTGGGCATGAAGGGCGCGAAGAACATCATCGCCATCAACAAGGACAAGGAAGCGCCCATCTTCGGCATCGCCGACCTGGGCATCGTGGGCGACGTCCACAAGGTCCTGCCGAAGCTCATCGAGGCCCTCCAGGCCCGCGGCTGACGCACCCGTTCATCTGGCCGTTCTGGGGCTGGATCATCTCGGTCTCCGAGACGATCCAGCCCCAGATGCCGTTTTGGAGCGACTGCGCTACACCAGGGGCCAGGGGTAGCGGCGGCCGGAGTTGTCGACCGGGAAGAACGGGTGGTCGACGATCCACTGCGCCCGTTCCTGCATGGCCTCGACCTCTTCGTCGTTCAACAGCGCCGCCACGTCGAGCGGCGCCCGGTCGGCCAGTTCCTCGGCCGCGGCCACCAGATGCGACGGCACGTCGAGGCCGCCGAACTCCCAGATGACCGTGCGCAGCTTGAAGTCGGCCGCGAAACAGAGACCGTGGTCGATGCCCCACAGGTGGTCGTCGCCGTCGATGAGCACGTGCCCGCTCTTGCGGTCGGTGTTGTTGGCGATGAGGTCGAAGAACGCGAACGCCTGCAGCGCGTCGTGCAGGTCCTCGCGGTTCTCGTAGATCGTGAAGTAGTGCTGCTGGTGGTCGGCCTCCACGAACCACTGCACACTGCCCTCGCCGTGCGGGCCGTCGCGCAGCACCGTCGGCGGCACGATGCCCAGGCCGAGCGACTCGCTCAGCCGGTACGCCGCGTACTCGCGCTTGTGCAGCCCGGGCTCGAAGTCCCACAGCGGCCGCTCGCCACGCAACGGCTTGTAGATGGCCTGCCCGACCAGCTCGTCGTCGACCACCAGGTTGCACAGCAGCGTCGCGTTGCTGCTCCAGGGCATGCGGCCCTCCACCTGGATGTCGGCCGTCGCCAGCCAGTCGAGATGTTGCGCACCTAGTTCATGCGTGGGCATGCATGACCTTCGGGGTTGATGGGCTGCGTGCACCACCGGCACGCCGGCCGCCCGGCCGACACCACGGCGTCGGTGTGCTCGCAGAACGCAGCCGCCTGGCTGCGGGTGAGGAACACGCGCAGATGGCCGCGGTCGGCCTCGTCGTCGAGCGGCTCGCCCTCTTCGTCCAGCTCGATGACCTCTTCCAGCTGCACCAGCACCCGGTCGGTGGCCCGGTCGTAGCCCAGGCCCACCGGGCCCAGCACGAACGCCGCCGTGACCGGCGCGGCCAACTCCATGGCTGCCGGCACCGGCTTCTCGGTGGGGTCGGGCAGGTCGTTCAGCACCCGGCGCAGGTAGTCGGCGATGGCCGACGCCTGCTGCTTCTCGCACTTCACCGTCACCCACGTGGTGCCGCGGCGGGCCTGCAGGAAGAACACGCGCGAGCCGGGCTGACCCAACGCGCCGACCGTGAACGCATCGACCTCGTCGAAGTCGTAGTACACGCTCATGGCCGGGTCAGGAGGGCCGCAGCTCGGTGAGCGAGCCGCCCGTGGAGTTCACCGTGAGCACCACCGGTGCACCCATTCCGTAGGCGATGGCGGTGATGGAGCACGTGCTGATGACGATGCGCTGGAACAGGTCGATGTGCGTGCCCATGGCGTGGGCGACGAGGGCCTTGATGGGGTCGGCGTGCGAGACACACACGATGGTGCCGCCCGCGTGCTTGGCGCGCAGCCGGTCGACCGCCGACACCATGCGGGTCTGCATCTCGGTGAAGCTCTCGCCGTTCGGGAAGCGGAACGTGCTGGGTGCCCGCTGCACGGTGGCCCACTCGGGCAGCTTCATCAGGCTCTTCAGTTCGGCGCCGGTCCAGTCGCCGAAGTCGCACTCCAGCAGGCCCTTGTCGATCTGCACCTTCATGCCGCGAGCCACACCGATGGGCGCCGCGGTCTCGCGAGCCCGCTCGAGCGGCGAGGCGTAGATGGCGTCGACCGACTTCAGTTCGGCGATGCGGTCGGCCGCCCGTTGCGCCTGCTGCACGCCGGCCTCGGCCAGGTGCAGGCCAGGAGCGCGTCCGGGCAGCAGCTTTCCCGTCGTGGGCGTCTGCCCGTGACGGACCAGGAGCACCAAGGTGGCTTGCGGGGGAGTCGTTTTCGTTCGCGCCATTCCGAACCCTGAACCTACTGTGCCGGGCATGGATTCGCTCGTTCGGCTCCGCAAGGACATCTGCGACTGCCGTCGCTGTCCGCGCCTGGTCGAGTGGCGCGAGCAGGTGGCGGTCGAGAAACGAGCCGCGTACCGCGACCAGACCTACTGGGGGCGGGCCGTCCCCGGCTTCGGCGACCCGAAGGCGCGCATCATGGTGCTCGGCCTGGCACCCGCCGCGCACGGCGCCAATCGCACCGGCCGGTTCTTCACCGGTGACCGCTCGGGCGACTGGCTGTTCCGGGCCATGCACCACGCCGGGCTGGCCAACCAGGCCGAATCGGTGTCCATCGACGACGGGCTGACGCTGACCGATGCGTGGATCTCGGCCGCCGTGCGCTGCGCACCACCCGACAACAAGCCGCTGCCGGAGGAACGCGACAACTGCCGCGGCTTTCTGCAACGCGAGGTGGCGCTGTTGAAGAAGTTGCGGGTGGTCGTGTGCCTGGGCGGGTTCGCCTACGAGGCGGCGTGCCACGAGTTCGGCGTGCGGCCGCGGCCGAAGTTCGGCCACGGTGTGGTGGCCCCGGCACCGAGCGGGCTGACCCTGCTGTGCTCGTTCCACCCCAGCCAGCAGAACACGTTCACCGGTCGGCTGACCGAGCCGATGCTCGACGACGTCTTCCACCAGGCCCGCACCCTGGCCGCCGGCTGACGTCGCCTTTCTGAAACTGGGCGTCCTGGTTTCCGGTTTCCGGGAACCAGGACGCCCAGAAACGACTTTGGGAAGAATCCCGCCCAGAACCCCTTTGGGGTCAGAGGAGGGGGAGGAGGCGGTCGACGGGGAGGCCGGGGACCACGTTGCCGTCGACGCCGGCGACGGTGTCGGCGACGAACAGGGCGTTGGTGACGGCCTCCTCCGTGGCGTCGACCACCGCGGTGAAGACCTGGTTCAGCGAGCCGTCGGCGAGCAGCTCGACCTGCACCCGGCCCTCGGCCGCACGCGGCAGGCGGTTGGCCGTGGACGCAGCCAGGAAGATGTCGCCGCTGCCGTGGTGCGCCACCGAACCGACCCGGGCCAGGCCCAGCCCCACCCGTGCCGCGACTCGTCGCAACTGACGGGCGTCGAGCGGGATGTCGGTGAACACCACACCCAGGCAGCTCCCACCCGTGTCGAGCGTCGGCGCGGCGGCCACCGCGTCGGTCCCGCCGCCGAGCGCCTCGCCCAGCGCCTCACCCACCAGGCGGCCGCCGATGCGCATCTGGTCGCGGCCGCCGAAGTTGCACAGCAGCAGCACCCCCACGGTGCCGACGCCGTCGATGACGCGTGACGACGTGCCGATGCCGCCCTTGTAGCCCATGGTGACCATGCCGGTGCCGGCCCCCACGACGCCCTCGGCCACCGGGCCCGACGTCGCCGCGGCCAGCGCCTGGCGGGCGTGGTCGGCCGTCACCCAACGGCGGCGCATGTCGTCGAGCCACGAGTCGTCGCACTCGCCGACCACGGGGATGACCACCTCGTCGGCACCTGCGGCGAACAGCTCGTCGACCATGCCGTCGGCCACCCGTCCCACCGACGACGTGCCGGTGAGCAGCACGGGCGTCTCGAGCACGCCCCACTCGGTCAGCTCGACGCTGCCGGTCAGCTCGCCCGCGCCGTTCAGCACCGACGTGGCCGCGGGCATGGGGCGGCGGAACAGCTCGATGGGCACGTCGGGCACGATGGCCGTCACGCCCGTGCGGGCGATGGGCTGGTCGCCCTCGCCGTGGAACAGGGTGACGTGGCCGACGCGCACACCCGGCACGTCGGTGATGGCGTTGTGCTCGCCGGTGGGTAGCGACCCGAACCGCAGGCCGAAATGGCGGGCGCGAGGGCGGGGCAGCGGAGCGGGCATGGGCCGCAATCTAGGCTCCGCGCCCATGACGTTGCGCATGCCGGTCGTGTGGTCCGAGCGCCACCGCGGGCACGCGCCCGACGGCGGTTACTGGCTGGGCGTGCGCGAGGTGGGCGACGAAGAGCCCGTGCGCGGCGACACCCTGCACGACCAACTGCGCGCCGCCGGCTGCACCATGGTGCCGGCACCCGACCTGGGTCTGGACCCGGTGCTGGCCGTGCACGACGCCGACTTCGTCGACTGCCTGCGCCGCGCCCACGCCCAGTGGGTGGCCGACGGCCACCTGGTGGACCCCGGCCAGCCGCAGGTGGTGCCGTACATCTTCGCCATGCCCGGCTTCGCCGCCCGCGCCCGGCGCGACCGCCGTCCGGCCACCATCCGCGCCGAGATCGGGCTGTACGCGACGGACACGCTGACGCTCATCAGCGAGGGCACGTTCGACGCCGCGCTCAGCGCCGTGCACGCCTCGGTGCACGCCGCGGCACTGGTCGCCGACGGCGCGCCAGCCGCGTACGCCGCGGTGCGGCCGCCCGGGCACCACGCCGGCCCGGCGTACTTCGGCGGCTCGTGCTACTTCAACAACGCCGCGGCCGCGGCGCAGGCGCTGCATGCCCGAGACGGCAAGAAGGTGGCCATCGTCGACATCGACGCGCACCAGGGCAACGGCACGCAGGAGATCTTCTGGCACCGCGGCGACGTGCTGTACGCCAGCGTCCACGTGGACCCCGCAGCCGGCTGGTACCCGCATTTCTCGGGCCACGCCGACGAGTGCGGCGAGGGCGACGGCGCCGGGGCGAACCTGAACGTGGTGCTGGCCGAGGGCACCGGCGACGACGGCTGGCTGGCGGGCGTCGACCGGTTGCTGGCCGCGGTGCGCGACCACGGTTCGACGGCGCTGGTGGTGTCGCTGGGCGTGGACGCCGCGGTCGACGACCCGAACAGCCCGCTGCAGGTGACCGCCGCCGGGTTCCGCGAAGCCGGGCGGCGGCTCGGCGCGCTCGGCCTGCCGACCGTGTTCGTGCAGGAGGGCGGCTACGTGCTCGACACGTTGGGCCCGCTGGTGCTGGAAGTGTTGGCAGGGTTCGAGAGCGAGCACGGTGACCAGATCGTGCGAACGTCAGGAGACGGCAATGGCTGAATCGCCGCAGTGGTGGGTGGGGACCGACGAGTTCGGCGGCATCCCCGACCCGGGCCGACCCGACACCGTGCCACCGCCCCACTGGCGGCTGGAGATGGTCGCCGCCACCGAGCGACCGCGGCAGTGCGAGCTGTCGCCCGACGGCGCGACGGTGGCGTTCATGCTGGACCGCGACACGTCCGACGTGTGGACCGTACCCACGTCGGGCGGCACGCCGACGCGCGTCACCACCGGCCGCCCGCTGGCGGCGTTCTGGGAGGACGGCAACGCGGTGTGGTCGCCTGCCGGCGACCGCCTGGCGTTCACACAGGGCGGCAAGGTGATGGTGGTGGCCGCCGCCGGGGGAGTGCCCCGCGAGGTGTGCGCCGGCAGCGGCCCGGTGTGGCTCGACGACACGCGCCTCGTCGTGGGCGTGGAGCGCGGCGACGCCACGGTGCTCGCCGTCGTCGACGTGACCAACGCGTGGCCGCGCCCGGTGGCGGTGGCCGGTGCCGACTACGTGCACGCGGTGGTGTCGCCCGACCGCACCCGCCTGGCCTACACGCTGTTCCACCGCGACGACCTGAACTGCACGTCGCTGCACGTGGTGGACCTGGCCACCGGCGCATCCACCGTGGTCGTGCACCAGCCACGGTTCCAACTGCGCGACGCGGCGTGGTCGCCCGACGGCAGGCGCCTGGCCTACGCCAGCGAATGGCCGGGTTGGTACGAGGTGTTCGTGGTCGACGCCGCGGGCGATGCGCGCCCGAACCAGCTCACCACCGACGAGGCCGACTTCGGTTCGCTCGAGTGGGCAGCCGACGGTTCGTCGCTGCTCGCCACGCGCAGCCACCGCGGTGTCACCGACCTGGTGCGGGTCGACGTCGCCTCGGGCGGGGTCACCGTGCTGGCCGAGGGCGGCACCTGGTCGTCACCCCACGCGCTGCCCGACGGCGGCGTGGTCGCCGTGCACGAGAGCTTCGTCGTGGCGCCGCGCCTGTGCGTGGTGTCGGCCTCGGGCGACATCGTCGAACTGTTCGCACCCACCCCGGCGGCAGTGCGCGCCGCGCCACACGTGGTGCCCACGCACGTCACCTACGAGTCGTTCGACGGCATGGAGGTGCACGGCTGGCTGTACCGCCCGGCCCACGCGGGCGAGGACCGCCCGTGCCCGGCGGTGGTGCAGCCGCACGGCGGCCCGACCTCGGTGACCGGCGACGAGTGGGACGGCGTCGCCCAGTACTTCGTGGCGAAGGGCTACGCCTGGTTCGCCCCGAACTTCCGCGGCAGCACCACCTACGGCCGCGACTACGAGCGGGCGAACCACGGCGTGTGGGGCGTGGCCGACACGCACGACTGCCTGGCCGCGTACGACCACCTTGCCTCGCTCGGCTGGTTGGACGCGAGCCGCGTGGCCATCTTCGGCGCCAGCTACGGCAGCTACATGGCGCTCGCCTCGGTGGTCGACGACGCCGAGCATCGCTACGCCTGCGCGGTCAGCAAGTACGGCGACTGCGACATCCTCACCTCGTGGGCGCAGGGCGACCTGGTGGGCCGGCTGGACCTGGAACGGATGATGGGTCACCCCAGCCAGGCGCGGGCCGCGTACGAGGCCGGTTCGCCCATCCACCGCGTCGAGCACCTGCGCGCACCCATCCTCATCGCGCACGGCGAACTGGACGATCGCGTGCACCCCGACCAGTCGAAGGAGCTCGTCGCCGCGCTCCGTCGCCTGGACAAGCAGTTCGAGTACGTCACCTATCCCACCGAGGGCCACGGCCTGCTGCGGCCCGAGCCGTTCCTGCACTTCCACCGGCGACTGGAGCGATTCCTGGACTGGTATTTGCAACCCTGAACGGTGTGCCAGGATTGGCGACATTCGGCTGAGGGGAGCCGCAACGTTCGGGAGGAACGACAATGCAGCGACGTCTCTGGGGCCTCGGCCTCGCAGTCACGGCCCTGGCATCCACCGTGGTCACCACGGCCCATGCCGCCACCGAGGCACCCGTGACGATGACGGTGGGACTCATGCAGGACCTCGACAGCCCCAACCCCACGGTGGGCGTGCTCGTGGCCGACTACGAGATGTGGAACATGCAGTACGCCACGCTCACCGACAAGGCGGCCGACGACTTCGCCACCACACCCGGCCTGGCCGAGTCGTGGGAGGCCAGCGCCGACGGCCTGACGTTCACGTACCACCTGCGCGACGGCCTGAAGTGGAGCGACGGCGAGCCCCTCACCGCCGACGACGTGGCGTGGACCATCAACACCTCGAAGGAACAGGAGTGGATCAACCACTCCGCCACGACGGCGAACCTGACGGCCACTGCCGTCGACGACAAGACCGTGCAGATCGTCACGTCGGTGCCCGACCCGAAGCTGCCCACCATGGACGTCTACATCCTGCCCCGGCACATCTGGGAGGAGCCGTCGAAGACCGACATCACTGCGTACGACGGCCTCGACGGCGTGGGCTCGGGCCCGTACACGCTGAAGTCGCGCAACGCCGGCCAGGACTGGACCATGGTCGCCAACCCCAACTTCTGGCGGGGTGAGCCGAAGATCGACCAGGTGGTGTTCCGGGTGTTCACCGAAGGCAGCGCCATGGTGGCCGCACTGAAGAGCGGCGAGATCGACTTCGTGCACGACGTGCCGGCCGAGGAGTTCGACGGCCTGAAGAGCGAGCCGAACATCACCACCGTCGTCGGCCAGCAGGGCGGCTTCGCCGAACTGGCCATGAACGGCATGCAGGGCGGCATCGGCGACGGGCACCCGGCGCTGCAGGACATCAACGTGGTGCACGCGGTGGCCATGGCCATCGACCGCCAGGCGCTGGTCGACCGTGTGCTGCTGGGCCAGGGCGAGGTGAACCCCATTCTGGGCGTGTCGCCCGACCCGGTGTGGACGCCCGAGCTCTCTCCCGAGGACCAGTTGAACTACGACCCCGAAGCCGCCAAGAAGCTGCTCGAGGACAACGGCTACAAGGACACCGACGGCGACGGCATCCGTGAGATGCCCGACGGCAGCCGCGACCTGACGTTCCGCTACGCGCAGCTCAGCGACAGCGACACCGCCGGCCCGAACCAGCAGCTCATCACCGGCTGGCTGAAGGAGATCGGCATCGCCACCGAGGTGAGCACCTACGACCAGACGCAGCTCACCGACGTGATCGCCAGCGGCAAGTACGACATGTTCG
>CBHWEI010000086.1:0-14073 GCA_966112835.1 uncultured Acidimicrobiaceae bacterium
CCGACAACTTTCAAGCGACTACGACTTCCATCGATCCAGTTCACTCCTCCCTGCCATCGTCGTGCCTTCCGGCACCGCCCGCCCCCCCAACTGCACTGTCAGCGCCGATACCAGCGGGCGCCGAGCAGGCCCGCGCCGCGGCCGAGCGCCGGCGGCGCAGCACCACCGCCACAGCGATGGCACCCATCAACAGCGCACCGACGCCCCACAGTGCCGCGCCCAGTGCCGTGCCCAGGCCGATGGCCGCGAGCACGCCGAGGATCGGTCCTGCGCAGCATGCCGCGCACGCCACCGCGGCGACGCCCACCAGGGTGGCGTTCTCCTTGCGGCTCATCGTCCACCGCCGAACCGGCCGAACTGCACCGGCGTGGACGGACCGTCCTGGGTGATGCATCCGCACGTGTCGTCGCACGGGCCGTCGGCGCGGCGCTCGGCCAGCACCGCCGCCGCCGATTCCAACTCACCGGCCAACACCTGCAGGTCGGCGATCTGCCGATGGGTGTCGGCCAACTTCTGCACCACCAGCGTGCGTAGGCGGTCCTGTACGGGTGCGCACTCGCCACCGCTCCACACCGCGCCCAGCGCGGCGATCTCTTCGAGCGTGCAGCCCAACTGCTTGGCGCGGGCGATGAAGGCCAGACGCTCGAGCGTGTCGTCGCCGTACATGCGGTAGCCGGCGTCGGTACGCTCGGGGGCCGGCAGCAGCCCGATCTCCTCGTAGTAGCGCAGGGTCGCGGCGCTGAAGCCGCTGCGCCGGGCGATGTCGTTGATGCGCAGCCGCCCGCCAGGAGGAGGTTCCGTCGGTCCGGTGGAGGTGCGGGTTGTAGTGGTGGCGGTGCTCACCCGAGGAGCGTAAACCTTCCAGCCGACTGGAAGGTCAAGCGCCGAATTCGACGGCCTCGGTGGGCACCACCTTGGCAGCGCGACCGGGCGCGTCCTGCCACTGCCAGTAGAGGTTCGTGTGCGCGATGACCTTGTCGGGCGTCGGTGCGCCGTACTCGGACAGGTCTTCGGTGGTGTGTGCGTCGCCCACGAGCGTGGCGTCGTACCCGCGGACGAACGCGCCGTGCAGCGTCGAGCGGATGCACGCGTCGGTCTGCGCACCGGCCACCACCAGGCGGCCGACGCCACGCTTGGCCAGCTCGTCCTCCAGCGTGGTGGCCTCGAACGAGTCGCCGTACGACTTGTGCACCACCGGCTCGTCGGCTGCGATGGGCAGCTCGGGCACGTACTGCCACTCGTCGCTGCCCTGCACCAGGTTGTCGTCGCTGTGCTGCACCCAGATGACCGGAACGTGCTGGGCGCGAGCCCGGTCGACCAGCGAGCGGATGTTGGCGACCACCGCATCGCGCTCGTGCGCGCCGGCGACGACGCCGTTCTGGACGTCGATGACGACGAGGGCAGTGTTCGGGCGGTCGGCGAGCGTGGTCATGTGCGGTCTCCTCGGTGGGGCAGTGGCGGGGGCTCGGGGGTGAGCACGGGCCGTCGGGTCACTTTGTAGACCACGTGCACGAACCGGGTCCAGAGGTCGTTGCAGTTCACGATCATGACGGCTGCACCTCCATTGCCACCGGGCCGGCGATGTCGACCGTGACCACAGCCCGTCCGTCGGCGTCGGCGGTGACGCTGACGGGTGTGCCGTGCTCGATGTCGACGGTGTACGTGGTACCCGGCGCGAGCTGGCGCAACACCAGCTCGGCCTGGGACACCGCGCCCTCGAGCGGTTCGACCCGCAGCTGCAGGCCGACGCCGTCGTTCGAGCGTGCCTCCACCACCAGCACGCGATCCCAGGGTGCCTCGTGCAGCACCGGGCCGACGGGCGGGCGATAGCCGCGCACGTTCAGCTGGGCGGTGGTGATGGGGTTCGACCAACGCAGGATCATGTTGCCGCCGATGGCCGGCACGCCGGCGTCGAGCGGCTTCTTCGGCCAGCGCTCACCCGTGGCGCACTGCCGCGCCGACGCGTCGAGCGCCGCGGCGTACAGCGTCGGGTCGGCGAGCATCTTCGCCCCGCCGATGATGCCGTTCCACTTGCCCAGCGCGCTGCGGCCGGCGCGGTGGCGTTCGAGCTCGAGCGGCAGCTCCATGTCCAGGCGGCCATCGGTGACCATGGCCGACAGGCCGCGCAGCTTCGCCGCGCCGCGGCGATCGAGCGCGGCGGCGCGCTGTGCGTGTGCGGGCAGGATGTCGGCGAAGCGGTTGCTGCCCTGGGCGAAGTAGTGGCCGCCCGGCACCTCGCCGGTGTCCCACGACAGGCCGACGTGGTTCGAGCGGATGTGCGCGTACGCGCCGTCGGGTGTGGAGTACTCGTTGTCGAGCGTCTCGGCGAAGCGCGGCCGCACTCGCTCCCACGCGTCGGTGTCGTGCAACGTGTCGTGGCCGCGCAGGCTCTGCGCGCCCATGATGTTGCACACGGTGAACGACCAGCCGGGCTCGCACGGGAAGAATCCGAGCTTGCTGCGCTCGAAGTTCCGCGCGACCGCAGCGGCGATGGAGTGGTGGTCGTACTCGAAGACCCGACCGTCCTTCCACACGAAGGTGAGCGAGCCGGGCTCGTCGAACCGGGTGGAGCCGGTCGCGGCCTCGAAGATGTTCAACACGTCGCCCAGGAACGCCGAGAACATGATGTTGTCGCGGCGGATGGGGTCGGGGTTCGGGTCGAAGTTGCCCAGCAGGTTCAGCGTGCGCCAGTAGCCCCACACGCGCACGTCGGTGTGCTTCTCGACCAGCTTCACGAGCGCGGACTCCACCTGCGCGGGTGCGTTGGGCACGAAGTTCACCGCGTACACGCTGAGCGCCCAGCACAGCGCGTTCAGCTGATAGCGGCTCTGCGTACCGCTGTGCATCTGCTCGCCCCAGTCCAGACCCACCAGGCCGTCGTCGGGCTGGAACGCGATGGAGTAGCACCAGCGCAGCAGTTCGACGTCCATGGCGTCGGCCGAACGCCGGATGCTCATCGGCTCGGGCGCGACCGCGGTGCGCAGGTACTCGTTCAGTTCGGGCACCTTGGCGAGCTTGCTGCGGTAGCGGCGCTCGAAGCGCACCACCACCGACACGACTGCGGCGACGGCCAGCACGTAGACCGGCACGATGGCCCACGCCCACGTGGTGCTGTCGGCCACGAACAGCTTCGGGCCGTCGACCAGCAGTGCCGCGGCGACGACCGAGCCGAGCCACACCAGCGGGATGGCGAAGTGCGCGCTGGCTCCCCACCACACCACCAGTGCGACGAGCAGCAGGCCCAACGTGACCGCGAACAGCACCGGCAGCGCGGCGTACAGCAGGCCGCCGCCGGGGAACACCAGCGACAGTCCCGCCGCCCGCGCTCGGGGCGTGGCGACGCCGAACGTCAGCCACGCGCCGGCGGCCTGCATGAGCGCGAGTACGAGCGCGAGGCGCAACAGCAGCCGACGGCTGACGGGGCCCAGGCGGGGTGGCGCTTCGGGGAGGAGGAACGGTTCCGCGGTGTGCTGCGGTGCCTCGGTGACGGTCATGCGGTGCTCCTGGTCGGGTGGAGTGGAGACTGTTCGTTGAACGAGGTGGCGAACGAGTCGAGCGCGACAGCGATGGGGTCGCGGTGGACGGTGACTCGGCCGAGCACCTTGGTGGCCTGCGGGTCGTCGACCACGCACAGCCAGATGCGCGCCGCGGCGACGAGCCGTTCGTCGTCGGCAACGGCGTTGCCGCGCGACGCGGCGGCAAGGGCGCGGGTGCGCAGCGCCTGCCAGTCGTCGTCGACGGTGATCCAACCTTGGGCGCGGGCGAGGCCCGTCGCTGCGGCGTGCTCCCACGCAGCAGCGCGGGGTCCTCGTACACCCAGCGGTGTCCAGAACGCGCCGGAGCGGTGACCGCGACGCAGGTCGAAGTGGTGCTGCAGCGCCGCGGTCCACCGCTGCGCCGCGTCGGGGTGCCCCGCTCGCTGCAACGCCGACGCGGCCAGCGTGCCGTCGAGCAGTCGCACCCACCCGGGCTCGCTGGCGGGTACGCCGAACAGCGCCGAGTGGGCGTCGGCGCCGAGCCGCTCGAGTTGCTCGGGCGACAGGCCGTCGGTGAGTGCGAGCGCGGCACGGGCGTGTGCATGGTCGCGGCGGAACGGGTCGCCACCGAACCGGCCGCGGGCGGCGAGGCCCACCCGCGCGCAGCGACTCCGCAGCGCGGCGTGGTCGAACTCGGTCCGGCCACCCGCGAGCGCAGCGATGGCCGCGGCGCGGGCCTGGTCGACCGCCGGCAGTGCCGCCTCGGTGCGCGCCGCGCGGCGCCTGCCGACGGGCGAGCGACGCCAGGCCAGGCGCAGCCACGACACGCCACCCATCACCAGCACCACCAGCGGGAACTCGTGCGCCGCGGCGGCCACCTGCGGGGCGTTCACCGGGTGGTCGTCGTAGGCGAGCGCAGCCGACAGGGCCATGGAGAGCACCAGGACGGCAGCCACCGACCAGTCCATGCCCCATCGCATCCACGCCACCGTGGCCGCGATGGCGGCGACCGTGAGCGCGACGCCGAGCAGCAGGTGACGCTGCTCGTACAGCCCGGCGCCGGGCACGATGAGGCTGCGCACCGCGTGCACGCCGCGGTGCCCGAAGCCGAACGAGAGCGCGGCGACGACGACGCCGGTCGTCAGCAGGCCGATGGCCCGCCGTCGGCGAACGGTGTCGTCCACGGCGCCGCCCGGTTCAGCTCACCAGGCTCAGCGCGTCGAGGTCGATGGCCTGCTGCGCATGGCGGCGCAGCATGGTGGTGAGCATCAGGTCGCCACGCTCGGTCTGCGCGGCCAGCATGGTGGCGATGACGCTCATGACCACGCCCCACAGGCTGCTGATGCGGTAGTCGGTCCAGCAGGCCTCGATGGGGTAGTCGATGCCGCGGGCGGCGAGCAACGAGCAGTACTGCTCGACCAGGCTGCGCTCCACGCGGCCGCGTTCCTCGGGCTCGAAGCTGCCACCGATCATGTACGCCAGGTCGTGCGTGCCGGGGCCGGCGGTGACGGTCTGCCAGTCGACGATGGCCAGCGGCGGCGCGTCGGGGGTGACGCCGAACAGGAAGTTGTCGGGGCGGAAGTCCATGTGCAGCAGCGTGCGCGGCGCCTCGCTGGCCAGCACCCAGGCGCCGACCTTCGGCGCGAACTCGCGCACCAGGTCGATGACCTGCGGGGGCAGGTTGGGGCCGAGCCGCTCGAGCGTGGGCTCGTGAGTGGCGGCGTAGATGCCGTGCAGCAGCGCCACGGTCTCTTCCTCGCTACGGGTCATCAGCTCGGCCAGCGACGGGTCGCCCCAACGCGGTGCGTGGAAGGCGACCGCCTGCTCGACGGCCAGCAGCGCTTCGTCGACCGTGAGGCCGCGCATCTGGTCGCCCTGCTCCGAGCCGGCCATGTCCTCCATGAGGAGCACGAAGTTCTCCTGCGCCTCGTCGAACAGGGCGACGTGGCACTTGGGCGCACGGACGTCGACCGTGTGCGCGAGCGACTGGTAGAAGTTCCACTCGGTGCGATAGCTGCCGTTGCCGAACCCTGTGGCGCGACCCGTCGGGTCGTCGGTGGGGAACTTGCCCACCAGCGAGGCAGGTCGGCCGGTGGGGTCGTCCCACGTGAGCGAATAGCGGGCGTTGCGGCCCATCTGCCCGGTGCCGATGTAGCCGGCGAACTGCACGTCGAGCACTCGTGCCCCGCCGGTGACGCCCGCCGTGGTGAGCACGTCGTGCATCCAGCCCGCGTCGATGGTGGTCGGGTCGTTCGGAATGGCGGCGCTGTTCGCCATGGTGGTCCCCCAAGGTTGCTGTTCGGGCGGCGACCCCCGTCGCCGTCCAGCCGAAGAATCGGACAGCTGTATGATTCCACACGATGAGCCCGCCCGCCACAGCGAACAGCGCCGCGAGTCCCCGGCGGCGACCCGGCCGGCCCACGGGCCAGCTCGACGACACGCGAGCCGTGGTGCTCGAGGCGGCCATCGACGCATTCGGCCGCGACGGCTACGCCGGCACCAACCTGCGGGCCCTGGCCGACGCCGCCGGTGTCAGCCTGGGCACGCTCACCCACCACTTCCCGTCGAAGCGCGAGCTGTTCGTCACCGCGCACGCCGAGGCGTCGCGGCAGATCGTCGACGGCTACGCCCAGGCGCTCGCCCAGGCACGGGGGCTACGCGCCGAGCTCGACGCGATGCTCGACCGGTCCGAGCGGTTCATGGCCGAGCGGCCCGCGCTCACCTACCTGACCATCCGCGCCGCGGCCGACACGGCACAGCCCGCCGTCCGCACCCGCGAGACGGGTCGCGCCATGCACGACCTCATCGACGGCATCGCCACCCGGGCCGTCGGACGGGGCGAGTTGTCTGCCGAGCACGTGTCCGCGTTACGTGCCCTGGTGCTGTCGATGCTGTGGGGGTTGTCGATCGTGGGTGTCGACAGGGCCGACGCCCGAGCGGCGTCGGTGCAGGGCTTCCGCCTGCTCTTCCACGAGCAGCTGCTGCGCGGCGCGTAGCCGCGCAGCAGCGCTGATGTACCTCCGGGGTCAGCTCGCGGCGGCGATGGCGCGCAAGGCGACCTCGCCCAGCAGGCCGATGCGGTCGGTGTCGTGACCGTTCACCGGCAGGTTGATGGTCATGCCGTCGATGCCGCTGTTCATGGCCTCGAGCAGCTTCTCGCCCACGGTGTCCGGGTCGCCGTAGATGAGGACGTGCTTCATCAGCTCGACCACCTCGTCGTTGAAGCCCTTCACCGCGGCGATGGCCCGAAGGTCGGCCTCGGCCTGCTCCATGGTGGGCGCCACGCACACCATGAGCAGCTTGGTGACCTTGATCTCGGAGCGGTCGCGGCCCAGGCGTGCGCAGTGCTCGGCGAGCACCTCGAGCTTGCGCGGGATGTCGGCGACCGGCCCGCTGGACAGGTTCGACTCGTCGGCGTACTGAGCCACCATTCGCAGCGTCTTCTTCTCGCCGCTGCCGCCGATCATGACCGGGACGCGCGAGATCGGCGCAGGCGAGTTCACGGCGTCGTTCACCGAGTAGTACTTGCCCGAGAACGTCACACGCTCGCCGCGGAGCATGGGGATGATGATCTGCAGCGCCTCTTCGAGCTTCTCGAACCGGTCGGTGAACGTGCCGAACTCGTAGCCGAGCGACTGGTGCTCGTGCTCGAACCAACCGGCGCCGATGCCGAGCGTGGCCCGGCCGTTCGACACCAGGTCGAGCGCGGTGATGGTCTTCGCCAGCAGCGTGGGGTTGCGGTAGGTGTTGCCGGTGACGAGCGCCGACAGGCGCACCTTCGAAGTGTGCTGGGCAATGGCCGACAGCAAGGTGTAGGCCTCGATCATCGGCTCTTCGGGGGCGCCCAGGCCGGGCAGTTGGTAGAAGTGGTCCATCAGGAACACCCGGTCGAAGCCGGCGGCCTCGGCCGCCTTGGCCTGCTCGATGACGTTGGCGACGATGCTGGGGCCGGCCGAGGCCGGCAGCGTGAAGTTGGGGATCTGGTAGCCCAGGCGGGTCATGGCGTGCTCCTGATGGTGACGGCAGGGAGTCCTGACATATTCCGGAGAAAGTGTCAGACAACGCACCCTGACATATTCGGCCGAATGTGTCAAACTCCTCGCATGGCCGCGGCGACCGAGCGAGTGGACACCAACGAGCGGCGGTCCGTCATCCACGACGCAGCCATCTGCGAGTTCTCGCGCCGCGGGTTCGCCGCCACGTCCATGGCGAACATCGCCGACGCCGCGGGCCTGTCGCGCCCGGCGTTGTACCAATACTTCCAGAACAAGGGCGACATCTTCGCCTCGGCGTTCTCGGCGCTCATCGACGACTGCGTGGACCGCGCACTCGCCGCGCTCGCCCAGCCGGGCAGCATCGCCGAGCAGCTCGACGGCTACCTGCAGCGGTTCGACGGCGACCTGTGGGAACGCATGGCCGCGTCGCCGCACTCGCAGGAGATCCTGGCGGCCAAGTACGAACACGCCGCCGAGGTGTTCACCACGGCCGGCGCTCGCCTGCGCAAGGGGTTGCACGCCCACCTTCGTGCACTTGGCGCGCCCACCGCCCGGCGCAACGAATGGATCGACGTGCTGGAGTTGTCGCCGAAGGGCTTCAAGACCGACCAGCCCACGGTGGCGGTGTACCGACGGCGGCTCACCGCGTTGGCCCGCAGCGTGGCGGCCGACATCACCGCGGCCTGAGTTCGGCACCGCCAGGGTCGGCGCCCGGGTGGTTCTAGGGTCGCGGCATGTCGCACGTGCCCGAACACTGGGAGCCGCCGCTGGCCGGCTCGGAGCTGCAGCACCTCATCGGCTCGCTGGAACGCTTGCGGGCCACGTTCGCCTGGAAGGCCCGCGGGCTCGACGCCACCGGGTTGGCGTTCCGGTTGCCGTCGTCCGACCTGTCGCTGGGCCGGTTGTTGAAGCACCTGTCGCGCGCCGAGGACGAGATGTTCAGCCGCAAGTTGTGGGGCGAGCCGGTGTCCGAGCCGTGGGCGTCGGCGCCCTGGGACGACGACCCGGACTGGGACTTCCATTCGGCCGACGACGACCCGCCCGAAGTGCTCTACGCGCTGTGGACCGACACGGTGCGCCGTTCGCGAGCGAGCGTCGAGCGGGCACTGGCCGACGGCGGGTTGGACCACCCGGCCCACATGGGATGGCAGGGCCAGCACGCCAGCCTGCGCCGCCTGCTGTTCGACCTGGTGGAGGAGTACGGACGCCACACCGGCCACGCCGACCTGCTGCGCGAAGCCATCGACGGTGTGGAGGGCGAGGACCCGCCGCGCGACTCGCCCTGGCCCGACCCGCTCGGCTGAGCGCGTCGGCCGCGCTGCCGCGGCAGACGGGCTGGGTCAGTAAGGCTCGACCGCGGGGACGGTGGCCGCACCGGTGAGGCGCGCCTTCGCCGTCTGGCCACGGTGCTTCGCAGGCACAGCACCCAGCACGGCCGCGAGACCGAACGCCGGCATGTTGCCGTACACCGTCTCGACCCGGTCGTCGGCCAGGACGATGGTCTCGTGGAAGATGCCGACCGAGCCGTTGTCGCGCACCGTGCGATTGAAGGCCCGCCACGCCGGCAGGTGCAGGGCGCTGGCCGACGTCGAGTAGGCCTCGAGGTGCTCGAACGACTCCCAGTACTGCCACACCAGGACCGTGCGGCCCGACAGGTAGGTGCGCGGCGTGCCGACCAGGCCCAGGGTGGGGTCCTTCTGCAGTTCGAAGAGCATGCGCGGCATGGCCACCGCAACCGGCAGCCACTTCCACACCTGCCAGATGCGGTTCAGGCGCATGCCGATGAGGAACAGGACCTTGCCGTCCGAACCTGCGTCTGCCGAGAACCGGCCCTTGTTGATCGACGCCACGGTCGCTCCTCTCGCTGCGATCACCCAATGTGATCGGTGTTCACATTATCCACGAAATGTGATCAGTGTCAACATCCGTGGCAGACTGATGTCGTGTCCGACCGGCCGTACCACCACGGAGCCCTCGAAGCGGCGCTCACCGACGCAGCGATGGCCGAGGTGCGCGAGCGCGGCATCGCCGAGCTGTCGCTGCGCGACCTGGCCCGCGCCGTCGGGGTGTCGCCCTCGGCCACCTATCGCCACTTCCCCAGCCGCGAGCACCTGGTGTCGCACGTGTCGCAGCGGTGCCGCGAAACCTTTGCCGTGGCGTTGCGCGACGCCCGCGACGCCGTGCCGGCCCGTGGCCCGCTGAAGCGCCGCTCGCTCGACCGGTTCGAGGCCATCGGCCGCGCCTACGTGACCTTTGCGGTGGAGCACACCAGTGTCTTCTCGGCCGCGTTCGCCACGTGCGACATCGCGTTGGAGCGCGACGACGATCCCAGCGCGTGGCAGCTGCTCGTCGACGCCATCGACGAGATGGTCGACACGGGCGAGATCCCCGCGTTGCGACGAGCCGATGCTCCGCTCATCGCCTGGTCCGGCGTGCACGGCCTGGCGCAGATCCTCACCGCGTCCACCTGGCCGCGGGGTATCGACGTGCACCGCGAGGTCGACGCCGTCATCAACGGCATCGCCCGCGCCATCCACTGAGAACAAGGAGACAACGCCATGCGGCCACTTCGTTACTCGATCAACGTCACGCTCGACGGCTGCTGTCATCACGAAGCGGGGCTCGCCCCGGACGACGAGTCCATGGGCTACTGGACCGAGGTGATGGGGCGGGCCGACGCCCTGCTGTTCGGCCGGGTGACGTACGAGATGATGGAGTCGGCGTGGCGCCGGCCGGCCACGGGTGTGTGGCCCGAGTGGATGGGCGAGCGTGAGATGCGGTTCGCCGAGACCATCGACGAGGCCAAGAAGTACGTGGTGTCGAGCACGCTCACCAGTGTCGATTGGAACGCCGAGCTGCTGCGGGGTGACCTGGAGCAGACGGTGCGGCAGCTGAAGCAGGAGTCGGGCGATGGGTTGTTCGTGGGCGGCGTGACGCTGCCGCTCGCCCTGGCCGACCTGGGCCTGATCGACGAGTACGAGTTCGTGGTGCAGCCGATGCTCGCCGGCCATGGGCCCACGCTGCTCGCCGGCCTGCGGGAACGCATCGAGCTGGAGTTGGTGGACCGCCGCGGGTTCGCCTCAGGCGCGGTGGCAGTTCGCTACCGCCCCAAGCCCCGCGCCTGACCGCTGTCAGCCCAGCGGGCACGGCGCTCCCGCACAACTTCGTGACACCCTCCATTCATGCTGGCGGCATGAGCGACCGCAACCCCTTCGACGACCCTGTTCCTCGAAGTGTTGGGTTGTCGCTCGACGAGGCGTTCCGAGTGTTGGAGGCGATCGAGGACGCCCGTTTGGCGTTGCGGGAACGCGGCGCAGCTCCCGGGCTGCAGGACGAACTCGCCACGGTCATCCGCATGCTCCACGGTAAGTTGGGCCTCGACGAAGGGGGTATGCGATGACCGAGCATGAGGTGCTTCTCCCGGCCGAAGCCGCGCAAAGGCTGGGCGTCCCGACTCGCGTGGTCGTACAGGCGATGTACGAGAAGCGGCTTCCGAGGGTCCGCCTCGACGACGGAACGCTCGGCATTCCTGCCGATGCGCTCGACTCCTTCCACGTTCAGACGGCGTAGCGAAGCACTGCAGCGGGACGGTAAAGCCTCGAGCGTGAATCGAGACGTTGTCTACTTCCTGTTGTGAGACGTTGCCCACGCGGGCCGCGCACATATCTCCCGCTCAGAATCACTTGCATCCCACGCCCCTACCGGGCACTCTGCTCGGGTGCGAAGACTCGCAGTGATGATCGCCGTTTCGCTTCTTGTTGTCGCTGTAGCCGCCTGCTCGAACGACGAAGCCGACCGCGAACATTGCGGCGGAGTCGGCGCTTCCTGCGCGACTACGACCGTTGGCGGTGCAGCGCCGTCAACGACCACGGCGCCGCAGGCTGCCGTGGGATCAACTGCGCTCGCCGCGGTATCGACGACGTCCGCCGCCACGGCTCCGCTTTCACCCGCGGACAGCATTGCAGGCCACAACATCGTCGATACGGAGACGGTCAGGTCGATCAAGTTGGTGTCCACTGGTTCGGCTGTGAAGGTCTGTTCTGACGCTGTCACCACTGCACTCGGACATAACGGCCCGTGGCAGGGCATCGTCCTGAAGGACGAGACAGTTACTGCCGCCGCCACCAAGACGCGCTGGCTGTTCTGCTACGGCGAAGGCGGCTCTGGCGAAGGCGTCGAGGCACTCTGGTCAACGAACTCCCAGGACTGGCGCTTCATGCGGCTTGGCTTTGGGGCCGTGTACCACGCGGGCGATGCTCCCGCCGCCGTCATCTTCGACGACATGCGCGCCGCAGTCAGTTACGACACGATGGTGGGAGAGGGCCACAACTACGCGTACACCCGCGACGGCGGCCAAACGTGGACACGTATGGTCCTTCCCCCATACCCAACACCAGCGCCCTAACTGCCGCTATGAGCGGCTCTCGGCACGGTCGCCGGCGCGGTTATGCGCTGGCTGATGCGCGGCCCGGCTGGCGGCGCATCACCGTCGGCAGACTCCGAACTCAGAGGTCGTAGCGATAGACGTTGGTGTCGCGGGGCTGGAAGCCGATGCGCTGGTACAGGCGGTTGGCGGCTTCGCGTGACGGGCGCGAGGTGAGGTCGACCGTCTTGGCGCCCTTCTGACGGGCCAGGTCGAGCGCGAAGCGGTTGAGCGTGTCGCCGACGCCATGGCCACGGGCCGCATCGTCGACGACCACGTCCTCGATCCACGCCCGCACACCCGTGGGGATGCGGAACGTCACGAGCGTGAGCGTGCCGACGATGACGCCGTCGAGCCGGGCGACGAGCACGTCGCTCGCGTCGCTGCGCACCATCTGGCCCACCTCGTCGGCGGTGGGCGGCGGCGAGCTCTTCGACAACTGCGGGATGAGCCGGGCGAAGGCCTGCACCAGCTCGTCGGACACCTCGGACGCGATCTCGATGACAACACTCACCCGGCCCACGCTACGACACGACCCCGGTCGCGACACCCGCATAGGGTCGCCACATGGAGCCTTCACGAGCACTCGCCGCTGCACTCGAGCCCGTCATCGGACAGGTGTACTTCTCGCCCGAATGCCACGCCAACTACGTCGCCCTCGGCTTCGCGCCCAGCCGTGGCGAGGCCAACGGCGTGGCCCTGCCCGACGGCCCCGCCTACTTCACCAGCCGCGGCTCGCTGATGGGTCAGGTGCCCGGCGAACTGGTCGCCGCAGCGTTCGCCGTGTTCAACCCCGAGGCCGTGGTGCCGTCGGTGACGTTCGGCTGGACCCTCACCGACGCGGCCACCATCTGCCAGGCCCGCGACGACGGCGCCATCGCCCAGCTCGTGCGGGTGCTCGGCGAAGCCCCGGCCGGCGCCGCCCGCGCACGCGAGTTGCTCGCCCGCACGTGCGAGCCGCTGCGGCCCGAAGGCCGTCCGCTGTATGCAGGCGTGCTGTCGCAGACCATGCCCGACAGTGACGTGGGCGCCATCTTCCGCTACGGCGACATGTTGCGCGAGTACCGCGGCGACAGCCACACGGCCGCGTGGATCGGTGTGGGTCTGGACGCCACCGAGATCGGCCTGCTCAGCGAGCTGTACTGGGGCCTGCCCATGCGCAGCTACAGCCGCACACGCGCCTGGTCCGACGCGCAGTTCGACATCGCGCAGGCCCGCCTGAAGGGCGAGGGACTGGTGGACGACCAGGGCCTCACCCCGCACGGCCACCAGGTGCGCGAGAACATCGAGAACGAAACCGACCGCCAGATGGACCGGGCGATGGCCGCACTGGGCGACGACCTGGACGAGCTGCTCGGCATCCTGCTGCCGTGGGGTGCCGCGATCCGCGACGCCAAGGGCTACCCCGCCAGCGGTCCGCACGACCTGGCCGACGCGGTCGGCAAGCGATAGGGCTACGGTGCGCACATGATCCTCACGTCACTCGACGGAGTCACCCCCGAGCAGTTCGCCGAACACACCGGCTGGGAACCCAAGCCGCAGGGCCTGTGCCGCGGCGAGATCTGCGTGCCGGCACCCGGCTCGCTGAGCGACGACGGCACAGTCGTGGTCGACGCTGCTGCGCAACGCCTGGGCATGCCCGTGGTGCACGACGCCGATCACGGCGTGTGGGCCGTCGGCCCTGCCACCCTGGGCGGCCGGGCGTTGGCCACCGTGGCCGCCGCCGACCCCGAACTGATCACCCGCGACGGCAACCCGTTCAAGCTCAGCGCGCTGCACGGCCGAAAGGTGCTGCTGGTCGCCTGGGCCAGTTATTGAGGCTGCCGCACCAGCTTGCCCGGGTGGCAAGCGCTCCATGAAGAACTCGAGCCGCTCGGCCTGACGGTGGTGACCGTCGCCCTCGACGTCGAGCCGGCGCACACCTACAAATGGATCGACGCCGCGTCGCCGACGCACCCGTCGCTCATCGACACCATGCACGTCACCGACGAGCTGTTCGGGTTCATCAACATCCCGATGGCCGTGTGGATCGACGAGTCCGGCACCATCGTCCGCCCCGCCGAGGGTGCGTCCATCGAACGCAGCCCGCTGCGCGACATGGACATCCCCGAAGGGCTGCCCGAGCGGATGGACCGCATGTTCCGCGAGGTGAAGGCCATCCCCGACGTGAGCGACGACT
>CBHWEI010000087.1:0-13986 GCA_966112835.1 uncultured Acidimicrobiaceae bacterium
TCCGGGTGGTTTTTTGGGCCCCTCGGGTCGGGTGTCCCCCGGGGTTTGCGGGGGGCGTGGCCCCCCCAAACCCAGTCTGGGCGCACAGCTCGTCGAACTCGCCGGCGATGCCGCTCCAACCACGCCGCAACGCCCGCACCTGGATGGTCATCGCCGCGGCGTGGGCCCGCGAGTACGGGTAGTCGACCGAGTCGGTCACTTCGAGCAGCTCGTCGAGACAGGCGGTGGCCCGATCCACGTCGGCGGCGTGCACTGCAGCGCAGGTGGCCGCCAGCATTCCTTCGAGCACGGCCGGGTTCCGGCCGGCACCCACCGCAGCGGCCGCTTTCAACGACAGATCCGCGAGCTCGGCGGCCTCGTCGATGCGGCCCTCGAGCAACCGGACCCGGGCACGGATGGCGGGGACCGACACCTGCAGCGCCGGTGCCTCGGGGTTCGCTCCAACGCTGTCGAGCAGCGCGTCGGCAGCAGCGACGTCGCCGCGCAGCACCGCGGCGCGGGCCAGGATGGTGGGCAGGCGGTGCGCGAAGCGGTCGGGCGTGGGCGGCTCGCCGGCCGTCTGCAGTTGGGCGATGTCGTCGGCGATGGCGTCGAGGTCGCCACGGGCCACGTCGCACGACAGGCGCCGCACGACGACGCGCCGGTCGAGCGTGCCCGCCGTGGCGACCGCTCGGTCGAGCCACATGTCGGCCGCGTCGAGGCGGCCTGCGGTGAAGTTGGCGAACCCCAGGTCGATCATCAGGTCGACGTCGACGACGTCGAGCAGCGGCGGCATCTGCTCGAGCCACCGCCGGTACGCGCCACCCCAGCCGCTGTCGGACAGCGCCAGGCCGGGGCGGATGATGAGGTCGATGGCGCCGTTGACGTCGCCCGCGAGCATGAGGTGGTTGAACGCCGAGTCCATCTGGCCGCGCTCGGCCAGCAGGACACCCGCGGCGCGGTGCAGGCGCGCCCATTCGTCGGGGTCGGTCACCTGCAGCTGTCGACGGAGCAGCTCGCGGAACAGTTGGTGGAACCGATAGGTGGGGTGGTCGTCACCGGACCGCGCCAGGAACACGCCGCCCTCTTCGAGCGCACGCACCTGGGCCGCCACGTCGGACCTGCCGGTGAGCGCCGTCGCCAGCTCGACGTCGAAGTCGTCGAGCACCGACACCGCGAGCACCAGCGACCGCTGCGGCGCCGGCAGGCCGTCGATGACCTCGGTGACCAGGTACTCGGCCACCTCGGCGCCGTGCGCCGGCAGGTCGCGCAGGGCGCGCAGCACGTCGTCGGGACGGGCGAGTGCCGCCAGCTGCAGGCCGGCCACCCACCCCTCGGCGCTGTCGACCAGATGGCGCAGGTCGCCGTCGTCGAGCGCCGCGCAGCGGTAACCGCGCAGCAGGGCAGCAGTGTGCTGCTCGTCGAACTGCAGGTCGACGGCACCCAGGCTGGTGAGGCGGCCTTCCAGCCGCCACCGGGCCAGCGGCAGCTGCGGCGCCGTGCGGGCCGTGAACACCAGCTGCACGTGGTGCGGGGCGCGCTCGACGAGCAGCGCCAGTTGCTCGAGCGCGTCGCGGTCGCGCAGGAACTGCAGGTCGTCGAGGACCAGGACCACGGGCTCGCCCGACGACACCGCGTGGATGAGCGAGTGGAGGAACGCCGTGTCGGCACCGCGTTCGGCGAGCACCGAGCCCGGCTCGGGGCCGAGCGCCGACGTGGTCTCGAGCGCCGACACGACGTGGCGCCAGAAGCACAGCGGGTTGGCGTCGAGCGCATCGAGCGAGTACCAGGCGACCGGCCGGTCGGTGACGCCCAGCAGCCACTGCCGCACGAGCACCGTCTTGCCGTAGCCGGCCGGCGCGACCACCGCTGCCACCTGCGCTGCCCGGTCGAGCTGCTCCAACCGGTCGGGGCGTTCGACCAGCACCGCCGGTAGGTGCGGCGGGAGCAGCTTCGTGGCGATGACGGGCGCGAGCGCGATGCTGCTGGGGACGCCCACGACCACGTCGTCGTCGAGGTCGTGATCGGTCAGCGAGGGGTTCGCCGGATGACTCGGTCGATGCATGCCGCCCGCCGCTCGGAATCAGGCGCGCTGCTCGGGGGGACGAAGATCGACTCGCAGCACCAGGAACCCGTCCTCCAGCGTGGCGACGGCGTCGCCGACCATCGCGAAGTCGCGGAAGTCGACCTGTGCCTGGCGGACGAACATGGCCCGCTCGTCGCCCGCGACGGGCGGCAGGGGGCGCTGCTTCACCGCATGGGCGCGCTCACGGAACCGGGCGATCATCGCATCGGGGTCGAACTGGTCAGCCATACCTCCACGGTACCCGCGGGTCCGGCCGTGGAGCACTACTCCGACTGCATCCGCAGCAACGGATCGATGGGCACCGGGGTGGGGTCGGAGTCCGCCGGTTCGGGACCCAGATCGGCGGGCGTGTCGCGGGGTTTGGGTGCCGTGTCGATGACGATGCTCCGCACCACCGGCGGCACCGGCACGGGCGCGGGTTCAGGCTCGACATCAGCGACCGTCACCGGCTCGGGCACGGGTTCGGCCTCGACCTCGGCGACGGGCTGCAACACGGGCTCGTCGGAGGCCGGCTCGTCGGCGACAGCATCTTCGTCGCCCACTTCCTCGGCGACGACGTCCTCGGCGCCCGCTTCCTCGGCGACCACGTCCGGGGCGACCACGTCCGGGGCGACCACGTCGTCGGCGGCCGCTTCCTCGGCGACCGCTTCCTCGGCGCCCACGTCCGGGGCGTCGACGGGCTCGTCCGCCTGCGACGGCACCGGATCGGGGTCGATCAGGTCGTCGAAGGTGTGCGGGTCGTCGCGCACCATCACGTGCTCCAGGTCCACGGCCTCGACGGCCACCACGGCGGCGTCGGGGTCGCCGTCGGCGTGCGTGGGACGCACCTCGTCGATGCGGCGCTGCCGCTCGTTGAAGTCGCTCTTCCACCAACGGCGGGTGCCCATCACCTCCAGCGGGGCCAGCACGGGGTGCTCCACCTTCGAGCTGCGCCACCACAACCAGGTGCCCACGCCCAGCGCGACGGCCAGCAGCACCAGCCCGCCGACGGCGAGATAGATGACGCGAGCGTTCGCGGGGTCGTCGAACGTCCCGTCCGCGATCAGGCCAACCGTCGTCCACGCGCTCACGGATCACAGTGTCGCACGCGAGCAGGGGTTTCCCCATGCCACACCGTGTGAACCGCTCGTGAATGCGCCATGCTGTCGCCCGTGGACTTCCTGTGGTTCGTGCTCTTCGGCCTCGTCATGGCCGTCCTGTGGTGGATCGCCTACCGCATCGACCCGCACTACTCGTCCAAGGACGGCACCCGCTTCCTGTGCCACGGGCAGGAGCTCATCGACGGCCAGGCCAACGGTCGGCGCAAGGAGACCCGGGTCACGGTGCTGCCCGACGGCGCGCTGCTGTGCTCGCAGAAGCGGTACGCCCGCCGCAAGGACGAGCAGTGGGCCATCATCGGCAAGTCGCAGACGCCGCCGAAGAACAAGGAGATCTACCTGGTTCGCCGGTTCCAGGACGGAGCCTGGCTGAAGGAACAACTGTCGCTGAGCATCCCGGCCAGCAGCAGGGTGGTCCCCGTGCTCGACGAGGCGATGGCCAAGCGGGGTCTGAACCCCTGACGTTCAGGCCAGTCGTTCAGGCCAGCCGGTTCAGAAACGTCCGCAGCGGCGCGCTCACCTGGTCCAGGTTGATGAGGAACGCGTCGTGCCCGTGCGGCGAGTCGATCTCGACGAACTCGCTCGGCGTGCCGCCCGCCACCAGCAGGTCGTGGATCTGTCGCTGCTGGTACGACGGGTACAGGATGTCGCTGGTGATGGCCATCACCAGCGAGGGTGCGGTGATGCGGCTCATCGCGGCGACCAGCCCGTTGCGGCTGCGGCCCACGTCGTGCAGGTCCATTGCCTTGCCGATGATGAGGTAGCTGTTCGTGTCGAAGCGGCGCACCAGCTTGTCGCCGTGGTAGTCCAGGTAGGCCTCCACCTCGAAGCGCTGCCACAGGTCCAATGAGTCGTGCAACGTGGCACCATCGGCCAGTTCTCGGCCGAAGCGGTCGGTGAACACGTTGTCGCTGCGGAACGTCACCTGCGCCACCATGCGCGCAGTCGACAGGCCCTCCCACGGGCCCTCACCGTCGGACGCGTCGTAGTAGTCGCCACCGCGCCACTTCGGGTCCATGCGAATGGCCCGGCGGCCGATGGCACCCCACGCGATCTGCTGTGCGCTGGCCTGCGCGCAGGTGGCGATGGGCACGATGGCGCCCACACGATCGGGGAATGTGATGGCCCACTCGAGCACCTGCATGCCGCCCATCGAGCCACCCACCACCGCAGCCCAGCGGCGCACGCCCAGGTGGTCGGCCAGGCGGGCCTGGGCGCGCACCATGTCGCGGATGGTGATGACCGGGAAGCGACTGCCGTAGGCGCGGCCGTCGTCGGGGTGCGGCGAGGCCGGGCCGGTGGAGCCCTGGCACCCGCCGAGCACGTTCACGCAGACCACGAACCAACGGTCGGTGTCGATGGCCATGCCGGGGCCCACCACACCCTCCCACCAGCCCGGCGCGGCGTCGCCCGAGCCCGGCTGGCTGGCGGCGTGGCTCTCGCCGGTCCAGGCGTGGCACAGCAGCACGGCATTGCTCGCGTCGGGCGCGAGCGTGCCCCACGTCTCGTACGCCAGGGTCACCTGCGCCAGCGTGGCGCCGCCGTCGAGCGCGAGCGGACGGTCGAACGCGTGGAACCGACGAGCGCCCACGGGGTGACCCGGCATCCAGGCGCCCGTCACAGGATGTGGTCGCGCAGGGCGGGGCAGCCCGGTCATCGGTTCCTCCTCTCACGCCATTCGGCGTCGCAGTCGTGGTTCGTCGTCACGCTGCACGAGGGAAGCGGTTGTTGCCAGGTCGAGCCTGGCCACATCCCCACCGGACCGCACGGACGAACCGTACGGCATCGACAGGAAGGCACCGTGGGGCTTCCACCCCGGTTGCCGGATCCCGGGCCCCTCCTCGCGGAGGTTGCGGGCTCACTCGTGATGCGTGACGGCAGGCACCATAGCAACGTTCACGGCTCGAACCGCTGCTCCATTCGGTAGTGGCCGTCCAGGTCCACCACCTCGCCGAACTCCTGGAAGTCGACCAGGTAGCCCAGGTGATCGCGCAGGCTGCCCTTCTCGCGCAGCACCTCCAGCGACCGTTGCACGGCCTTGGTCATGGTGAACAACGCCGACAGCGGCGACACGATGAGCAGGAACCCCAGGTCGGCCAGTTCCTTCGGCGTCAGCAGCGGGGTGCGACCGGTTTCGACCATGTTCGCCACGAGCGCGATGTCGGGCAGCGCCGCAGCGATGCGCTCCAGCTCGTCGATGGACTCGGGCGCTTCGACGAACAGCGCGTCGACGCCGGTGTCGCGGGCCATCTTCGCTCGCTCGATGGCCTCGTCCAGCCCGATGGCGGCGCGGGCGTCGGTGCGGGCAGTGATGTGCAGGTCGTCGGCGGCGTGCACCGCGGCGCGCAGCTTCGCCAGCCAGTCCTCGCGCGGGATGACCTGTTTGCCGGCCATGTGGCCGCAGCGCTTGGGCCACACCTGGTCCTCCAGGAACAGGCCCGACGCACCGGCCTGCTGCCACAGCTGCACCGTGCGGATGGTGTTCAGCGGGTTGCCGTAGCCGGTGTCGGCGTCGACCACCACCTCCAGGCCCGGGTTGGCCGTGCACACCCGGCGGGCCACCTCGGCCATCTCGGTCTGGGTGAGGTACCCGAAGTCGGGCAGGCCCAGCAGCGTGCCGCTGACCGCGTACCCGCTGAGGAACACGGTGCCGAAGCCGGCCTGTTCGGCCAGGCGGGCCGACAGGGCGTCCCACACGCCGGGCATCAGGACGGACTCGCTCGCCGACAGCCGCCAGCGCAAGGTGGTTCCACTCACCCGATCGAGGTTAGTCGGGCGGGCACCGCACAGCCCCAGGGGTGGCTGATGGGTGAGTCAGCCTGACTGAGACCGCCGTCAATCCGGCTGACCCATCAGCGAGTGGACGGGGGCCGCATCCGGCGACAGGATGACCGCAATGAGCGTCAGCTTCCTCACTCCGAAGGTCCGCACCGCCGCGCTGCCCCAGGGCGGCCACGGTTCGATCGCGCTCGAGCACATCGCGGCCGGCGAGGTGGTCGCCGCGTTCGGCGGACGCTGCGTGTCGCGCCACGAGCTCGACCTGTTGCCCGCCGACCAGCAGTCGCGCAGCATCCAGATCGACGAGTCGCTGTACCTGGCCGCCAGCCCCGAGCCCGAACCGGCCGACTTCGTGCGCCACTCGTGCGAGCCGAACTGCGGCATGCGCGGCAACACCGTCGTGGTGGCCCTGCGCGACATCGCACCCGGCGAGGCCGTCACCTACGACTACGCCATGGCCGACGGCAGCGACTACGACGAGTTCGAGTGCCAGTGCGGCACCGTGCAGTGCCGCGGCAAGGTCACCGGGCACGACTGGATGCTGCCCGAGCTGCAGCTCCGCCACCGTGGCTCGTTCAGCCCGTACCTGGCCGCGCGCATCGCGTCGCTGGTCAGCGTCGGCGCCGAACGCCGCGCCTTCTCGCTCTGAATTCCGCCCGGCGCGACGCTGGGCTACCGTCGGGCACATGCGATTACTCGTCGTCGGCGCGGGAGGTGTCGGGTCGTCCATCGTGTCCATTGCGTCCCGGCGTGAGGTCTTCGAGCAGATCGTGGTGGCCGATGTGGATGCCGCCCGGGCCGCTCGTGCAGCGGCCCGCACCAACGATCCCCGCGTCGTCGGCACCCGTGTCGACGCCGGCGACAAGCTCGACCTGGTCGAACTGGCCCGCACCTCGAAGGCCGACGTGGTCATCAACGCGTGCGACCCGCGTTTCAACCCGCCCATCTTCGAGGCCGCGTTCGAAGCCGGTTGCCACTACCTCGACATGGCCATGAACCTGTCGGTCCCCCACCCCACCGACCCCTACAACACTCCCGGCGTCATGCTGGGCGAGGCCCAGTGGGCCATGGCGTCGCAGTGGGAGGACCGCGACCTGCTCGCGCTGGTGGGCATGGGTGTCGAGCCCGGCTTCAGCGACGTGGTGGCCCGTTACGCGGCCGACCACCTGTTCAGCCGGGTCGACGAGATCGGCGTGCGCGACGGCGCCGACCTGGTCATCGACGGCTTCCCCTTCGCCCCCACGTTCAGCATCTGGACCACCATCGAGGAGTGCCTGAACCCGCCCATCATCTGGGAGAAGGACCGCGGCTGGTTCACCACCGCACCGTTCAGCGAGCCCGAGGTGTTCGACTTCCCCGAGGGCATCGGGGCGCTCGGTTGCGTGAACGTGGAGCACGAGGAAGTGCTGCTCATGCCGCGCTGGATCGACGTGGGCCGGGTCACCTTCAAGTACGGCCTGGGCGACGAGTTCATCGACGTGCTGAAGACCCTGCACCTGCTGGGTCTCGACTCCACCAAGCCGGTCACGGTGCGCGGCGCCGAGGTGTCGCCCCGCGACGTGGTGGCCGCCGTGCTGCCCAACCCGGCCGAGCTGGGCGACCGCATGCGCGGCCGCACCTGCGCCGGGTCGCTGGTCACCGGCCTGGGTAAGGACGGCAACCCGCGCCGCACCTACCTGTACCAGGTGGTCGACAACGAGTGGACCATGCGCGAGTACGGCCACCAGGCCGTCGTGTGGCAGACCGCGGTGCACCCCGTCGTGGCACTGGAACTGATGGCCACCGGCGAGTGGAAGGGCAACGGCGTGAAGGGCCCCGAGGCGTTCGACGCGGTGCCGTTCCTGCAGTTGCTGAACGAGCACGGTGCCCCGTGGGTCATGGAGGAACGGCCGCTGTGACCGTGTTGAAGAAGCGCGACGCCGAACTGCTGCTGGCCAGCTACGACGACCAGCCGGTCGAGGCGCTCACCACCGCATTGCGCGTGGTGCTCGATCGCCCCGAACTGGACTTCACCGCGCTGCTGAAGGTGGCGGGCTTCACCTGCGACCGCCGCATCCGCCTGCAGGCCCAGGACCCCAAGGCCCTCGACGAGCTCGCCGCCGAGCTCAACGAGCAGCGCACCCTCCCCCCATCCACCCGAACTTAAGTTCTGCGTGACGGGTCAGGGTTTGGGGCGGTCGGCGAGGCTGCAGGCGGGGGTGCCACCGGGGAGACGGTGGCGGTTGCGCGCCACCCAGCGGTAGGCGACGCCGCTGAGCCAGTGGATGCCCGGCACCCGCATGAGCGCGCCCAGCACCCACCAGCCTCGGCCGGCACCGAGCAACAGCGCGCTGACCGCGTCCTCACCCGAGTGGATGCGATGGTCGCGGGCGACGTACTGCACGGCGAGCTCGCACTTGGCGGCGGTGAGGCCAAGGCGGTCGAGGTCGGCGAACTGGTAGGCGATGGTCGCCGGCATGCGGCCGATCCAGCGCGTGCCGGCACGCACCGACGAACTGCAGAACGCGCAGTCGCCGTCGAACACCAGCAGCGGCAACGACATCGATGGTGCGGCGACCCCCGCCTCAGCCGACATGACCGACCACCGGTTGGGCGTGCACCAGGCGCCGGTCGAAGCCCGGCTCGGTGGGTAGGAACCCGTTGCGGTCGGGCCAGAGCAGCTGCACGGCGTCGAACGGCGCACCCTTGCGCCACGCGACCGCGGTGGACATGAGCACCGTGCGTGCCTCGTCGTCGAGCGGCGCGAACACGCAACGGAGGTCGTTGTCGAACAGACCGGTCAGCTCGACGCCGAGCGGCACATCGGTGCCGCCGCGCAACAGGTCGGCGATCATGTCGAACAACCCGCGAGCGGCCGACGGGGTGAGCCCGAACACGAGCACGTCGGGGAACCCGAACGCCTCGGGGTAGCCGATGGTGTACACGTAGCCCGCGACTGGCGGATCGGTGTCGGTGCGGGCCGCGACCGGTTCCATGGCCCAGCCGTGCGTCTCGACCATCCACTCGATCTTCTCGGCGTGGGGGATGTGGAAGTCGGGCAGTTCCATGGTCAGCGCGGGTCCACGGTCAGAGGAGCTGCTCGGCCCCGAGGTCGAGCGCGTGGCGGACGTGACGGGTGGCCATGGCCGCGAACATCGCCTCGCTGCGATCGCTGCTGCCGACGATCTGCGACGCCACGACGGCCATGACGACGCCGGCGTACGCGTCGCGCGCGTACTGCTGGAAGAACTCGGCCTCGTCCACCGACACGTCGTACGCCTCGAGCGCCATGAGGTACTCGGCCACCAGGTCGCGCTCGATCTCCTTGCGCACGTTGGGCCACGGACCGGCGCCCATGAAGTAGCTGACGTCGCCGCTGGCCGGGCCGTGGCCGGGCGACTGCCAGTCGACCACGGCGATGGGATGCCCGCCCTGCGGCCCGCCGAACATGAGGTTGTCGAGGCGGTAGTCGCCGTGGGTGACCGTGCCCGGCAGGTGACGGCCGGCGATCCAGTCGGGGATGCGCTCGCCGAACCGCTCGATGAGCGCCACGCCCTCGGCGTCGAGGTATTTCGAGTACACGCCGAGGAAGCCCGGCACGAGCATGGTCCAGATCATCTGCAACTGCGGCGCGGAGTCGTCGTCGCGGCGGCCGAGGAACTCGATGTCGTCGAGCGTCGGGTCGCCCCAGCGGGGGCCGTGCAGGCGAGCCAGTTCCAGCACCGAAGTTCGAGCCATGTCGGCCGAGCAACCGGTGATCTGGTTGCCCTGCTCGGCGGGGGCCAGGTCTTCCAGCAGCAGCACGAAGTCACCGTTGTCGGCGTGCCACTCACCGTGGAAGCACTTGGGGATGCACACGTCGACCGTCGGCCCGACCTCGTTGTAGAACTTCACTTCGCGCTCGTAGTTGCGCAGCGAGATGCCGGTGGCGCGGCTGGTGGGGTCGGGCGACGGCATCTTGGCGATGATGCTGTTCGGCAGGCCCGAGCCGTCGGGCACCGACAGCGCGTAGCGCACGTTCATGCCCACCAGGCCGTCGCCGATGCGCTGGTCGCCCGTGATCCTGACGGGCGCGCCGAGCACGCCGCTGAGCCAGTCGGAGGTGATCTGTTCCGGTTCCATCGAAGGCCGACCGTAGCCCTCCCCCGCCCGGTCTGGCACAGTGAGCGCCATGAGCGACGATCTGGCAGGGCACGTCGAACGGCTGGAACGCGACGGCTACACCATCGTGCGCGACGCGTTCGACGTGACGCTCGCAGACGCGCTGATGGCCGACATCGACCGGCTGGAGGCCGAACTCGACATCGGCATGGGCGGCAACGGCTTCGAGGGCCGGGCCACCACCCGCGTCTACAACCTGCTGGCGCTCGGCGAGCTGTACGCGCAGATCCCCGTGCACCCGGTGGTGCTGCCGCTGATGCACCACCTGCTGGGCGCCGGCTGTCTGGTGAGCAGCCTGAGCGCCATCACCATCCACCCCGGCGAGACCGCCCAGCCCATCCACGCCGACGACCAGGTGATCCCCATCCCCAAGCCGCACGCGGCGGTCACCGCGAACAGCATGTGGGCCGTCACCGACTTCACCGAGGCGAACGGCGCGACGCGCATCGTGCCCGGCAGCCACCGGGCCGACCACTCACCCGAGTACGGACGGCACTACGACAGCGTCTGCGCCGAGATGCAGCGCGGCAGCATCCTGGTGTGGGACGGCGGCCTGTGGCATGGCGGCGGGGCGAATGTCACCGACCAACGGCGGCGAGGCATCGCCATGAACTACTGCGGCGGGTTCATCCGGCAACAGGAGAACCAGCAGCTGGGGATCCCGCTCGACACGTTGCGCGGCTTCTCTCCCGTGCTGCAGGAGCTGTGCGGGTTCGGCGTGTACAAGGGCCTCATCGGGCACATCGACCGGCAGTCCGCGGCACAGCGCCTGCTGGACCCGGACAGCCCGAACACCATGCTGTGGGACCGCACCTGACGACTCGGGCGCGCTGGGCGGTCGCCGTCCGCTGCCGCTACCGTCGAACCCGGCATGTACAAGTTCCTGCTCTCCCCGAAGTGGATCGGCTTCCACCTGCTGTGTGTGGTCGCCATCGGCGGCATGGTGGCGGCGGGCTTCTGGCAGCTCGGCCGCTACCAGGACCGTCAGGACTTCAAAGCCGAGGTCCAGTCGCGCACCGACGCCGATGTGGTGGGCTTCGACACGCTGGCCGGGCAAACGCCGGCCGACATCGAGTGGCGCCGCGTCGAGGCCACCGGCACCTACGTGGACGGCAAGGACTTCGAGGTGGTCAACGTCAGCCAGGGCGGCGTGTCGGGCCACGACGCGGTGAGCGGGCTGCAGCTGGGCGACGGCACCGTGCTCATCGTGAACCGCGGCTTCCTGCCCGGCACCGACGAACTGCCGCCCGCACCGACCGGCGAGGTCACCGTGGTCGGCCGCGTCCGCCAGAGCCAGACGGCCGGCATCGGCAAGCCCAGCGACGACGGCAGCCAGCAGCTCACTCAGATCCGCCGCGTCGACCTGGCCGCGCTCACCCCGCAGTTCGACCAGACGATGCAGCCGGTGTACCTCGACCTGCTCGAGTCATCGCCTGCGGAGGCCGACGGCATGGCCGTCATCGCCTTCCCCGACCTCGACGGCGGGCCGCCGCACCTGAGCTACACCATCCAGTGGTTCATCTTCAGCGTGGCAGTGGTCGTCGGCTGGGTGCTGGCGGTGCGCAAGAGCGCGAACGACCGCAGCGGCAAGCCGAAGCGGCGCAAGGTGCCGCCGATCGACGACTCGTACGCCAGCGGAGGCTGACCCGACCGGGCCCGTCCGTCCGTCACGAACGACGCGGTAGCGTTCGCACATGAGCAGTCACATCCCCGAGGCAGTGCACTCGCAGTACCGCATCCAGAGCATCGGTTGGTGCATCGGCTCGGCGCTCGTCGCGGTCGGAGCCGTCTTCAGCCAGTGGGTCGTCCCGTCACAGAAGCTCACCTCGTTCGGCGCGGGCGCGTTCGCCGAGGACCACTTCAACACGGCCTTGTTCATCACGTTCGTCGGTCTCGCCGCCGTCGTCGGCGCCGTGGCCGCGATCGGCTCGCACCTCGCCGAGGCGATCACCGGTCTGCAACTGGAGGAACGACGCGCCGCGCACGTCATCCTCGACCAGACCAAGCCGCTCTGACGTCCGCCGTCAGCCGGGGATGAAGCCTTCGAGCTCGGCCATGCGACGGAACTGCTCGACCACGTTCGGGGTGACGTAGCCGGGGTCGAGGCTGCGGTACGCGGTGTCGACGTTCACGCTGATGCGACCGAACTCGCTCCAGCCCCGGAACTCCTCCTTGGCGCCGACCTCGGCCGCGATCTGCCGGGCGGCCTCCCACGCGTCGATGCCGGCGGCGTGCCGGGCCGTGGCCTCGGTGTCGACGAACGACAGGTAGTCGCGCACGGCGGCGATGCCCGCCTTGTCGGTGACCGGGCCGTGACCCGGCACCACGACGTCGATGTCCATGCCCAGCATCAGGTCGCAGGCCGCCACCCAGTTGCCCAGCGGTCCGGCCCACACGATGGGCGTGCCGCCGATGAAGAGGATGTCGCCGGTGTACACGGTGCGGGCGTCGGGCACGTAGGCGATGGTGTCGCCACGGGTGTGCGCCGGCCCCACCTCGATGAGCTCGACCGTGCGACCCGCCACGTCGACGTCGAGGCGACCCTCGAACGTGCGCGTGGGCATGGTGACGGTGATGCCGTCGAATTCGAACGCCCCGAAGAAGTGACGGAACAGCGCACCCACCTCGCCGTCGGCGTGGTTCAGCGCGGCCAGCATGGCCGGCGGCACCTCGGTCATCTCGTGGGCTGTCGCGGCCGAGGCGATGATCTCGGCACCGTGCACCAACTCGTTGCCGTAGCAGTGGTCGCCGTTGGCGTGGGTGTTCACCAACGTGCCGATGGGCGCCATGCGCGTGACCGGTTGCATGGCGGCGAGCATGTCGGCGGTGAGCTTCAGGTCGAACAGCGTGTCGACCAGCAGCGACGCCCCGTCGCCCATCACCAGACCGGCGTTGCTCCACCCCCAACTGCCGTCGGGCTGCAGATACGCGTAGCAGGAATCACCGAGCTCGAAGAGGCCCTTGTCGTACGGCATGACCCCCACTCTGGCACGACGTACAGTGACCGCGTGAGCGAACTTCCCACGCGGCGACTGGGTCGCACCGAACACCATTCCACGGTCGCCATCCTGGGGACCGCCGCCTACGGCAGGGCCGAGCCCGACGAGGTCGCGGCCAGCTTCCACGCCGCGCTCGACGCCGGCATCAACCACGTCGACATCGCCCCGTCGTACGGCAAGGCCGAGCTGCTCGTCGGCCCGCACATCCCTGCCGTGCGCGACCGCATCTTCATCGGCGAGAAGTCGAACTTCACCGATGCCGCGAACGTACGCCGCCAGCTCGAGCGCACGCTCGAACGCTTCGGCACCGACCACGTGGACCTGTACCAGGCGCACGGCGTCATCTCCGTCGACGACCTCGACAACCGCGACGGCGCGTTCCAGGCCATCCTCCAGGCACGCGACGAAGGGCTCACCCGGTTCGTCGGCGTCACCGGCCACGACTTCGGCACGCCCGCCGCCCAGCTCGAAGCCGTGAAGCGGTACGACCTGGACACCGTCATGTTGCCCGTCTACGCGGGCGCACTCGCCCACCCCCAGTACCTGGCCGACCTCGCCGCGCTGCTCGACGAAGCCGCACGACGCGACCTGGGCGTGCAGGCCATCAAGGTGGGCGCACATCAGCCGTGGGGCGATCGCACGCCCACGCACTCCTGCTGGTACGAACCGTTCACCGACGCCGAGCACCTGGCACGCGGCGTGCGCTTCACGCTCTCCACGCCCGGCGTGCACGCGTTCGCCACCACTGGCGACATGCGCCTCATCCCCACGCTCATCCAGGCCGCTCGCGACTACACCCCCATGACGCCCGCCGAACGCGATGCACTGCTCACCGAGGCAGCCGGCTGGCCCACCATCTTCCCATTGACCGAACACGCGAAGGGGTGAGCGGCATGCGCCAGCTCAA
>CBHWEI010000088.1:0-13908 GCA_966112835.1 uncultured Acidimicrobiaceae bacterium
CGTCCTCCCGAACTCGAGTTCTGCGTGACGGGCCGGGTCGGGCCACGTCGGCCGGGTCAGCGTTCGAGGACGGCGACGGTGCGCGGCGGCAGGGTGTGCTCGTCGCCGTCGTGCTCGGCCGGACCGGTGGACAGGACCACCCGCCACGGGCCGGGTTGCTGCACGTGGAACGTGAGCGGCTCCCACCACGCGTTCACCATGACGTACAGGTCGCCCACCGACCAGGCCAGGCTGTGCGAGTGCCAGCCCAGGTCGGGCTGGGCGCCGATGCCGTGGAAGCGATGGCCCACCAGCGTGTGCCGGCGGCGCAGCGCGGTGAGCTGCTGCACGAACTCGGTGAGCTCGGCCCACTCCGTGCGCCGTGACCAGTCGACCCAGCTGAGTGGTCCGTCGACGTCGTACGGGTTGTCGTGCCCGTCCTGCGTGCGGGCGAACTCGTCGCCCATCACCCACATGGGCGTGCCGGCCGACAGCAGCAGCACCGCGAAGTAGTTCTTCAGCTGCTGCAGGCGCAGCTCGGGGCCGCAGTCCCACGCGTGATGGCGGTCGTCGTTGCTGATGGTCAGGTCGTGCAGGGTCAGGCCGTCGTGGGCGGTGATGAAGTTCAGCGAGCGGACGGCACCGTCGGGACCGAACAGGTCGGGGCTGCCCTGCACGCGCTGGCGAACGGCACGGGCCAGACCCGGCTCACCGCGGAGGAAGCCACGCACCTGGTCGCGGAAGCGGTCGTTCCACTGCAACCACGTAGGCCATGGCCAGCCGTGGCCCAACTGGTAGCCGCCCATGTCCCACGGCTCGGCCATCAGGGTGACGCCGCGGTCCAGCGCCCAGTCGGTGATGCGGGTGACCATGCCGCCGCGATCACGCGTGAGCAGCGACGCAAGGTCGAAGCGGAACCCGTCGACGCCCAGGTCGGCATACCGGTCGAGGCCTTCGATCACCAGGTCGCGCATCCACGGGTCGGCCGGATCGACGTCGTTGCCGCACCCGCTGTCGTTCGTGGGGGTGCCATCCGTGTGCCGCCGGTACACGAGCGGGTCGTAGCCGCGCAGGCCGCGGCCGCCCAGGGTCGTCTCGTCCTCGCCCGTGTGGTTGTAGACGACGTCGATCCACACGTGCAGGCCGCGCGCGTGTGCGGCAGCGACCAGTTGGGCCAACTCCTCGGCCGCCCGTTCGGGCTGCTGCGCGTAGCCGCGGTGCACCGCACCCCACACCAGCGGCATGTAGCCCCAGTAGTTGTGCCGTGGGTCGAACGGGTGCACCGGCATGAGCTCGACCACGTTGGCGCCCACCGACACGACGTGGTCGAGGTGGTCGATGCAGCCCAGGTAGCCGCCGCCGAAGCCCTTCACGTGCAGCTCGTAGACCACGGGCGCATCGGCCAACGGCGTGCCCTGGGCGTGCAGTGGCCACGGTGTCCGCGCAATGCTGCGCGGCCCGTCGGGCGTCATGTCCAGGTCCCAGCAGTGCGGGTCGAACAGCGCCGGCCCGTCGTCGATGGTCACCCAGTACTGGTCGCCGTCGGCTGCCGCGTACTCGCCCACCCACCAGCCCGGTTCGGCCGGGTCGGGGGCCACCTGGAACACCGCCGGCTCGACCCCGGCGGCAGCGGCGCGCACCGTCACCGTGGCGCGCTGGGCGCCCGGCGCACGGAACCGGAGTTGGCGCGTCGTCTGGGCACCCATTTGCCCCAGCCTAAGAGCCGACCCGAGGCAATCCTGCAGGCCCGGGTGCGCAGCTTTGCCTCGGGTCGCCCGAACCCTGCCGGAAAACCTCGCCCTGACTGGGCGCCAGCTTCCCGCAATCCCGCAACGCAAGCGCTGCGTGGCCGCGCACGGCGCGGGTGTTGGCCTTGCGCGGCGGTAGAGGTTCCGGCAGAGTTCCTCACCATGAGCGAGGAGACAACGGAGACCATTTCGTTCGATGTGAAGCTCCGGCCGGCCGAAGCGGCGGCGTTCTTCGAGTATCTGCACGGTAAGGCTCGTCGCGTCTATCGACGGTCGTTCTGGACGTCGAGATTCGCACTGTTCACGGTGTCGAATGCCGCGTTTCTCGTCGGCTTCATCATCGTGTGGGCCAACTATCGGTCGACGGCGGCCTTGCTGGGTGGCTTCGTCATGTATCTGAGCTTCGTCGGCCTCCAGTTCGCTATCAAGGAGTCAGCCAAACGAGGCGTTGTCGAGCAAGCCAGCATCTTCAACGGTCGCTACACCGTCGACGCGACCGGAGTGGCGGTGGAGCGGCCGGGGACACACTCGTTCGTCACGGCCGGCGCGCTGTCCGACGTCGAGGTCACCGCCGAGAACATCTTCGTGCAGACCGACGGCTTCCGCGGTTTCGTCTTTCCCCGACGGTGCATCGGCGATGCGGAGCGGCAGCAGCTCGTGATCGCGCTGCTGACCGCGCAAGGTGTCGCCGCAGCCTGAGCGTTCGGTCTCCTACCCGTCACTGGGCGGTGTGGTTCCCGGGATCCGGGAACCAGGACGCCCAGACGCGGGTTTGGGAACGATTGCGCCCAGAAACCATCGGGGGTCTCTGGGGATGAGCGGGGTGCGGGCGGTGGCGGGCATCTAACCTGACCGGCGATGGCGATGATGCCCGCAACTCCCGACGACGTCCACGAAGCGCTCTCCCTGTACGGGTACATCCCCGACGAGGGCCTGTCGACGTCGGTCTTCCTGTCGATGGTGCTCCAGCGACCCCTGTTGCTGGAGGGTGAGGCGGGTGTCGGCAAGACCGAGGTCGCCAAGGTCCTCAGCCGGTGGACGGGCGGCGAGCTCATCCGCCTGCAGTGCTACGAGGGCATCGACGTGTCGCAGGCCGTCTACGACTGGGACTACAGCCGCCAGCTGCTGCACCTGCGCGCCAGCGAGGCCACCGGCGAGTCGCTGGGCCTCACCACCAGCGCGCTCGAGCAGCAGTTGTACCACGAGCGGTTCCTGCTGAAGCGGGCGCTGCTGAAGGCCATCGACCACCATGCCGAGCTGCCGCCCGTGCTGCTCATCGACGAGATCGACCGCGCCGACGACGAGTTCGAGGCGTACCTGCTGGAAGTGCTGTCCGAGTACGCCATCACCGTGCCCGAGTTGGGCCGCTTCGCCGCGGTCCGGCCGCCGCTGGTGGTGCTCACCTCGAACCGCACCCGCGACGTGCACGACGCCCTGAAGCGCCGCTGCCTGTACCACTGGGTCGAGCACCCCGACTTCGAGCGCGAGGTGCGCATCGTGCGCATGCGCGTGCCCCAGGCACTCGACCGGCTGGCGCGCCAGGTGGCCGGCGCCGTCGAGACCCTGCGTGGCCTGAACCTGTACAAGCCGCCGGGCGTCGCCGAGACCATCGACTGGGCGCAGGCGCTGGCGTCGATGGGCGTGAACGAGCTCGACGAGCGCACCGTGACGGCCACGCTGGGCACGGTGCTGAAGTACCGCGAAGACCAGGAACGCACTCGCCAGCACGGCATCGCCGATCTGGTGAAGCAGGCGTTCGAGCGGGGCCTGCAGTCCACGTGAGCGCCACGCTCGAGGCGCACACGCCCGCCGAGCGGATGGCCGTCGCCTTCGCCAGGGTGCTGCGCGGTGCGGGCCTGCGCGTGCCGCTGGGCAGCGTGCTCACGTTCGTCGACGCACTGGGTCGCCTACGCCTGGACGACCACGACCAGGTGTACTGGGCGGGCCGCACCACACTGGTGCGCCACCCCGAGGACATCCCCCTGTACGACCGGTCGTTCGAGGTGTTCTGGCTGGCGGTCACCGGTGGGCCCGACCAAGAGCCAGAGCCGCCGCTGCACATCACGCTCGCCGTCGACGACGACAGCGAGGAGGGCGACGACAGCCACGGCAGCACCGAGGCGTCGGACGAGCCGCAGATCACCATGCGCTTCTCGGCCATGGAGGTGCTGCGCAACAAGGACTTCGCCAACTACAGCGACGACGAACTGCGCGACGCCCAGGCGCTGATGAGCCGGCTGCGGTTCATCGGCCCGCCGCGCCGGTCGTTCCGCAACCACCGTTCCAGCCGCGGTCGCAAGCCCGACCTGCCGGCCACGTTGCGGTCGGCGCTGCGCACCGGCGGCGAACCCATCCACCGCGAATGGAAGGAGCCCGGCGAGCGTCTGCGCCGCCTGGTGCTGCTGGTCGACGTGAGCGGCTCGATGGAGCCGTACGCCCGTGCGCTGCTGCGGTTCGTGCACGCCGCCGTGTCGGGCCGCCAGAAAGTGGAGGCGTTCGCCATCGGCACCCGCCTCACCCGCGTCACCCGCGAACTGAACAGCCGAGACCCCGACAAGGCGCTCACCCAGGCGGGCAGCCGCGTGGTCGACTGGAGCGGCGGCACCCGGCTGGGCGAGTCGTTGCGCACGTTCAACGACCAGTGGGGTGTGCGCGGCATGGCCCGTGGCGCCATCGTGGTGGTGCTCAGCGACGGGTGGGACCGTGGCGACCCGGCCGTGCTGGCCGCCGAGATGCAGCGCCTGCAACGCATCGCCTACCACATCATCTGGGTGAACCCGCTGAAGGTCACCCCCGGGTACGCCCCGCTGGCGAGGGGCATGGCCGCCGCGCTCCCCTTCGTCGACTCGTTCGTGGAGGGCCACAGCATGGCGGCGATGGAAGAACTCGCTACCGTGATCGCGCAGGAGCGACGGAAATGAAAGAACTGCTCGACGACATCGACCGGTGGCAGGCCACGGGGACCCGCGTGGCCATCGCGCGCGTGGTCGACATCGAAGGCTCCGGCCCTCGCGAACCGGGCGCGGCAATGGCCGTGAACGAACACGGCGAGGTGGCCGGCAGCGTCAGCGGCGGCTGCGTGGAGGGTGCCGTGGTCAGCGAGGCGCTCGCCATCCTGGCCGGCGAGCAGCCACCCCGCATCGTCACGTTCGGCTACAGCGACGACGAAGCGTTCGCGGTCGGCCTCACATGTGGCGGCATCATCCGCCTGTTCATCGAACCCCTCGAGTGGTGACGGCCATGTACACGCGCCTCCGCCAGCTGCTGCGCGACGAGCAGCCCGTGGCCCTGGTCACCGTCATCGACGGGCCGGGCGTGGGCAACAAGCTGCTCATCACGCCCACCGACCCGCCCGAGGGCTCGCTGGGCGACGACGAGCTCGACCGCATCGCCACCCGCGACGCGCTGGCCGAGCTGGAGGCCGGACGCAGCGGCATCCGCAACTACGGGCCCGAAGGCCAGACCACACCCGAGGACCTGGTCGACACGCCCATCGTGCGGGCGTTCATCGAGAGCTGGGCGCCGCCGCCGCAGATGTGGATCTTCGGCGCGGTCGACTTCACCGCCGCGCTCGGCAAGGTGGCCAAGGTGCTCGGCTACCGCGTGACGGTGTGCGATGCCCGCGAAGTGTTCGCCACCCGCCGTCGGTTCCCCATGGCCGACGAGGTGGTGGTCAGCTGGCCGACGCCGCTGTTCGAGCGCCGCGGCCACACGCTGAGCCAGCGCGACGCCATCTGCATCCTCACCCACGACCCCAAGTTCGACGTGCCCGCCGTGCAGGGGGCGCTGGCCACGAACGCCGGCTACATCGGCGTGATGGGCAGCCGCAAGACGCACGCCAAGCGGCTGGAGCGGTTGGCCGAGGTGGGCGTCGACACGCCCGAGCAGCTCGGCCGGTTGATGTCGCCCATCGGGCTGGACCTGGGGGCGCGCACGCCGGAGGAGACCGCCGTGAGCATCTGTGCCGAGATCATCGCCCGGCGCACCGGGCGGATCGCGCCGTCGCTACGCGATGGCGACGGCCCAATCCACGGCTGACGGCCACGACCAGGCGCCCGTCGGCACGTCGCCGATGGGGTCACCGAAGCGCGCACGACGGACGTGCGACTTGCCCAGGTGGCCCACCTCGACGCTGCGACCGGTGTACGGCGCGTGGATGATGGCGTTGTCGACACCGAGGAAGATGGCGATGTGGCCCGGGTAGTAGACCAGGTCGCCGGCCTGCGCCTGCGAGCGGTCGACGTTGGGGATGTTGCGGATCTGGTCGCGGCTGTTGCGCGGCATGAGGATGCCGGACTGCTGCCACACCCAACCGGTGAAGCCGGAGCAGTCGAAGCCCTTGCCCGGCTCGCGGTGGAAGCCACGGTACGGAGTGCCGAGCTGTGTGAACGCCGTCATCAGCGCCAGCTGGTGCGGGGTGTCGGCTGCGGCGAAGGCGGCACGCATGCGAACGGGGTCGATGCCGGCACGGCGGCCGGCCTCGGTGGCGACGGCGTCGCGCAGCGCTCGGAACTGCTGCAGCGCGGTGCGGTCGCCGGCCTTGCGGTAGCTGGCCCAGGCCTGGATGGCCTTGGCGGCCACCGGCACGAGCGGGTCGTCACCACGGGCCGCCATGGGCACGGGCTGCACCGACATCGAGGCGGTCCACGTGTGGGCGGCCGGGGCGGCCTGCGCACCGAGTGGGAGCGCAGTGGCGCCGAGGGCGAGCACCGTGGCGGCGAGGCTGAGTTGGGCAGTGCGGCGAAGCGTCATGCGGGAGTGACGTCCTCTCGGTTCGTGGAGCGAGAAGACGTTGTCCGCCCGCTTCCGTAACAGTTCGACAAGTTAGCGTCATCGAATCGCAACATTCAACGCGACCGACAACATTTCGTCATCCATCCGTCATCTTCTGTCCAGCCCCGCGCCGCTCCCCGACCACCCTTCATGGGCTCTGACCAGGCGCGAGTAGGCTCGTCACATGGCCCATGTCGCCGCGTTGCTCGCCGCCGGCGCGGGCACACGTTTTCACGGTGAAACCCACAAACTGTGGGCTCCGCTGCACGGGCGCACCGTCTGGGAGTGGGCCCTGCACCGGGTCACCCAGGCCGGGTTCGACCACGTCGTGGTGGTCACGGGGGCGATCGAACTGACGCTTCCGCCCGACCCGTCAGGTGTGACGAGCATTCGTCACAATCCGCACTGGGCCGACGGACAGGCCACCTCGGTGCGCGTCGCCACGGCCACGGCGAGCGAGTTGGGGGCCGATTCGGTCACCATCGGACTGGCCGACCAACCCTTCGTCACCACCGAGGCGTGGCGCGCCGTTCGCGACACCGACCCGTCGTGGCGCATCGTCGTCGCCACCTACGACGGCCGCCCCGGACCGCACCCCGTCCGCCTGCACGCCGACGTGTGGCCGCTGCTGCCCGAGACCGGCGACCAGGGCGCGCGATCGCTGCTCGAAGTGCACCCCGAGTGGGTGTGCCGCGTACCATGCCTAGGCTCAGTCGACGACATCGACACCGTGGAGGATCTCGCCCGATGGAAAAGCTGCTGAACGAGTTCACCGTCAACCGCTCGATCGACCACGCGTGGTCCGTGCTCACCGATGTCGAGCGCATCGCCCCGTGCATGCCCGGCGCGCAGTTGCAGGAAGTGGAAGGCGACGTCTACCGCGGCGTGGTGAAGGTGAAGCTCGGCCCCATCTCCACCTCGTTCAAGGGACAGGCGCACTTCCTGGAGAAGGACGACGCCAACCACCGCGCCGTGTTGAAGGGTGAAGGCCGCGACACCGGCGGCAAGGGCAACGCCGACGCGCTCATCACCGCGCAGCTCGAAGCCGTCAGCCCGCACGTCACCAAGTGCGTCGTGTCCACCGACCTCCACGTCAGCGGCAAGGTCGCCCAGTTCGGCCGCGGCGTCATGGGCGACGTCAGCGCCAAGCTGATGACCCAGTTCGCCAACAACCTGAACAGCATGCTCGACGCCGAGGAGGACACGCCCGACGAGGCCGACGTGCTGGTCGAAGAGGCCGTGCACCACGCCGACGAGGTGAAGGCCCACGTGGCCGAGGCACCGGCCGCCGCTCCCGCAGCACCCGCCGCCGAGGCCGCCACTGTCCGCAAGATCGAAGGCCCCGCTGCCGAGCCCATCGAGCTGTCCGACGTCGCCGGCTCGGCGCTGTTGAAGCGCATGCTGCCCCTGGTGGGCGGCCTGGTGGTGCTGCTGCTGGTGCTGCGCCGCCTGCGCAAGTAACCCGTCACGTCGAATGGACGACCACGACCTGGTCACCGAGCTGCTCGGCCGCGTCCCGCAGAGCGAGTTCGAGGTGGTCGTGCGCGACCCGCACGGCGAACCCGTCGTGCTCCGCAACGCGCCGTTCCTGCGCGACCGCACGCCCATGCCCACCCGCTACTGGCTCGCCGGGCGCGATGCCACGCTGCGCGTCAGCCGGCTGGAGGCCGACGGTGGCGTGCGCCGGGCCGAGGCCGAGGTGCCCCCCGACCAGGTGGCTGCCGCGCACGCCCGCTACGCCGCCGAGCGCGACGCCGCCATCCCCGCCGACCACCAGGGCCCGCGCCCGTCGGGCGGTGTGGCCGGCACGCGCCAGGGCGTGAAGTGCCTGCACGCCCACTACGCCTTCTTCCTCGCCGGCGGCGACGACGCCGTCGGTCGGTGGGTGGCCCATGAGCTGGCGCTGGCCGACGACACCGAGACCGACGAGACCGAGGCCGGCGCATGACCACGCTGCGGGTGCGGCTGTCGCCCACCGAGACCACGTTCACGGTCGACGACCAGACCTGCGCCATGCCCGTGGGCCCGCACACCCTGCTGCGCGAACTGCACCACGACCCGCCGTGGGCCGAGGAGCTCACCAACGCGGTGGGCTGGGTGCTCGACCACATGGAGGACGTCGAGCGCGAGGCCCCCGCTTGCCGGTTCGCCGACCGCGTCGAGCTGTGCGGCGGCGACGTGGAGGCGCTCGCCGTGGTCGAAGCGGGTCACGCCGTCGAGCTGCCGTTCGAGCTCACCCGCGAAGCGGCCGAGGACGTCTACCGCACCATGGTCACCGAGGGCGACGCCGACCGTGCCCACAACCCCGGCCTGCCCGAGCATCTGGTGCACGACGTGCTCGGCGTGGCGTGCGAGGTGGTGGCCGTCATGCGGTTCCTGCACGCCCGCAGCGTGTGGGTGGTGACGGCGTGACCGGGCGGACCTATGGTCATCCCTCGATGTCCGCTGCCGCCATCCGCCTCTACGGTCGCCGGGTCATGCTGCGCCCGCTGCAGGCCAACGACTGGCCCCAGTGGGCCGAGGTGCGCCAGCGCAACGAGCAGTGGCTCACACCGTGGGAGCCGCTGCGGCCGACCAACCTGCTCGACCCCACCCGCGACCGCGAGGCGTTCATGTCGCGCTGCAGCGCACGCGACCGCGACCGCCAGATGGGTGTCGCCTACGGGTTCGGCGTGTTCGTGGGCAACGACTTCGCCGGCGAGATCAACCTGAACAACGTCGCCCGCGGCGCGCTGCAGAGCGGCACCGTGGGTTACTGGATCGACCGCGACAAGGCCGGGCACCGCTACATCGCCGAAGGCGTGGTCACCCTGGCCAAGTTCGCGTTCGAGCAATTGCGGCTGCACCGCCTGGAGATCTGCATCGTGCCGCGCAACAGCAACAGCCGGCGCGTGATGGAAGTGCTGTCCGTCCGTGAAGAGGGCGTGGCGTTGCGCTTCCTCGAGATCAACGGCGCGTGGGAGGACCACGTGCGGTACGCGATCACCGCCGAGGAGTGGACCGAGCGCGCCGACGAGCTGTCGGCGGCCTGGCTGTAGCCGTCAGGCTTCTTCGGCTGCCAAGCGGAAGGCCTGCGCCTTCGCCCGGCGCACGGTGGAGCGGCGCTTCCACTCCTTCATCTTCCAATGACGCATACGCCGTGGAGCAGCGTTCTTCTTCGCCTTCTCGGCGTCGTGCCGGTGTTCGGGCACCCAGGCCCGACCCGGTTCGTGCACCTCGTCGGGCTCGTAACCGCTGCTCACCTGCGCCGCAACGCTCTGCAACTCGCTGTTGATGCGGTGCCGTTCGTTGTGGGCATGTGCTCGCAAGTCCATCTTCGGTGGCGGGGCCACGTCTTGGCTGCGATGGCGCTGGCTCATGGGTACCTCCGTGTGTGTCGGAATGTACGGCTGCTCTCCGTGATGGAACCGTAGACCTGTCCCCCGCTGGGCGGAAGGGACTTTCGGTAACAGTTGTGCGCGCTTTTACTTCTTGGAACTGATCTTGGCCTGGAGGGCCGCGATTCGCTCCGCGAACCACGGTTGACGGGTGCTCCACACCTGCGGGGTGAGCTCGCGGTCGACCGCTTCGGGATGGGTGGCGATGTCGGCCATGTCCTGGATGGTCTTCTTCACCTCGATGACCAGTTCGCGTGGCGCCGAGGCGGCACGGGCGGCCATCTCGTGGGCCACCGCGAGCAGCTGGTCGTCGTCGACGCAGCGGTGCACCAGACCGACGCGCTCGGCCTCGGCGCCGTCCATGACCTCGCCGAACACGACGCCGGCGAACGTGGCCTGCGGGCCGACGATGCGGCGCAGCATCCACGTGTGTCCGCCACCGGGGTGGATGCCGATCTGCAGGAAGCGGGTGTCGAACTTGGCCCGGCGGGCGGCCAGGCGCAGGTCGCAGCCGAGCGCCAGGTTCATGCCGGCGCCGACGGCCGCACCGTTCACCGCTGCCAGGGTGGGCAGCGGGCTGCGGGCGATGCGCAGGAAACCCTCGTAGATGTTGCCCAGGCTGTCCTTGCTGGACTCGGCCAGGTTGCCCAGGTTCGCGCCGGCGCAGAACGCGGGTGCGGTGCCGGTGACGACGAGTGCGCCGATGGCCTCGTCGGCCTCGATGCGGTCCATCGCGGCGATGATCTCGGCGACCATCGGCGCGGTGAGCGTGTTCCGCTCGTCCGGGTTGTTCAGGGTGAGGGTGGCGACACCGTCGGCCACATCGACGAGCACGAGCGACATGCGGCAACCGTAGCGAACGGGGTCGTGCGGCCCGCTACCGTCGGTGGCGGATGCTCGATCACGTGTTCACCGACGCCATCAGTGCGCTGCGCGACGCGTTCGAAGCCGCGTTCCTGGAACGGCAGCCGTTCGAGGAGCACTTCCAGGCCGACGTGCTGTTGGGCGACCTCACGTGGGAGACCAGCTACGGGTTGCCCGGCGAGGACAACCCGCCGCGGGTGGTCGCGCACATCACGTTCGACTGGCCGTCGTGGAGCCAGACCGCGTACCGGCAGTGGTACGTGGAGGAGGTGCTCGACCGCTTGCCGGCCATCGAGATGGAGATCGTGTTCCGCGTGCAGGGCCTCAGCGAGCCCATGGACCCGGCCCGCGTGTTCACCACCACGCCGGCCAGCAGCCCGCTCATCGGCGACGGCCGGCTGGAGCGCGCCGGTGTGACGGGCGAGGTGGCGTACGGCGACGAGCCCGGCGAGGCCGCCGAGTACGCGGTCGAGGCCACCTACGAGGGTCTGTACGAGTTGGCCGAGGACGCGCTCGACGACGGCGCCAGCACGTTGCTCGACGACCACTTCGGTGCGCTCGGCGGTTGGATCGCGGCCACGCTGGTGAAGCTCGCCGACCTCCACTGAGCCGCACCGGCGGCACGGCTGCGAAGATCGATGGATGAGCGACGTCGTCCTGTACGAGGTGAGCGAGCGCATCGCCACCATCACCCTGAACCGCCCCGAGGCGCGCAACGCGCTGTCCAGCGAGGTGCTGCGGCTGCTGCCCGAGATGATGAAGCGGGCCGATGCCGACCCCGAGGTCGACGTGGTCGTCATCACCGGCACCGACCCGGCGTTCTGCGCCGGCCTGGACCTGAAGGAGCTCGGCTCGACCGCCGGGAACCTGGGTGCCACCGGTGCCGACGGCCGGCCGAACGCCGATGGCGTGCGCGGCCCGTTCCCCGCCATGGTGAAGCCGCTCATCGGCGCGGTGAACGGCGTCGCCATCACCGGCGGCTTCGAGCTGGCCCTGAACTGCGACTTCCTGATCGCCAGCGAGCGGGCCAAGTTCGGCGACACCCACTCACGCGTGGGCGTCATGCCCGGCTGGGGCCTCACCGTGCTGCTGCCGCAGGCCATCGGCGTGCGCCGTGCTCGCGAGATGAGCTGGACCGGAAACTTCATGCTGGCCGACGAGGCACTGCAGTTCGGGCTGGTGAACCGCGTGGTCGCTCACGACGAGCTGATGGCCGTCACCCGGCGGGTCGCACTCGACATCGTCGGCAACGACCAGCCCGGCGTGCGCCAGATGAAGGCCACCTACGCCGAGATCACCCACGACACCGCGGGCTGGGCCACCGAGGCCTCGAACGCGTCGCGCTGGCAGCGCGAGATGTTCAGCAAGGACCAGGTCGAGGCCCGCCGCAAGGCCATCCAGGAGCGCGGCCGCACCCAGTGACCGTCAGGTCTGCCACACCGAGACGTGCTGCGTGCTGTCGCTGGTGAACGGGGTGCGCTGCCAGTCCGCCCACCGCTCCACCAGCGTCATGCCGGCCAGCCGCGCCATCAGGTCCAGCTCGGCCGGCCAGGCGTAACGCCAGGGCGTGGTGCCGTGGCGGGCCACGCCGTCGATGGTCCAGTAGTGGTGCGACACGCCAGTCTGGGTGGCGGTGTCGATCTCGTCGATGCCCACGTGCTGCTCATTCACGTCGCACAGCAGGAGCCGGTCACCCGGCAGCATGCGCCGCAGGTCAGGGATCCACAGTTCGACCACGAACTTCCCACCGGGCGCCAGGTGGGCGGCGGCGTTCTGGAAGCAGGTCACCTGCGCCTGCTGCGTGGTGAGGTTCGAGATGGTGTTCCACACCAGGTACACGAGCGAGTACGTGCGCGGTAGCCGCACCTCGGTCATGTCGCCGATGGTGACGGGGATGTGCTCGCTGCCGGGCTTGGCGCGGAACTGCTGCACCATCGCCTCCGAGAACTCGATGCCCTCCACGCGCACACCGCGCGCCGCCAGCGGCAGCGCCACCCGGCCGGTGCCGATGGCGAACTCCAGCGCGTCGCCCTGCGAGTGCTCGGCGAGGAATCGGGTCGTGTGGTCGAGCAGCACCGGGTCGAACATCTCGGCCGACATCGCGTCGTAGTGCTCGGCCACCCACCCGTCGAAGTGGTTCTCCATCCACCCAGCCTCGCGCTCGCCCCAGCGCGTCACGCAGCACTCGAGTTCGGGAAGAAGGGCCCGGGGTGGGTGGGGCTAGAGCTTGGCGCCGCGGGCGACCATGTCGTCCTTCACGGCTTGGGCGATGTCGAGCGCCAGGATCTCGGCGCCGGTGGTGTTCAGGTGGAAGCCGTCGTCGGCACGGACGTCCTTGCCCTCGCCGTCGCGCGGGTCGATGACGTACTCGGCCCACCCACCGTTGCGGCCGCTGAACCGCGCCCACGTGTCGATGAAGCGGACCTTGTCCTTGCGCTTGGCGGCCTCGGCACGCACCACCTCGTCCTGCACCTGCATGCGGGCCGTGACGTCGGGGTTGTCGTCGTTGGGGATGCCCACCCACACCAGTGTGCGGTTGCCCTCGGTGAGGTAGTCCATCGCGGCGCCCACCCGCTTGCCGTACTCGGCCTTCCAGTCGGCGTCGTCGCCTCCCGCGGCCGGCGCGTGGTTCACGGCCCAGGTTTTGTCGACGTTGCGCAGGCCCTGCGCGTCGTTTCCGCCGAACGTGACCACCACGATGTCGGGGTTCACCTGCGGCACCACTTCACGCATGTGCGCCGGCCAGTCGAAGAAGTCGGGCCGGGCCAGGCCCGACGAGGTCTTGTAGTCCAGCTCGGTGGTGGCCAGGCCGGTCTGGTCGAGCAGGGTCTTCAGATACGGCCCGAAGCTGCCCGCGTCGGAGTCGCCCAGGATGAGGATCTCGGCCGGGTCGTCCTTGGTGGGGGCCGTGCGCGGCTTCTCCGTCGGCGGCGTGGTGGGGGCCGGCGTGGTGGGCGTCGCGGTGGTGGGCGTGGGTGTGCTTGCCGTCACATCGCCCGTTCCCCCGGTGGCGCCCGAGCCCGAGCCAGAGGTGGTGGCCGACGTGTCGTCGCTGCCGAACAGGCTGCCGGCGACGGACCACACCCCGTAGAACACGGCCACCAGCAGGGCGAGCGCGACCACGCGCCGCACCATGTAGGTGCGGTGCGACACACGCCGACGTGGGG
>CBHWEI010000089.1:0-13898 GCA_966112835.1 uncultured Acidimicrobiaceae bacterium
TCAGATGATCTCGCCGCGGCGCAGGATGACGTTGTCGACCAGGCCGTAGGCCTTGGCCTCTTCGGCGGTGAACCAGCGGTCGCGCTCGCTGTCGGCCTGGATGGTCTCGAGCGACTGGCCCGAGTGCTGCGAGATGAGCTCGGCCATGCGGCGCTTGGTGTACTTCAGCTGCTCGGCCTGGATGGCGATGTCGGTGGCCTGGCCACGCAGGCCGGCGAGCGGCTGGTGCATCATGATGCGGGCGTTGGGCAGCGTGTAGCGCTTGCCGGGGGCGCCGGCCGTGAGCAGGAACTGGCCCATGCTGGCAGCCATGCCCATGCAGACAGTGGCGACGTCGCAGCTGACGAACTGCATCGTGTCGTAGATGGCCATGCCGGCCGTGACCGAGCCGCCCGGGCTGTTGATGTACAGCCAGATGTCGGCGTTGGGGTCTTCGCCCTCCAGGTACAGCAGCTGGGCGCACAGCTGGTTGGCGATGTCGTCGTTCACGTCGGTGCCGAGCATGACCACCCGGTTGCGGAGCAGACGGTTGAAGACGTCGAGACGCGGGTCCATTCCCGATTCGAGGGCCATGGGACGGGTGATGTCGCTCATGGCGCCACACGCTACCGTCCAGAGAGATGACCGACCCCGACACATCTGCGGCTTTCCAGCCCAACGCCGACGAGCTGCTGGCGAACAACCGGGCCTTCGTGCAGAGCTACGCGGACCGCGACCTGGCCCTTCGACCCCGCCGCAAGCTGGCGATCGTGGCCTGCATGGACAGCCGCATGGACATCTTCCAGATGCTCGGGCTGGGCCACGGCGAGGCGCACATCATCCGCAACGCCGGTGGCGTGGTCACCGACGACGTCGTCCGCTCGCTCGTCCTCAGCCAACGCTCGCTGGGCACCCGCGAGATCATCCTCATCCACCACACCAACTGCGGCCTGCAGGCCGTCAGCGAGGACGAGTTCAAGGCCGAGATCGAGGCCGAGGTGGGCATCAAGCCCTGGTGGGCGCTCGAGTGCTTCACCGACCCCTACCGCGATGTACGCCAGAGCATGAACCGGCTGCGCAACAGCCCGTTCGTGAAGCACAAGGAGCACATCCGCGGCTTCGTCTACGACGTCGCCGACGGCAAGCTCAACGAGGTCTGAGCCCGCCCCCGGTCAGCGGCGGCGGCACGCAGAACTTGAGTTCGGTCAGCGGGGCCAGCGGGCGTTGCGCTCGACGTCGTTCAGATCCAAGTGGTTGCGCATGTACTCGCCCGCGGCGTCGCGGCGGGGCGTGTGGTCCCACGGGGTGAACGCGCCCGACCGCAGCGCGGTGGACACCAGGCGGCGACGGGCCTGGTCGGCCAGCACCTCGGCGTGGAACCGGTCGAGGTCCCAGCGTTCGGCCACCTCGGCCCGGAATGCGGCCACCACATCGGCATGTGCCGGGTCGGTGGCCAGGTTCACCCGTTCGTGCGGGTCGGCGGCCAGGTCGTACAGCTGGTCGGGGTCGGCCGGGCAGTGGACGAACTTCAGGTGGCCGCGGCGCAGCATGACGATGGGGGCGCACGCGCCCTCCGCCGCGTACTCGCCCACCACGGTTCGCTCCTCGGCCTCGCCCCGGCACAGCGGCAGCAACGACCGGCCGGCCAGCGGCTCGACCGCATCGTCGGGTGAGCCCCCGGCGAGCTCGACGATGGTGGGCAGCACGTCGACCAGCGACACCGGCGCATCGACGCGGCGCGGTTGGAACCGGCCCGGCGCGTGCACCACCAGCGGGATGCGCGTGGACCCCTCGAAGAAGTTCATCTTGTACCAGAGGCCGCGCTCGCCCAGCATGTCGCCGTGGTCGGCGAGCAGCACCACCACGGTGTCGTCGGCCAACCCCAGCGCGCCGAGCGTGCCGACCAGCTTCGCCGTCCAGTCGTCGACGTAGCTGACGTTGCCCATGTAGGCGCGGCGGGCGTCGCGCACGTCGTCGTCGGTGATGGTGGTGCGGTCCATCGCGCATGCCTCGCGCAGGCGCTGCGTGTGCGGGTCCAGGTCCACGTCGTCGGCCGACACCTGTGGCATCGGGATGTCGACCCCCTCGTACCGGTCCCAGTACTCCTGACGGGTGACGTACGGGTCGTGCGGGTGGGTGAAGCTGGCGACGAGCAGGAACGGGCGCTCGTCGGACGAGCGGGCCAGGTCGTGCAGCGCCCGCACGGCCTGGAAGCCGACCTCGTCGTCGAACAGCAGCTGGTTGGTCACCTCGGCCACACCGGCGCCGGTGACGCTGTCCATGTTGTGGTACCACCAGTCGATGCGCTCGTCGGGCGTACGCCAGTCGGGCGTCCAGCCGAAGTCGGCCGGGTAGATGTCGGTGGTGCGGCGCTCCTCGAACCCGTGCAGCTGGTCGGGCCCGACGAAGTGCATCTTCCCCGACAGCACCGTTCGGTACCCGGCGGCGCGGGCGTAGTGGGCGAACGTGGGGATGGTGCTGGCCAGGTAGGCGGCGTTGTCGTAGCCGCGGGTGGCCGACGGCAGCTGCCCGGTCATCATGCAGTAGCGGGCCGGGGTGCACAGTGGGCTGTTCGTGTAGGCGGCGTCGAACACCACGCCTTCGGCGGCCAGACGGTCGATGGTGGGTGCCTTGGTGGCCGGGTTGCCGTAGCAACCCAGCGCGCCGGGGGTGAGCTGGTCGTACATGACGACGAGCACGTTGGGGCGAGAAGCGGTCACTCGGCGATCCTGGCACGCCACTTGGCGACTTCGGCGTCTGCGTCGAGCACCATCACCGTGGACGGTGGCCCTTCGGCGCCGCGGCGGTTGATGTCGCGGATGCGCACGTTGATGTCATCGACGATGCGGCGCACCACCGACTCGTTCGACGCGGCGGCCATGGCCTCGCGGGCTTCCTCCACCTCCTTGCGGATGCGGATGGTGGGCGGCAGGTAGCTGAGCCGTTCGGCGCGCAGCTTGGCCTTCAGCCACCAGTCCTCGTCGTGGTCGGCGGCCAGGCCCTCGAGCGGCTTGCCCTTGCCGGGCAGGTCGGCGAACTCGCCGCGCGCGATGCCGTCCTTGATCTGCTGCTCGACCGCGCTCTCCCAACGTCGCATGTTCATCGCCGCACCCCGCTGAAGATCACTGCCACGCGTTCATCGTCGGCCACATGGTCGCGGAGCGCAAGCAGACCGGCCAGGCCTGCCGTCCCGGTGTGGCTGGCGTCGATGCCGGTGGTGCGCACGCCCACGTCGTTGGCGCGGAGCACGTGGTCCTCGTGGGCGACCACGGGCGAACCGTGGCCGTCGGCCATGGCGGCGACGACGGGCAGCCAGTCGTACGTCTCGTCGTCGAGGATGCCGTCGGCGGCCGAGTGGCCGACGTGCTCCCACGGCCACATGACGTCGCCCCAGTGGGTGGCCACTCGTCTGGGCCCGCCCACCGAGTCGGCGAGCTGCCAGGCCCGGTCGAGCGGGGCGCACGCATTGGTCTGCACGGCGTGGAGGATGGGCGTGATGCCGCTCATGCGGAAGCCGGCGGCGACGCACGCGGCGAACGCTCCCCCGCCCACCTGCACGAACAGGCGGTCGAACGGCGGGCCCTCGATGTGCTCCTCCATGAAACGGGCCATCTCCCAGCCGATGGTGCGGCCACCGTCCAGGCACCAGGCGTTCTCGGTGCCCTGCACGCTGAACGGCACGGCGCCCTGGGCGACGGCGTCGCGGAACCGGTGCACGCACGGGTCGCCCGGCGGGTCGGTGGCCAGGCGCGGGCACGTGACCACCTCGGCATGCAGACGGTGCAGTTGCTCGACGACCGCCGGGTTGGCGTCGACGGGCACGAACACGCTGATGGGCCAGCGCACGGCCGCGGCGAGCGTGGATGCCGCGAGGGCTGCGTTGCCGCACGAGGCGATGGCCAGCGGCGGCCGCTCGGCACCCCACGGCGCCAGGCCGGCACGTTCGGCCGCCACCAGGTGCAACAGGATGCCGAACAGGTGGCGGGCCTTGTGGCTGCCGGCCACGTGGTGGGTCTCGTCCTTCACCCACACGCCGCCGTCGGCACGGAATCCCAGCTCGTCGCTCAACGCGTCGGCCCGGTGGAACGGTGTGGTGACGAAGCCGGTGCCGGCCACGTCGGCGACGAGCGCGTCGAACTCGGCGATCATGGCGATGCGCGCCGCCTCGTCGTGCCCCACGGCTTCGGCGAACGAGTCCCACGCCAGGTACCGCCGGAACGCGAGGAACGGGTTCACCTCACCGCTGCTGCGCAGCGGGGCGATGGCCTGCTGCAGCTGCGGCGCGTGGTGACGGTCGGCGTCCGTGGCGTTCGGACAGCGCCACGAGAAGGGCACGTCGATGGGTGTGGTCGCGCCGCACACGGCGCACGTCCACCCGGTGGAGAGGCCGCCGTGGTGCATGGCCGGTCAGGAAGCCGCGACGCGGGCGTTGAACTCGTCGATCATCTCGTCCCACACGGGCACGAAGCGGCGCAGGTCGCGCCAGAACGACTGCTGGCGGCGGGCCTCGAACAGTTCGAACGGCGTGCCCTGCTGCTCGACCCACGTGTAGTAGCCGAGGTTGAAGATGCGGTTCCGTTCGCGCTCGGTGAGCTCGAGCGTGTGCGCCGTGGTGACGTTGGCCAGGTGCTCGCCCCATGTCTGCGCGGCGTCGAGGTTGGTGAAGCCGCCGCCGAAGTCGCGGGCCGTGATCTTGCTGTACTCGCTGGGGTACAGCGCGGCACCGTCGGTGGCGACGGTGACGATGGCGTCGTCGGGGCCCAGGTCGAGTGCCTTTGCCGTGCTGATGGCGGCGAGCACGTTGCAGATGGCCGACAGGCCGAAGTGCTGCAGGGTCTGCAGGATCTGCTGCGGGACACCACGACGATCGCTGAGGTAGCCGATGCCGTCGTCGCTGTTGAACATGGCGTACAGCTGGTCGGTGGCGCGGTCGCTGACGGCGACCACCACGTCGGTGTTCATGACGTTGTGGATGAGCGGGATGTGCTTGTCGCCGATGCCCTGGATGTTGTGCTCGCCGAAGCCGTTCTCGAGCATGGTGGGGCACTCGAGCGCCTCGACGGCGACGATCTTCGTGCCGTACAGGTCCTTCAGCCGGTCGCCGGCGGCGATGGTGCCGGCGGAGCCCGTGGCGCTGGTGAACGCGGCGAGCTTCCACGGCCGCCCACTGGCCGACTTGGCGGTCTCGAACACGTGCGCCAGTGCCCGGCCGGTGACCTCGTAGTGGCCCACGTGGTTGCCGAACTCGCAGAACTGGTTGAGCACGAAGTTGCCGGGATCCTTCGCCAGCTCGTTGCAGGCGTCGTAGATCTCCTTCACGTTGCTCTCGGTGCCGACGGTGCGGATGACGTCGTCCTTCGGGTTCTCGCACCAACGGTCGAGCCAGTCGAAGCGCTCCTGGCTCATGCCCGCGGGCAGGATGGCCACACCGCGCGACGCCATGATGCGGCTGATGGCGATGCCACCGCGGGCGTAGTTGCCGGTGCTGGGCCAGATGGCGCGGTGGCGGGTGGGGTCGAACTGCCCGGTGACGACGCGCGGCGCGAGGCACGCGTACGCGGCCAGCACCTTGTGCGCGGTGATCATGGGGAACCGGTCGCCGAACGCCACGACGATGGGGCTGGCGACACCGGTGAGGCTGCTGGGCAGCACCACGTGATCGGGCACCGGCACGCGGTTGCCGTGCACGTCGTTGTACCAGTGCACGCGCCACAGGTTGCGGGCGTCGGGGCCGTCCTTCGGTGCGTCGCCGACGACGGACGGGTCGACCGTGGACGGGTCGGCCAGTTGGGCGAACGTGGGCAGCACGATGCCCTGCTCCTTGAACCGGGCGATGCTGTTGGCGAGCGAGTCGGCGTTCACCACTCGATCGGCCAGGCCGAACTGGTTCTCGAGCGCGTGCGCGATGGGATCGGTGCCGACTGCACCACCGGATGACGTCATGTTTGACATTTTGTCAAAGGATCGGCCGCTTCGCGCGAACGCTTTCGCCAAGCAACCGCTTTTCAAAATCGCTATCCTTCGGGCATCAGCGAGATCACCCCCGACCTCTCTGGCGCGAAGCGTCGCATCATCGAGCGGCTCAAGCGCGCCGACACCGCCACGGCGCCCGAGCTGGCCACCGAGTTCGGGCTCACCGACACGGCCATCCGCCAGCACCTCGAGGCCCTCGAGACGGCCGGCCTGGTCGAGCGGTCCACGGGCGTCAGCAACGGTCGCGGCCGCCCGCCCACGCACTGGCGGCTCACCGCCACCGCCGGCTCGCTGTTCGCCGACCGCCACGCCGACCTGACGGTCGAGCTGCTGCACAGCATCCGCACCGCGCTGGGCGACGAGGCCCTCGACAAGGTGGTGCGCACCCGCGCCGAGCGTCAGCTGGCGAACTACCGCGGCGTGCTCGACGACGCCCCCACCGTGGCCGACAAGGTGTTCCGCCTGGCCACGCTGCGCAGCGCCGAGGGCTACCTGGCCGAGGCCACCGAGGTGGGCGACCACCTGGAGCTGGTCGAGCACCACTGCCCCATCCAGAGCGCCGCCGACCACTGCGGTGGCCTGTGCAGCGCCGAGCTCGACCTGTTCCGCAAGGCCCTCGGCCCCGACGTCGACGTCGAGCGCGAACAGCACCTGCTCGACGGTGGCCAGCGCTGCGCATATCGCATCGCCGTTCGCCACTGACCACGTAGTCGCTAGTTTCTGCCCATGGCCGACTTCCTTCTCGGCGGGCAGATCGATCCCGCTCAGCACCAGCGCAACGGCACCAACACCACGGTGTCGAGCGGCGACTTCACCACGCACGGGGTCATCGTCGGCATGACCGGTTCGGGCAAGACCGGCCTGGGTGTCGTGCTCATCGAAGAGGCGCTCACGGCAGGGGTGCCGACGCTGCTCATCGACCCGAAGGGTGACCTCACCAACCTGTGCCTCACGTTCCCGGCGCTGGCGCCCACCGACTTCCAGCCGTGGGTGAACGAGGGCGACGCCCAGAAGGCGGGCCAGTCGGTGCCCGACTTCGCCGCCGCGCAGGCCAGCACGTGGACGCAGGGCCTGGCCGGCTGGGGCATCACGCCCGACCGCGTGGCCACGCTGCGCCGTGACGCCGAGTTCACCATCTACACGCCGGGGTCCACCGCCGGCGTGGGGCTGAACATCATCGGCTCGCTCGCTGCGCCTGCCGGGGTCACCGACCCCGAGATCCTCGGTGACGAGATCGAAGGCTTCGTCAGCGGCCTGCTGGGCCTGGTCGGCGTGGACGCCGACCCGCTGACCAGCCGCGAGCACATCCTGCTCAGCAATCTGGTGATGAACGAGTGGTCGGCCGGCCGCAGCCTCGACCTGCCCACGCTGGTGGGCATGGTGCAGTCACCGCCGCTGCGCAAGCTGGGCGTGTTCGACCTGGACCAGTTTTTCCCGCCCAAGGACCGCACGGCCTTCGCGATGCGGCTGAACGGGCTGCTCGCCTCGCCGTCGTTCGGCGCCTGGATGAACGGCACGCCGCTCGACATCGGCACCATGCTGCACGCCGCCGACGGCCGCCCACGGTGCGCCATCCTCACCACCGCCCATCTGGGCGACCAGGAGCGCCAGTTCGTCACCACGCTGGTGCTCAGCAAACTGGTCACGTGGATGCGCAAGCAGAGCGGCACCACCGACCTGCGCGCCCTGCTGTACATGGACGAGGTGGCCGGCTACCTGCCGCCCACCGCCGCGCCGCCCACGAAGAAGCCCATCATGACGCTCATGAAGCAGGCCCGCGCCTTCGGCGTGGGTGTGGTGCTGAGCACGCAGAACCCGGTCGACGTGGACTACAAGGCGTTGTCGAACGCGGGCACGTGGATGATCGGCCGCCTGCAGACCGACCGCGACAAGGCCCGCCTGCTCGACGGCATGAGCGCGGCCAGCGGCGGCGTGGACGTGAAGGCCGTGGGCGACACCATCAGCGGGCTCGCCAAGCGCGAGTTCGTGCTGCGCCGGGCCGGCAAGGACCAGCCCGAGGTGTTCACCACGCGCTGGGCCATGAGCTACCTGCGCGGCCCGCTCACCCGCGACCAGATCGCCGTGCTGATGGCCGACCAGAAGGCCGCCGCGCCGGCTCCTGCGCCGACGTCGACCGCTGCGGCCCCGGCACCGGCGGCTGCTGCCCCCGCCGCGCCTGCCTCGTCGTCCGCTTCGTCGTCCGCACTCCCCCCGCCCACCGGCGCTCCGGTGCCGTTGCCGCCGCAGCCGGCCGCCGTGCCCGTCGCCGACGACGACACCACGTCGCCGGTCATGCCGAAGACCGCCGAGGGCATCGCCGTGCGCTGGGTGGACCTGGCTGCGCCGTGGCTCGCCGACGTGGGCGCCGACCCTGCCGGCACCGCATGGGAGCCGGCCATCATCTGCCGCGTGATGATGCGCTTCGACGACGCGAAGGCCGACTTCGTGCAGGACCAGGAGTTCGAGGCGGTGCTGTTCCCGCTCACCGAGCAGGTCGATGCGAGCCGCCCGGTCGACGTCGACTACGACGACCGCGACCTGCGCAGCGAGGCGCCGTCGCCCTGCCATTACCGGCTGCCCGAGGCGCCCATCCACCAGAAGACGTTCTTCAGCCGGGTCGAGCGCGACCTGGTCGACTCGTTGGTCCGCAGCCGTACCGTGGACATGCTGGCCAACAAGGCCCTGAAGGTGTACGGCCGTCCGGGCGAGACGCCCGAGGCGTTCGCCCTGCGCTGCCACACCGCGGCCGAGGCGCAGGCCGACGAGGAAGCGGCCAAGCTGCGCTCGAAGTACGCCACGAAGCTGAAGTCGTTGCAGCAGCAGCTGGCCACTGCCGAGGACCGCGCCCACGTGCTGCAGACGCAGGCGTCGGGCAAGCGCAACGACGAGCTCATCTCGGCCGCCGGATCCATCCTCGACGGCTTCTTGGGCGGTCGCCGCTCGCGCGGCAGCATGATCAGCTCGGCGGCGCGGCGCCGGTCGTCCACCCAGGCCGCGGGCGCCCGCCTCGACGCGCAGGAGAGCAAGATCCAGCAGCTGCACCAGGACCTGTCGGACCTGGAGCAGCAGTTGGTCGACGAGGTGCAGGCCATCACCGACAAGTGGAACGGCGTCGCTCAGGACATCGCCACGGTCGCGGTGCCGCTCACCCGCACCGACGTCCAGGTCGTCCAACGCGCCCTCGTCTGGCTCCCCGTCCCCTGACCCTTCAGGGCCCGAGGTTTTCCGGCAGGTCTCGGCGCACCCGAGGTTTTGCTGCTGACCCGGGCCTGCAGGAAAACCTCGCCTCGGAGCCGCGACGGTGCTCAGCGGCGGTGTTCGTCGGGGGGAAGGGTGCTGGGGCCGACGTGGAGGTCCAGCCAGGCGGACAGGTCGGCGGTGGCGGTCCACACGTCGCGCACCTTGCCGACGGCCGCCTTGGTGTGCATCCACTTCGCCAGCGGGAACTCGCGGCCGGCCATCAACCCCTTGCGGCGCAGCAACTCGATGCGCGGGTGGTCCTTCGGGTAGCCGCGCGGCGCGGTCTTCAGCTCGCTCATCGCGCCCGCCTTCAGCCCCGCCTTCTCGACCGCGGCCACCAGGCGGGCCACCTCGGCACCGGTGGCGTCGGCGTCGACCGCCTCGCGGAACCGTTCCAGCTGATCACTCGCCATGCCGTAGTAGCCGGCGCCCACGTACATGCCGGTGTGGCTGAACGCGACGTAGTAGCCGGTGCCGCCCTCGCTCTCGCCGTACCCGCCGATGTTCTCCTTGTAGGGCGTCTTGTCCTTGCTGAACCGCACGTCCTTGTACGGGCGGAACACCTGGAACGGCCCGTACTCGCTCAGCTCGTCGAGCAATGCAAGGAACGGAGCGCGCACGGACGACTCGTAGACGGACTTGTTCGCCTGCCAGTACGTGCGCGAGTTGTCGGCCACGAGCCCTTCGTAGAAGTGCACGGCCTCGGGTGGGAAACCGGTGAACGCCATGGCCGCGTACTGTAGGCGCATGTCGGGTACGGCCACGCTGGCGATCGATCAGGGGACGTCGGCCACGAAGGCCGTCGTGGTGCTCGACGACGGCACCGTGGCGGGCCTTGCCGAGGCACCGGTGGAGGTGCACGCCACGCCCGATGGCGGCGTGGAACTGGACCCGGAACGGCTGTGGGACAGCGTGCTGCAGGCGGGTCGGGCGGCGCTCGCCGCGGCGGGTCATCCGCCGCTGGGTGCGATCGGGCTGGCCAACCAGGGCGAGACGGTGCTGGCGTGGGACCGCACCACCGGCCGCCCGCACGGGCCGGCGATCGTGTGGCAGGACCGGCGCTCGAGCGTGGTGTGCGACGCGCTCGCTCAGCACGGCCCACGCCTCGCGGCCATCACCGGCCTGGAGCTCGACCCGTACTTCGTCGCCCCCAAGGTGGCGTGGCTGCGCGACCGCGTGGCGACGAACCTCACCATCACCACCACCGACACGTGGCTGCTGCACCGGCTGTGCGGCGCGTTCGTCACCGACGTCGCCACCGCGGGCCGCACGTTGCTGCTCGACCTCGACACGGGAAGTTGGAGCGACGAGGCGTGCGCCGTGTTCGCCATCGACCCCGCCACCCTGCCGCGCATCGTCGGCAACGCCGAGCCGCTGGGCAGCACCACCGCGTTCGGTGGCGACGTGCCCGTCACCGGTGCGTGCGTCGACCAACAGGCGGCACTGTTCGCCGAGGCCTGCCACGGCGCCGGCCAGGCCAAGTGCACCTACGGCACGGGCGCGTTCATGCTGGCGTGCACGGGCGGCACGCCCACCCGGTCGGCCAACGGCCTGGTCGGCTGCCCGGCGTGGCGACTGGGCGACCAGCTGACGTGGTGTCTGGACGGCCAGGTGTACACCGTGGGCGCGGCGGTCACGTGGCTGGTGGACATGGGCGTGATGACCGAAGCAGCCGACCTGGACCGCCTGGGCGGCGCGGTGACCGACGCGGCGGGCGTGACGTTCGTGCCCGCGCTGGCCGGACTGGCGGCGCCGTACTGGAAGCCCCACGCCAAGGCCGCGTTCACCGGCATGTCGCTGGGTACCGAACGTGGCCACCTGGTGCGCGCCGCCATCGACGGCATCGCTGCGCAGGTGGCGCTGCTCGCCGCCGCGGCGGGCCGCGACCTGCGGAGCCCGCTCACCACGCTGCGGGTGGACGGCGGCCTGACGCGCAGCCACACCCTGTTGCAGGTGCAGGCCGACCTGCTGCAGTGCCCGGTGGAGGTGTACCCGTCACCGCACGCCACGGCGCTGGGTGTCGCGGCGTTCGCCGCACTCGGTGCCGGCATGCCCGCCACCGCCGGCACCTGGCAACCCTCGGCCGTGGTCGAGCCGCGCATCGGCGCCGACGAGGCCGCCGAGCGCCTGGGCAGGTGGCAGGCCGTGGCCGCAGCGACGATGGACTGCTGATGGAGGCGTTCGACGTCGTCGTGGTGGGAGCCGGGGTGGTCGGCGGTGCCGTGGCCCGCGCGCTCTCGCACCTCCAGCTGCGGGTCGCCCTGGTGGAGGCGAACGTCGACGCGGGCGCGGGCACCAGCAAGGCCAACACGGCCATCCTGCACACCGGCTTCGACGCCACGCCCGGCTCGGTCGAGTCACGGCTGGTGGCCCGCGGCTACGAGTTGCTCAGCGCGTACGCACCGACCGTGGGCATCAGCATCGAGCACACCGGCGCGGTGCTGGTGGCGTGGGACGACGAGCAGGCCGCCTCACTGCCGAAGCTGCGCGACAAGGCCAAGGCCAACGGCTACCTGCGCGCCGAGGTGATCGACGCTGCCGCGGTGCGCGACATGGAACCGCACGTGGGGGCCGGGGTCACCGGGGGCATGGTGGTGCCCGACGAGCACATCATCGACCCGTGGTCCACCCCGCTCGCGTTCGTGCACGACGCCGTGGCCAACGGTGCCGAGCTGTTCACCGGGTTCCGCGTCGAGTCGGTGGTGCCGGGTGGCGAGGTGACCGAGCTGGTCGCGACCGACGGCCGGTCGTTGCGCACTCGCTTCGTCGTCAACGCCGCGGGTTTGCACGGCGACGAACTGCACCGTCGCTTCGGGTTCGACGGCTTCACCGTCCGCCCGCGGCGCGGTGAGCTGATCGTGTTCGACAAGCTCTCCCGGCCGCTGCTCCACCGCACCCTGCTGCCCGTGCCCACGTCGCACACCAAGGGCGTGCTGGTCGCCCCGACGGTGTTCGGCAACGTCATGCTCGGCCCCACCGCCGACGACATCGACGATCGATCGGCCACGGGCTCGACCCGCGACGGGCTGAATTCGTTGCTGGCGAAGGGCCGGCGCATCCTGCCCGCGCTGCTCGACGAAGAGGTCACCGCGGTGTACGCCGGCCTGCGCGCCGCCACCGAGCACAGCGACTACCAACTCAGCGCGCACGACGGCGCCCGCTACGTGTGCCTGGGCGGCATCCGCTCCACCGGGCTCACCGCATCGATGGCGCTGGGCGAGGAGACCGTGGCGCTGTTGCGTTCCATCGGCCTGGACGCGCCGCCGCGTGACGACATCCGTCGCGTGCATCTGACGCCGTTGGGCGAGACGTCGGTGCGCCCGTACCGCCGCGGCGGCACCATCGTCTGCCACTGCGAGCGGGTGACGGCCGACGAGATCGCCGACGCCTGCACCGGGCCCGTGCCCGCACGCGACCTCGACGGCATCCGCCGCCGCACCCGGGCGCTGGCCGGGCGCTGTCAGGGTTTCTACTGCTCGGCCGACGTGTGCGGCCTGGCCGCCGACGCCGACGGGCGTTCCCCCGCCGAATGGTTGGGCCTGGGCTCGACCGCCGGCCAGAAGGCGGGTGCGTCGTGAGCGAGGTGGTCGTCATCGGTGGCGGTCCCTCGGGGCTGGCCGCGGCGGTCGAGCTGCGCCGACGCAGCGTGAAGGTGGTGGTGCTGGAGCGCGAGCTCGAAGCGGGCGGCATCCCCCGCCAACTCCCCCACCCGGGCTTCGGCATGCGCGACCGGCGACGCGTCACCACGGGCCCCCGCTACGCGGCCGGTCTGGTGCGGGCGGCCGAGCGAGCGGGAGCCGACGTCCGCACCGGCGTCACGGTCACGTCGCTCGACGGGTTGACCGTGCAGATGGCCACACCGAGTGGCCCCGACACGCTCACCGCCGACGCCGTCGTACTGGCCACCGGCGTACGCGAACGGCCGCGTGCGGCACGACTGGTACCCGGCGACCGGCCCGCCGGGGTGTTCACCACCGGGGCGCTGCAGCGGTTCGTGCAGCACCACTCCGCGCCACTCGGTGGCCGCGCCGTGGTGGTGGGTGCCGAGCACGTCAGCTACTCCGCGGTGCTCACGCTTCGGCACGCCGGCTGCCGGACCGTGGCCATCACCACACCGTTCGACCGGCACCAGACCTACGGCGCCCTTGCGCTGGCGACGGCGAGGAAGGTGCCGCTGCACACGGGCGTCGACGTGGCCGAGGTGATCGGTCGGGGCCGAGTGGAGGCCGTGGTGCTCACCGACGGCACCCGCATCGGCTGCGACATGGTGGTGTTCACCGGCGACTGGGTGCCCGACCACGAACTGGCCCGCCGTGCCGGCATCGCGATGGTGCCGGTGGCCAAAGCCCCGGTCGTCGATGCCGGCATGCACACCGCCAGCCGTGGCGTGTTCGCCATCGGCAACCTGGTGCACCCGGCCGAGACCGCCGACGTGTGCGCGCTGGACGGCGAGCACGTGGCCGCGCCGGTGCTCGACTGGCTCACCCTGGACCGCTGGCCCACGGCGGTGCGACCCATCAAGTGCGGCGAGCCCGTGGCGTGGGCCAACTGGGACGCCCGCGGCATCAACCTGCGCATGGGCGAGGTCGCCACCGGCCGCCTGCGCCTGCTGCACGGCGGGGTGGAGCAGTGGACCAGCGATCGTCAGCGGTGGCTGCCCAACCGGTCGATCACCATCCGCACCGACGCGATGGAGAGCAGCGCCC
>CBHWEI010000090.1:0-13836 GCA_966112835.1 uncultured Acidimicrobiaceae bacterium
CCGCGAAACCCGCCGACACTCCATACGAACATCCAACCAAAGGGGTGTCACAGAGTTCCCCGGCGGGCAACACCCCAGGTCAGGACGCGGGGAAGTGTCGCCAGTTGCCTTCGGAGATCACGTCCACCTCACCGTCGACCCAGCGGATGGCGGTGTCGTCGTCGATCGCGTACGACGGGCAGCCGACCATGGCCGACCACTTCTCGGCGTTGGCCATGGTGTTGGTCGGCAGGTTGGGGTGGTCGAGGTGCGGGTAGATGGCGAAGTCGACGAACCCGAGCGCCTCGTCGGTGCCCGACGGCGGCTGCCACCCCATGAACCACTCACCGATGCGCGGCGTCATGGCCATGCTGCCGCCGCTGAGTCCCACCCACACGGCGTCCAGCGTGGGCAGCAGCTCGGCCAGCTTCGACTCCTTCATCCAGTGGCTCAAGTACAGCGCGTCACCACCGGCGGCGAGCAGCACGTCGGTCTCGCGCACCAACGGCATCCACCGCTCGTCGTCGATGCTGGGCAGCGCGGTCAACTCCAGCAGGCCGACCGATTTCCAACCGAGCTGCGTCATCTGCGACTCCTCGTTGCCGCTGACGAACCCCCAGGGCTTCACGCCCGGGCCAACGTGCGGGTGGCCGTACTGGGCGGTGGGGATGCACAGGGCGGTGCACTCGGCGATGGGCTTCGGCAGCATCGCCTCCAGTGCCCGGAGGATGCTGGGGTTGTTCACGCCGGCTGCGGTCAGGAGCATTCGCATGCGGCCCACGGTACCCGTGGCGCCGCGTCGCTCAGACCTCGACGAAGATGCACTCTCCGGGGCACTCCTCGGCCGCGTCGAGCACGGCGTCGAGCAACTCGGGCGGGATGTCGACGACGTCGTACGAGCCACCCCGGTACGAGGGTTGGCCGCCTGCCGCGGCGACGAACGACATGTTGTCGCGGAGGTGGAACACCGACGGGCACTGCTCCTCGCACAGCCCGTCACCGGTGCAGACATCCTGATCGACCCAGACCTTCATGACGATGCTCCTTTGAACGGATGCCAGTTCTTCGGCGCGACGAGAAGTGGCCTTCAGCCAAGGTTCGGCCAAGACATGTCGAATCACTCCAGGTCGTAGGCTCGGACGATGGACGCCGTGCCCATCGTCGATCTCACCGGTGCGCTGCGCGGCGACGCCGCCGCGCGGGAGTGGACGGCCGCGGCCATCGACGACGCCTGCCGCCGCGTGGGCTTCTTCGTGGTGGTCGGCCACGGCGTGGACGCACCGCTGGCCGACCTGTACGGCGCGGCTCGCGCCTGGTTCGACCTGCCGCAGGACGTGAAGGAGCGCGCGCCCCGCTCGAACCGCTACGGCTACGTGCCGAACCGCGACCGCGCCGTCGATCGGCAGCGCGAGTCGCACCTCACCGAGTACATGGACCTGGGCATGCGCGGCGAGGTGCCGGTGCCCGAGCCGATCGCCGCTCAGGTCGAGTTGTACCAACGTCGCATGCTGCCGGTCGCGGCGCTGCTGTTGCGGATGATGGCCGAGCGGCTCGGAGCATCCGACGACTTCTTCGCGGCGCGCATGCAGCAACCGCAGTGCCGCCTCCGCCTGCTGCACTACGTGCCCACCCCGCTCGATGCCGACGGCAACCTGACCGTCCCGACTGCGCCGCACACCGACTACGGCGCGCTCACCCTGTTGGCCACCGACGGCGTGCCCGGCCTGGAGGTGCAGCCCATCGGCGGCGACTGGACGCCGGTCGACGCGCCGGCAGGCAGCTTGGTGGTGAACATCGGCGACATGCTCGCGCGGTGGACGAACGACCGTTACCGCAGCACTCCGCACCGCGTGCTCGCGTCGACCACCCAGCACCGCCTGTCGATCCCGTTCTTCGTGAACCCCGACGCCGACACGCTGGTGGCACCCATCGCCACACCGGCGACGGGCGAGCCCAGGTACGAACCCATCCGTGCCGGCGACTACCTGGCAGGTCGCATCGACGGGACCATCAGGCCGGGGAATGGCCTGTCCGTGCCGCCGAGTACGGTGGTCACGGAAATCGGTCCGACCGGACCGCCGTCATCGAAGAAGGGTGAATTGTCGTGAGTGGCTATGCAGTGGTGGATCCCGCCACGGGGGAAACCGTCCAGACCTACCCCACCATCACCGACGGGGCGTTGGCTGCGGCCATCGCGCAATCGAACGAGACGTACCACAACTGGTCGCGTCGCACTTCGGTCGCCGAGCGCGCCGCACTCATCACGCGTGTGGCCGAACTGCACGTCGAGCGCCAGGACGAACTGGCCGCCATCATCGCCCGCGAGATGGGCAAGCCCCTCGGCGACGCCGTGGGAGAGATCCAGTTCAGCGCGGCGATCTACCAGTTCTACGCCGACAACGCCGAGCAGTTCCTGGCCGACGAGCCCATCGCGCTGATGGGTGGCGAGGGCTCGGCCGTGGTGCGCAAGAGCCCCCTCGGCGTGCTGTTGGGGATCATGCCCTGGAACTTCCCGTACTACCAGGTGGCCCGCTTCGCCGGTCCGAACCTCATCATCGGCAACACCGTGCTGCTCAAGCACGCGCCGCAGTGCCCCGAGTCGGCTGCCGCCATCGAGAAGATCTACCTCGACGCCGGCTTCCCGGTGGGCGCCTACACCAACATCTACGCCACCAACGACCAGGTCGCCACCATCATCGCCAATCCGGTGGTGCAGGGCGTGTCGCTCACCGGCTCCGAGCGCGCCGGCGCCGCCGTCGCCGAGATCGCCGGCCGCCACCTGAAGAAGGTCGTGCTCGAGCTGGGTGGTTCCGACCCGTTCATCCTGCTGTCCACCGACGACCTCGACGCCACCGTCGAGAAGGCGGCGTTCGCCCGTGTCGACAACTGCGGCCAGGCCTGCAACGCGGCCAAGCGCTTCATCGTCATGGACCACCTGTACGACGAGTTCGTCGAGAAGTTCACGGCGACGGTGCTGTCCACCAAGCAGGGCAAGCCCACCGACGACGGCATCACCATCGGACCGCTCTCGTCGCTCGCCGCGGCGCAGCGCCTGGCGTCGCAGGTCGACGCCGCGGTCGCGGCCGGCGCGAACATCGTGTCGGCCGGCGAGCGCGACGGTGCGTTCTTCCCGCCGGCCGTGCTCACCAACGTCACCCGCGACAACCCGTCGTTCCACGAGGAGCTGTTCGGACCGGTCGCGATGATCTTCAAGGTGAGCAGCGAGCAGGAGGCCATCGACCTGGCCAACGACACGCCGTTCGGCCTGGGCTCGTACCTGTTCACCACCGACGCCGAGCAGGCTGCCCGAGTGGCCGATGCCATCCAGGCCGGCATGGTCTACGTGAACATCGTCGGCGCCGACAGCCCCGAGCTGCCGTTCGGCGGCGTGAAGCGCTCCGGTTCGGGCCGCGAGCTCGGCCGCTGGGGTGCCGACGAGTTCGTCAACAAGAAGCTCATCCGCATCGGCGCCTGAGGCGTCGGACGGCGCGCCGCGCACCATGACGAGGATCCTGGACTGGAACGGACGCGACGCGGATCGCACCGTCACCGTCGCGTCCATCGCGGCGCTCAAGGGCAGTGGCCGCCAGTACGTGCAGGTCACCGCCGGCACCGAAGAAGAAGCGTCGGCAGCCGACGCGGCAGGCATCGACATGGTCGTGTGTCTCGCCGCGTCGGTGCCCGACGTGCGCCGCGGGTCGAGCCGGCTGTTCGTCACCGCGGCCATCGACTTCGGTGGTGAGGTGACGCTCGACGACCTGCTCGCCACGGCGTTCCGTTCGCTCTCGGCCGGCGCCGACGCGGTCATCACCGCACGGCGGCTCGACGCGGTGCGTTTGCTCGCCGCGGAGGGCGTGCCGGTGATGGGCCACCTGGGCTTCGTGCCCAAACGGTCCACCCAACTCGGTGGCGTGCGCCAGGTGGGCCGCGACGCCGACGAGGCCACTGCCCTGTGGCGGCAGTTCCAGCAGTTGGAGGACGCCGGCGCGTTCGCCGTGGAGTGCGAGCTCATTCCCGCCGCGGTGCTCGCCGAGATCACGCCGCGGACCAGCATGGCCACCATCTCGCTCGGCTCGGGCAGCGCCGCCGACGTGATGTTCCTGTTCCAGTCCGACATCGTGGGCGAGGGCCCGCGAGTGCCGCGCCACGCGCGCAGCTACGGGAACGTGGCCGATCTGCAGCGGCAGATCGCCGACGAGCGCGTTCGTGCGCTCAGCGCGTTCCGCGCCGACGTGCTGGACGGACGCTTCCCGGCCGACACCGAGGTCGGTCGCATCCACCCGGGCGAGCTGGCCCGGTTCGTCGAGCAACTCGACGCGACCGACCAGGCCTGACCGACGCCGCGTTCAGCCTTCGCGTTCGAGCGACACGGCCATGCCGGGCAGGGTGACCCACGGCTGACGGTCGACGCACCACACCTCGACGTTCGGCGACACGGTGGAGCGGTCGTCGAGCGTGCCGGCCTTCACCGCGACCACACCGTCGGTCTTGGCCAGTTCCGACACCACGGGCGAACCGCAGGTGGGGCAGAAGCGACGACGCACGTACACGTCGTCGCCGAGCTCGCCGCGCTCCTCGTAGATGCGCAGTTCGCCGTCGATGGCGAGCTGCGAGGTGTGCGCCACCAGGTTCACCGAGAACGCACCGCCGCTCTGCCGTTGGCAGTGATCGCAGTGACACACCGCCGTGGCGATGAGGTCGCCCGTCAGCTCGTAGGTGACCGCACCACACAGACAACGTCCAGTTCGCATGCCGCCAACGTACCCCTGCTGCTGCCCGCTCGTTAGAGTCGGCCGTAGGGGGGAACCGACATGCGCGTGCTGTTCGTCGACATCGACACGCTTCGATCCGATCACCTCGGCTGCTACGGCTACCACCGGAACACCACGCCGAACATCGATGCGCTCGCCCGCGAGGGTGTGCGCTTCGCCAACGTGTACTCGTCGGACGTGCCGTGCCTGCCCAGCCGCACGGCGCTCATCACCGGCCGCTTCGGCATCGTGAACGGTGTGGTGAACCACGGTGGTGTCGCTGCCGAGCCGCGGCTGGAAGGCCCGGCCCGCGGCTTCTTCAGCCGCAACGCGACGCGCTCGTGGGCCACTCAGTTCTTCCGCGCCGGCTGGCACACCGCATCGCTGTCGTCGTTCCCGTTCCGGCACTCCGCCGGCTGGTGGAACCACGGGTTCATGGAGGCCATGAACCTGATGCGCAACATCGGGCTCGAGCAGGCGCACGACGTGCTGCCCCACGCGCTCGACTGGTTGGAGCGCCGCGGTCGGGCCGACAACTGGTTCTTCCACGTGCACCTGTGGGACCCGCACACCCCCTATGTGGTGCCCGACGACTACGGCAACCCGTTCGCGGGTGACCCGGTGCCCGCGTGGCACGACGAGTCCGTGCGGGCGCGCAACTGGGACCTCGGTGGTCCGCACAGCGCGCAGGAGCCGTGGGGGTTCTCACCCGACGAGTTCGGCACGCCGCCACCGCGCCACCCGTGGGACCTGTCGGGCCCCGAACAGGTGAAGGGCATCTTCGACGGCTACGACGTGGGCGTCCGCTACGCCGACGACGCGCTCGGCACACTGCTGAACAAGCTGGCCGACCTGGGTGTGCTCGACGACACCGCGGTACTGGTCAGCTCGGACCACGGCGAGGCGTTCGGCGAGCTGGGCGTGTACGCCGACCACCAGGCCGCCGACGAGGCGACGTGTCACATCCCGTCGGTGTTGCGCTGGCCGGGGCTCGAGCCTCGTGTGTACGAGGGGCTGCACTACCACCTCGATGTCGCGGCCACGCTGCTGGGTCTGGCCGGGCTGCGCGTGCCGCGCGACTGGGACGGCGTCTCGGTGGGCGACGAGCTGCGCAACGGCACCGAGGCGGGCCGTTCGCACCTGGTGCTCTCGCAGGGTGCGTGGTCGTGCCAGCGTTCGGTGCGCTGGAGCGACCACCTGTACGTCGAGACGTACCACGACGGCTACCACGGCCACTGGAACGAGTCGATGCTGTTCGACATCGCCACCGACCCGCACGAGACCACCGACCTGGTCGACTCCCAGCCGGCGGTCGCCGCCAAGGGAGCGAACCTGCTGCACGAATGGGTGGACGACCAGTTGCAGCGCAACGACGTGACCGACCCGCTGGACACGGTGCGCGCCGAAGGCGGGCCGCTGCACACGCGAGGCCACCTGCCCGCGTACCTCGAGCGGTTGCGGGCCACCGGCCGGTCGCACTGGGCCGACGTGCTCGTCGAGCGTCACCCCGACGAAGCCGATCCGGCCAGCGCTGCCGACGCGACGTCGGGCCGGTTGTAGCCGCGTCAGCGACGCGACGGGGTCAGGCCAGGCTGCCCGACGTCTGCGCCTTGGCCACCGAGGCCTTCACGACGGGGATCTCGTGGTCGGCCAGCGGCTGCATCCACTGCTTGCGCGCCAATGCCGCCTCGATGAACGGTGCCAGCTGCTGCGCCTTGCGTGCCAGGCGTTCCTCGTCGCCCTGCACGAACTCGGGCATCACCTCGGCCGCGAACAGCTCGAGCGACGAGCAGATGTCGGCGTGCCGGTTGCGGCCGGCCTGTTGGATGAAGATCACCTGGTCCACGCCGACTGCCTGCATCTGACGCAGCCAGCGCCGGGCGTCGTCGGGTGTGCCGATGCAGCTGGCGTACGCGTCGCCCTGCTCCTCGGCAGCGGCCACGCGGCGCTCGACGCTGTCGGGTGCGCGGCGGGCCTGGAACTCGTCCCACACCGTGGTGCGGCCCGGCACCTGGTCGTGCGCGACCAGCGCGTTGAGCGCGTAGCCGAAGAACTCGAAGCCCTCCTGCCCGCGTTCGATGGCCTCGCGGCGGTCGTCGTGCAACGAGAAGCCGGTGACCAGCGCGAGGTTCGCGTTCACGGTGTGGCCCAGCGGCACGCACTCCTCGCTGCGAATGATGTCGTAGTAGATGTCCACCCACGACTTGGCCTCTTCGGGGTCGACGAAGCTGAACGCCAACGCACCCACACCGTTGCGCGCCGCCACCTTGATGGTCTCGCGGTTGGTGCAGGCCATCCACATGGGCGGGTGCGGCTTCTGACGCGGCTTGGGCAGCACGTTGCGGCAGGGCATGGAGAACGACTCGGACTGGTAGCCGGGGTAGGGGTCGAGCACCATCATGTTGGCGATCTGCTCGGCGGCCTCCAGCGCCATGGCGCGCTTCTCCTTGGCGGGGATGTTGAAGCCGTGCAACTCCAGCCGCGTGGCGCCCTCGCCGATGCCGAAGTCGACCCGGCCGTCGGAGATCAGGTCCAGTGTGGCGAGCGTCTCGGCCGTGCGCGCCGGGTGGTTGTACTTGGGGATGACCTGGCGGATGCCGTGCCCCAGGCGGATGCGCCGGGTGCGTGCCGCGGCGGCCGCCAGGAACACTTCCGGTGCCGACGAGTGCGAGTACTCGTCGAGGAAGTGGTGCTCCACCTCCCACGCGTAGTGGAACCCCAGCCGATCGGCCAGCTCCACCTGGGTGAGCGCGTCGCGCAGCAGCACGAACTCGTCGTCCTCGCTCCACGGCTTGGGCAGCTGATGTTCGTAGAAGACGCCGAAGTGCATGCCGTCAGTCCAGCAGAACCGACGATGCGCCGGATTCACCGGACGGACCGCGGCGGCACCCGACGGTGCGGCTCACAGGTGCCGGCGCACGAGCTCCTCGATGAACGGGTTCAACCGGTCGTGCGCGTGGCCGTACCACGACCCGTGGCCCATGCCGGCCAACAGGTGGTACTCGGCGCCGGGGATCAGCTCGGCCAGTTCGGCGCCGTCCTGCGGCGGGGCCTGCACGTCCTCCTCGAACGACACCACGTGCACGGGTGCGGCGACCGCGCCCAACCGGTCGCGCTGGTCGTAGGTGAGCGACGCATCCCACTGCGCGACCAGCGAGCCCTCGTTCTCGCCCGAGTCCATCCACTCGAGCATCAGCGCCTTCAGCACGGGCCACAGCTCGCGATCGCCCAGCGCCCGCGCCGGGTAGAGCATCGCTGCGTAGTGGGCCACGCCCATCATCCCGTCCAACGTGCCGCCGTTGCGGCGGAACTCGATCTCGGCCTCCTGGTAGTCCCAGCCCCAGCCGGTGCTCCACGCGCCGGTGCCCATGAGGATCGCGCTGCGCACCACGTCGGGGTGGTCGATGAGCACCTGCTGCACGATGGCCGAACCGAGCGACGACCCGACGAACGTCACCGGCCCTCCGCACACGCCTCGCACCAGCTCCGCCAGGTCGGTGGCGAAGTCGCCGAGCGGCCACGGCAGTGGTGCGTCGCACCTCGTCTCGCCGATGCCGCGGTTGTCGAACACGGTGCTGCGGAAGCGGTCGTCGAAGAATGGCGTCTGGAAGCGGTGCCAGTCGCGGCCCACCGTCCCGCCGCCGCCCACCCACACGATGTCGGGACCGGTGCCCGTCTGTTCGTAGTGGATCGACGCCGCTGACCCTGCGAAGTGAGGCATCGTCGTACCCTAGGGCGCAGAATTCGGGTGCCGGGCGTGAGGCCCGGCCGGAGAGGGGCCACCATGACCGACGACCTGCGCGAGCGCCGACTGGCGGTACTCGCCACTCACTTCCAGTCCGAGGTGGACCACGACTGGGACACCTGCATCGGCACGTTCGCCGGCCACCCGCGGTACGAGATCGTCCCCACCGGGCAGGTGTTCGACGGCGAAGAGGACGTGCGCAACTACCACCGCCGCCAGCGCGAGGCGTTCCCCGACCAGCGACACGAGAACGCCCGGTTCCACTGCGCCGACGACGACACGGTGATCGCCGAGTTCGACCTGCTGGGCACGAACACCGGACCGCTGCTGGGTCAGCCGCCCACCGGCCTCGCGTTCCGCGTGCCGGCTTGCGCGGTGTTCAGCTTCCACGGCGACCGCATCACCAACGAGCGCGTGTACCTGGACATCGCCAGCATGTTCGGCCAGATCGGGCGCACCGAGCTGTTGCTGGGTCGGCGGTGATCGGGTCGGCCGTGATCGGGTCGGCGGTGATCAACCCGGCCGGGTGACGTGCTGGTGAGGGCGCTTGACCGCCTTCATCGCCAATTGCGAGGTCAGCGTCTGCACGTGCGGCAGCTTGGCCAGATGGTCGAAGTACAGCTGCTCGAACGTGGCCGCGTCCTTCGTGGCGATGCGCATGAGGTAGTCGGGCTGGCCCATCATGCGCAGCACCTCGATGACGTCGGGGATGGTGTCGACCGCGCCCTCGAACTCGGACATCGACGTGCGGGTGACCTCCTTCAGCGTCACCCACACCAGCGGCTCGTATGACCGGTCGACCGCGGCGGGGTCGATGATCGCCGTGTAGCCCAGGATGACGCCGTCGGCCTCGAGTTGGCGCACACGGCGCAGGCACGGCGACGGGCTGAGCCCCACACGGTCGGCCAGGTCGGTGTTGGGTATGCGCCCGTGGTGCTGGAGTTGGTCGATGATTGCGCGATCGATGGTGTCCACGGCACATCATGCTAATGGAGCAGGCAGACCCGGCAATCTTCGCCATCGCATGTCGTCGCCGGCGTGCCATGCTCTCGGCATGGAACCGACCTACGACGTGGTGTGGCCGAAGTCGCCGATGGGCACCCAGGCCCGTCGCCCAGCCGACCGGCTGCCGACGTTGCACGGCGCACGCATCGGCTTCGCGTGGGACTACATGTTCCGTGGCGAGGAGCTGTTCCCGGTGCTGGCCGCCGAGCTGCAGCGACGGTTCGACGGCGTCGAGATCGTGAACTACGACGCGTTCGGCAACCTGCACGGCCCGCAGGAGCACGAGTTGGTCGCGGCCCTTCCGGCGGGGCTCACCCGTCACCGGGTCGACGCCATCGTCTCCGGCAACGGTTGTTGAGGCAGCTGCACGCCCGCCGTGTTGCGGGCATCCGTTGCGTGTGAGGCGGCCGGCGTGCCGACCGTGTCGTTGGTGTGCGAAGGCTTCCAGCGCCAGGCCGCGGCCACCGCGCGGGGCCTGGGCTTCGACGGGCTGCCGCTCGCCGTCCTGCGCGGCCATGTCGACGCACAGTCGTCCGAGGAGATGATCCAGTCGTTCCTGGAGACGACGGTCGACCAGGTGGTCGCCGGGCTCACCACGCCCATCGACCTCGACGCGGTGGCCACCACCGAGCCCAGCGCGCTCGACATCGTGGCCAGCGGCACCATCGACGACATCCACCGCGCCTTCGTGGCCAACGGTTGGTCCGACGGCCTCGCCATCATCCCGCCCACCCGGGCGCGGGTCGAGGCGTTCCTCGCCGTCACCGGTCACGACCCGTGGCGTGTGCTCGGCACGGCCCGCCCCTCGGGCCGCGACGTCACCGTGTGGGTGATCGCCGTCAACGCGGTCATGGCCGGCTGCGCGCCCGAGCACCTGCCCGTGCTGCTCGCCATCGCCGAGGCGTTGCTGGACCCGCGCTACGGCGTCGAGCACTCGGGCAACACCACCGGCGCCGACGCTCTGGTCGTGCTGAACGGTCCGGTCATCCACGACCTGGGCTTCAACCACGGCCCCGGCGCCATGCGCGACGGTGCCGGCCCGGCGAACACCGTGGTGGCTCGGTGGCTGCGGCTGCACCTGCGCAACGTGCACGGTTTCACCGCCGACGAGCACGACAAGGCCACGTTCGGCAACGCCAGCCGCGTGGTGCTGGCCGAGGACGAAGCGGCGCTGCGCGAGATCGGCTGGCCGGTGTTCGCCGCGCCGTTCGGCCACCCGGCCGGCACCGACGCCGTCACCATCGCTCGCATGAACAGCGGCCTCATCGTCGGCAGCGTGTTCGGCTCGACCCCCGAGCAGATCCTGCCCTATCTGGCCGACGGCCTGGCCAGGGTGACGGGCTGGGACCTCACCCACATCTACGGGTTGGGGCAGGGGCACCACCGGCCGCTGTTGGTGCTGTCGCCCGTGCTCGCCCGCGTGTTCGGCAAGGCCGGCTGGGCGAAGCGCGACGTGCAGCGCGCGCTGTTCGAACAGGCTCGCATCCCCGCGTGGAAGTTCGAGAAGCTCATCGGCGAGTGGTCGAACCTCACCGCCGGCCGGCGCACGTTGCTGGACCTGGCGGCCGCCGCGCTCGTGCCGCCGGTGTTCGCCGAGAGCGACGACCCCGAGCGTCTGGTCCCCATCGTCACCGAGCCGGGCAAGCTGCTCATCGCCGTGGCCGGCGACCCGAACCGGGCCAACGCATTCGTGCTCAGCCACGACGGCCCGCACGGCGACTGGACCAGCAAGCCCATCGACCGCGCGTTCAGCACCGATCTGGTGTGCAACGTCGACGACCCCGACGCCTGCGGCTGACGCGTTCGCCGCGGGAGCGCGCTCCTCAGGCCGAGCGCAGCACCTTCGCCATGGCCTTGCCCTTGGCCAGCTCGTCGACCAGCTTGTCGAGGTAGCGGATCTCCTGCATCAGCGGCTGCTCGATGTTCTCGACGCGGATGCCGCACACCGTGCCGGTGATGGCCTTGCGCGCCGGGTTCAACGCCGGTGCCGTGGCGAAGAACGTGCGGAAGTCGGTCTCGTCCTTCAATTGCCGTTGCAGGCCCTTCTGGTCGTAGCCCGTCAGCCATTCGATGACCTCGTCGAGCTCTGCCTTGGTGCGGCCCTTGCGTTCCAACTTCGCCACGTAGTGCGGGTAGACGCTGGCAACGCTGGTGCCGTAGATGCGGTGGTCGTCGGCCATCGATGTCCCTCCTGTGTGCCTCCGGATGTGGACGGTACCGCGTCAGCCGGTGGGTGCGTGCAGGTGCAGCACCACGTCGGCTGCGGCGATGACGTCGGGGTCGTGGGTGGCGACGAGCACGCAGGTGCCGCGCGCGCGGGCGTCGAGCATGGCCTGCACCACCAGTGCGGCGCGGGCTTCGTCCTGGTGGCCGGTCGGCTCGTCGAGCACCGCGAGCAACGGCGTGCCGAGCAGCGCCCGGGCCACCGCGGCGCGCTGTTGCTCGCCGAACGACACATCGGCCGGGCGCCGGGCCAGCAGCTGGTCGATCTGCAGCTGAGCCGTCAGCTCGGTCAGGTGGTCGACCGGTACGTCGCGACGTTGCGACCAGTGGGGGAGCGCCAGGTTGTCGTACAGATCGATGGACGGCAGCAGGGCCAGGCGTTGCGGCGCCACGGCGAGACGGGCCCAGCCCTTCGCACCGTCGTCGGCCCAGTCGACGCTGCCCGAGTCGGTGTGCTCCCACCCGATGACGATGTTGCAGAGGGTGGTCTTGCCCGAGCCCGACGGCCCGGCCACCACCACGAGCTCGCCGGCCATCAGGTCGACGGAGGTGGGCGCCAACAGCGCGGTGGACCCGGCGGAGGAGCGGATGCGACGCGAGACCTCGCGGACGTGCACGACGGTGGTTCGAGCCTGGCTCACGGCGCCTCCTCGCTGTCGGGCCGGCGGGAGAGCGGTCGCAGCACCACCGAGCCGTCGGCCTCGGCGTGCAGTTCGGCGCGCAGGTCGTGGAACGCCGCGAGCATCTCGGGCGGCAGCTGCACCCGACCGACCGCGTCGATGACGGCCACGGTGGTGCCGCCGAGGTGGCGTTCGCTGTGCAGCGTGCCGTGGTGCAGGGCGAGGACCCGGTCGGCAGCGGCGGCCACTGCCGGGTCGTGCGTGTTCACCACCACAGCGGCGCCCATCGCCGCGCTCTGACGGAGCAGCTCGATGACCGCGGCGCCACTGGTGGCATCGAGCTCGGCGGTCGGCTCGTCGGCCAGCACCAGCGCCGGGTTGCCCACCGTGGCCATGGCCACGGCAAGGCGTTGCTGCTCGCCGCCCGACAGCAGTGCCGGCCGGCTGGAGCGACGGTCGGTGAGCCCGACGAAATCGATCGCTTCGGTGGCGGCACCGCGGGCGGCGCCGCGTCGCCGTGCGCCGAGCCGGACGTGCTCGTCGACCGTGAGGTGCGGGTACAGGTTGTGCGTCGGGCGCTGCAGCACCACTGCCACCGAGCGGCGGCGGAGCGTGCGGATGCGACGCGTCGACGCCGTCATCACGTCGGTGCCGGCAATGGTGAGCGCACCGGCCGTGGGTCGTTCGGCCAGGGCGAGCATGCGCATGAGCGTGCTCTTGCCACTGCCCGACGGTCCGACCACGGCGGTGACCGAGCCGGCCCGGAACGCGGCGTCGATGCCGCGCAGCGCATGCACCTCGCCACTGTCGACGCGGTAGATCTGCACCAACCCGGTGCACACGACGACGCTCTCATTCGGCGGCACGGAGCACCTCCACCACTCGGGCGCGGCGGGCGCTGCGCACCTCGACCAGCGCGCCGATCAACGACACGATCACCACTGCGCCGGTGGCGACCACCACGGCGCGGCCCGACAGACCACCCGAGAACCCCGGCGCGAACGACGGGCCGGGATCGAGCCGTTCGATCATGAAGCGCACCAGCAGGTGCGCCATGCCGATGCCGATGGCCGACCCGATGAGGCCCAGGAGCACCGCGCCACCGGCCACGGCTGCGGCCGTGGTTCCCCGGCGGATGCCCATTCGGTCGGTCATCGCGATCTCCATGGCCAGGTCCGACCGTCGCCGCGCGCCGAGCACCACGATGGACACGAGGGCGACCGCCAACAACCCTGCGCCGACGAGACGCAGGTACGGGAGCGACATCTCGAACGCGACGAACGAGGGCGTGCGCCGTGCGGTGACCGTGTCGATCGTCTCTGTGTCCAGCACCACGGGGCCCAGCCGGGCCGCGACCGCTGCCGCTGGTTCGTCGGCCCACACGAAGGTGCGGTAGCGCTTGTCCAGCGTCACGGCTGCGGTGAGGGGCGGGGCGAGGTTCGGGTCGACCGGGAGGGCGGCGGGGGCGCGGGGGGCAGGCCCGCGCAGCCACGCCCACCGGGCCCGGGGGCGC
>CBHWEI010000091.1:0-13587 GCA_966112835.1 uncultured Acidimicrobiaceae bacterium
TGAAGAAGATGGGCATCGACGTGCGCGACATCGACCAGCCGGTCGGCACCCTGTCGGGTGGCGAGCGGCAGTCGGTCGCCATCGCCCGCGCCGTGTACTTCGGGGCGAAGGTGCTCATCCTCGACGAGCCCACCTCTGCCCTCGGCGTCCGCCAGTCGGGCGTGGTGCTGCGCTACATCCGCGCCGCGGCCGAACGCGGCCTGGGCGTCATCTTCATCACCCACAACCCGCACCACGCCTACCCCGTGGGCGACCGCTTCCTGCTGCTCAACCGTGGCCGCTCGATGGGCGACTTCTCGAAGGACGAGATCAAGCTCGACGAGCTCACCCGCCTGATGGCCGGTGGCGCCGAGCTCGAGGCGCTGCAGCACGAGCTGGGTGCGCGGTGACCATCACTCCACGACGATGACGCCGCTCGAGGTCCTCACGGTCGGTCGCATCTGCACCGACCTCTATGCCGAGCAACTCCACGTGCCGCTCGCCGAGGTGCGCAGCTTCCGCAAGTCGGTGGGCGGCACCGCCACGAACGTCGCGGTGGCCGCGGCGCGACTGGGTCACCGCACCGCGGTGTTCACCAAGGTGGGTGACGACCCGTTCGGCCACTACGTGAGGGGTGCGCTCGAGCACACGTTCGGTGTCGACACCCGCTTCCTGGGCATGCACCCCACGCTGCGCACGCCGCTGGCGTTCGCCGAGCTCCTCGACCCCGGCGAGCCGTCGATCGTGTTCTACCGCGAGCCAATGGCCCCCGAGATGACCATCGTGCCCGACGACGTCGACCTCGACGTGGTGGCCGAGGTGCCCATCCTGTGGATCCCCGCCGGCACGTTGGCCGCCGAGCCCAGCCGCGGCACCGTCAATGCGCTGCTCGCGCACCGCGCTCGCCGGCCGCACACCATCGTCGACCTCGACTGGCGGCCGGTGCTGTGGGGCGGCGACGAGGACCGTGCACGCGTGGCCATGGGTGAGGTGCTGGCCCACGCGACCATCGCCATCGGCAACCGCGACGAGTGCCGGGTTGCGGTTGGCGCGACCGACCCCGACGACGCCGCCGACCGCCTGCTGGCCCTGGGCCTGTCGGCCGCGGTGGTGAAGATGGGCGGCGACGGGGTGCTGGTGGCCACGGCCGACGGCACGCGCACCCGTGTGCCGCCGCGCCGCGTCGAGGTGGTGTGCGGGCTGGGCGCCGGCGACGCGTTCGGCGGCGCCATCTGCCACGGTCTGTTGCAGGGCTGGGACCTGGCCCGTTGCGCCGAGGCGGGGAACGCCGCCGGGGCCATCGTCGCCTCGCGCCTGATGTGCGCCGACGACATGCCCACCAACGACGAGATCGAGAGGATGATGGCCCATGGCACTCTCTGACGAACAGTGGGCAGGGCTCATCGACACCCGCGCCACCGACCCCGACGCTGCGTTGGCGGCGATGCGCCATCGCCGTCGCCGGCCGATGCTCACCGACGGCCGGCTGTTCATCGTCGCCGCCGACCACACGGCCCGCGGCATGCTGGGCGTGGGCAGCGAGCCGTTCGTGATGGCCGACCGCCGGCGCCTGCTCGACGCGCTGCTGGTGGCCCTGGCCCACCCCGCCTGCGACGGTGTGCTGGGCAGCCCCGACGTGCTGGAGGAACTGGCCCTGCTGGGTGCCCTGGAGGGCAAGCTCGCGTTCGGCACCACCAACCGCGGCGGCATCACCGGCGCGTCGTGGGAGCTCGACGACCGTCCCACCGCCTACACGCCGGCCGACATGGCCGAGTTCGGGTTGGACGGCGGGAAGATGCTGCTGCGCATCGCCATGGACGACGCCGGTACGGCGCCGACGCTCGAGTGGGCGGCGCGTGTGGTCAGCGAGTGCGCACGGCTGAGGCTGCCGATGATGGTCGAGCCGTTGCCGTACCACCACACCGGCCCGGTGGCGCCGGGCACCGCCAAGCTGCTCGACGACGACGACGCGCTGCTGAAGGCCGTCGCCGTGGGCGCCAGCCTGGGCGCGAGCACCTCGTACACGTGGCTGAAGGTGCCCGCCGGCAAGGACCCGGCGCGCATGCTGGCCGGCACCACGCTGCCCGCACTCATCCTGGGCGGAGCGCCCGGGCCCGACCCCGAGGCCACCTACGCCTCGTGGGAGCGGGCCATGCAGGTGCCCAACGTGCGCGGCCTGGTGGTGGGGCGCGCCCTGCTGTACCCCGCCGACGGCGACGTGGCCGCAGCCATCGACCGCGCCGCGCGGATCGTGCGGCCCACATGACCGGCCGGCTGCACCACGCCGCGGGCACGCTCGCGGCCGACGGGCTCGCCGTCCGCCTCACCCCGGCCGAGGCCGGTTGGGCGTACTCGGGTCTGCGCGTGCTCACGCTGCGGGACGGCGACACCCGAACCATCACGCTCGACGGCGTGGAGGCCGTGGTGCTACCCCTCGGCATCACGGATCTCCACGTCGACGTCGACGGCACGGCGTTCCACGTGCACGGGCGCACCAGCGTGTTCGCCCGCGTCAGCGACTTCGTCTACGCACCCTTGGGCGCCGTCGTCACGCTCACCGCCGGCAGCGGCGGCGACGTGGCCATCGCCACGGCGCGCTGCGAACATCGGCTCGACGCCCGCTACGGCGCCGCGGCCGACGTGCCCGTCGACGTGTTCGGCGCCGGCCCCGCCACCCGCCAACGCAACGCGTTCCTGTCGCCCGAGCACTGGCCGCACGCCGACCGGCTGATGTGCGTGGAACTGCTCACGCCCGACGGCAACTGGTCCAGCTATCCGCCCCATCGCCACGACGACTCGCCGGAGTGCCCGGTGAACAACGAGGAGATCTACTACTTCCGCATCGGTGTCGCCGGTACCGACGGGTACTCGGCCGACGGCTTCGGGCTGCACCGCACGTACACGCCGGAGGGCGACATCGACGAGAACGTGGTGGTGCGCGACGGCGACGTGTTCTGCGTGCCCCGCGGCTACCACGGCCCGTGCACCGCCGCACCCGGTTACCCGATGTACTACCTGAACGTGCTCGCCGGGCCCGGGGGAGCGCGCAGCATGGCGTTCTGTGACGACCCGGCCCACCACTGGGTGCGCGACACCTGGACCGACATGGCGCCCGACCCGCGGGTGCCGATGACCGACGACCAAGGAAGGCTGCCACGATGAGCGCGACCACGAAGCGAATCGGCATCGGTGTGATCGGCTTCGGCTGGATGGGCCAGGCGCACAGCCGTGGCTGCCGCCGCGCCCCGTCGTACTTCCCCGAGCGTGGCTACGAGCCCGACTGGGTGTGGGTCAGCGACACCGTGGACGAGCGGCGCGACGCCGCCGTGCGGTCGTTCGGCTTCCGCGAGGCCACCGCCGACTGGCACGACGTGGTGAACCACCCGGACATCGACGTCGTGTTCGTCACCGCGCCGAACATGCTCCACGTCGAGATGGCCGTGGCCGCTGCGGCTGCGGGCAAGCACATCTTCTGCGAGAAGCCCGTGGGCGGTACGCCACCGCAGACGGTCGAGGCCGAGCGGGCGGCCCGTCACGCCGGTGTGATCACCGGGGTGGGCTACAACTACCGCTGGGCGCCGCTGGTGCAGTACGCCCGGCAGATCATCGCCGAGGGCGTCATCGGCGAGGTGACGAACTACTACGGCCGCTTCTTCTCGATGTACGGCAGCGACCCACTGGGGCTGCTGTCGTGGCGGTTCCTGGTGGACCAGGCCGGCCACGGAGTGAGCACCGACATCCTCAGCCACTCGGTGGACCTGGCGCACTCGCTCATCGGTCCCATCACCCGTCTGGTCGGCACCGGCGAGACGTTCATCCGTGAGCGCCCGCTGCCCAAGGGCGGCGGCACGCACTACGACCGGGGCGCACCCGGCGACGCCACCGGCGCGGTCACCAACGAGGACTACGTGGGCATGATGTGCGTGTTCGAGAACGGTGCCCGCGGCACGTTCGAGGCGTGCCGTTCGATGGTGGGCCCCGAAAGCCAGAACATGTTCGAGGTGTACGGCACCAAGGGCTGCATCCGCTGGAACTTCGAGAAGATGAACGAGCTGCAGGTGTACGTCGCGGCCGACCACGCGCACACCGGCTTCACCACCGTGTACGGCGGCGACCGCTTCCCGCACCACGGCAGGTTCGTGCCGGGCAGCGCCAACGGCATCGGCTTCGAGGACCTCATCTGCATCGAGGACCACGAGTTCCTCGAGTCGGTGGCAGCCGGGCGTCAGCACCGGCCGGGGTTCGCCGAGGCCGTGCAGTTCGTCAGCGTGCAGCAGGCCTTCCTCGACAGCTGGGCCGACGGCGCCTGGCACGACGTCGTCGACCTGACGGAGGCGTGACCGTGCGCCTCACCACCGCCCAGGCGCTCGTCCGCTTCCTCATCGCCCAGCGCACCGTCCTCGACGGTGGCGACGGCCTCGAGGTGGAGGCGCCGCTGTTCCCCGGCGTGTTCGGCATCTTCGGGCACGGCAACGTCACCGCGCTCGGGTTGGCCCTGCACGAGGCCGGCGACGCGCTGCCCACCTGGCGCGGCCAGAACGAGCAGGGCATGGCGCTGGCCGCCATCGGCTACGCCAAGGCCGTGCGCCGCCGCCAGGTGATGGTGGCCACCAGCTCCATCGGCCCCGGTGCGCTGAACATGGTCACCGCCGCGGGCGTGGCCCACGCCAATCGTCTACCCGTGCTGTTGCTCAGCGGCGACACGTTCGCCAGCCGCGTGCCCGACCCGGTGCTGCAGCAGGTCGAGCACTTCGGCGACCCCACCCTGTCGGTGAACGACGCGTTCCGCCCCGTGGTGCGCTACTGGGACCGCATCTCGCGCCCCGAGCAGCTCATCGCCTCGCTGCCGCAGATGGTGGCCACGCTGCTGGACCCGGCCGACTGCGGCCCGGCCTTCCTGGCACTGCCGCAGGACGTGCAGAGCGAGGCGTACGACTTCCCCGACGAGCTGTTCGCGGTCACCGTGCACCGTCCGGTGCGACCGCGGGCCGACGAGCGCCGGCTCGACGAGGCCACAGCCCTGCTGCGCGACGCCCAGCGACCGCTGCTGGTCGCCGGTGGCGGCGTGCACTACTCGGGGGCCGAAGCGGCGCTGCTCGAGTTCGCCGAACGGCACGGCATCCCCGTGGTCGAGACCATGGCGGGCAAGGCCTCGGTGCCGGCGACGCACCCGCTGTACGGCGGCCCGCTCGGTGTCACCGGCTGTGCCGGCGCCAACTCGCTGGCCGCGCAGGCCGACGTGGTGGTGGCCGTGGGTACCCGGTTGGGCGACTTCACCACCGGGTCGTGGACCGTGTTCCAGAACCCGGCGACGCGCATCATCGGCGTGAACGCGGCCCGCTTCGACGCGGCCAAGCACCGCTCGCTGCCGGTGGTGGGCGACGCGCTCGTCACCATCGGCGAGCTGTCGGCCCGCCTGGGCGACACCCACACCAGCGACGAGTGGCGGGCCGAGGTGGCTCGCGCCGCAGCCGACTACCACGGTTACATCGACCGCATCGCCGACCCCGCCGCGGTGGCGCCCAACGGGCTGCCCACGTACGCGCAGGTGGTCGGCGTGGCCGACCGTGCGCAGCGGCCGGGCGACTACGTGGTCACCGCCGCCGGCGGCTTCCCCGGCGAGCTGAACAACGGCTGGCGTGCCCAGCACCTGAACAGCTTCGACTGCGAGTACGGCTTCTCGTGCATGGGCTACGAGCTCAGTGGCGCGTGGGGGGCGAAGATGGCCCGCCCCGACGGCGAGGTGATCGTGTTCGTGGGCGACGGCTCGTACCTCATGATGAACAGCGACCTGTACTCGTCGGTGCTCGCCGGCCACAAGCTCATCGTCATCGTGTGCGACAACGGCGGGTTCGCCGTCATCAACCGGCTGCAGATGAACCAGGGCGGCGAGCCGTTCAACAACCAGATCGAGGACACACGCCACGAGCGGCTGGTCTACGTCGACTTCGCCGCACACGCCCGCTCGATGGGGTGCCTGGCGGAGGACGTCACCACCATCGCCGAGCTCGACGGCGCGCTGGCCAGGGCCCGCTCGGCCGACCGCACGACGGTCATCGCCCTGCACACCGACGCCTACTCGTGGACCGAGGGCGGTGCCTTCTGGGAAGTGGGCGTGCCCGAGGTGAGCGACCGGCCGTCGGTGCAGGCCGCGTACGCCGCCATGCAGGCCGGCAAACAGCAACAGAGGAGGGTCTGATGGGCATGCTCGACGGAAAGGTCGTCCTGGTCAGCGGCGGCACCCAGGGCCTGGGCGAGGCCACCGTGCGTGCCGTGGTGCGCGAAGGCGCAACGGGCGTGGTGGTGGTGGGCCGCGACGCCGCGAAGGGCGCAGCCCTCGCTGCCGAGCTCTCGAGCGACGGCACTCGCGTGGTCTACGTACAGGCCGACATGGCCGACGTGGCCGCACCGGCCCGCATCGTCGACGCGGTCCGCGCCGAGTTCGGCGTGGCGCACGGACTGGTGAACGTGGCCGCATCCACCGGCCGCGACAACGTCTGGACGGCCGACCCCGACGGGTGGGACACGATGATGGCCGTCAACGTGCGCGCCCCGTTCTTCCTGCTGCAGGGCCTGGCCGAGCTCATGCGCGGCGCCGGCGTGCGCGGCTCGGTGGTGAACATCGGGTCGGTCAGCGGGCACGGCGGTCAGCCGTTCATCCTCTCGTACTGCGTGTCGAAGGGCGCCCTGGCCACCATGACGAAGAACGTGTCGTTCTCACTCATGCGCCACGGCATCCGCGTGAACCAGGTGAACCCCGGCTGGATGGACACCGCCGCCGAGGACGCCGTGCAGCGCCGCTACCACGGTGCGAGCGATGGCTGGCTGGAAGCCGCCGAGGCCGGCCAACCCATGGGCCGCCTCATCAAGCCCCCCGAAGTCGCCGAGGTCATCGTCTTCCTGCTGTCGGACCGCAGCGGGATGATGACCGGCAACATCATCGACTACGACCAATCCGTGCAAGGTGCGGGCGACGCACCGAAGCCATCCCTCCAGGAGACACCGCAATGACCAGTTCACCCGTTCGCATCGCCGTGCTCGGCGTCGGCCGCATCGGAAAGATGCACGCCGAGCTCATCGCCCGTCAGGTGCCCGGCGCCGCACTGGCGATGGTGCAGGACGTCAACGAGGCGGCCGCCGCAGCGGTTGGCGCCGAACTGGGCGTGCCCCACACCACCGACGCGAGCGCCGTCTTCTCGTCGGCCGAGGTCGACGCCGTCGCCATCTGCAGCAGCACCGACACGCACGTGCCGCTGCTCATCGCCGCGGCGAACGCGGGCAAGGCCATCTTCTGCGAGAAGCCGGTGTCGCTCGACCTCGCCAAGGTCGACGAGGCGCTCGCGGTGGTCGCAGCCGCAGGCGTGCCCATCCAGATCGGCTTCAACCGCCGCTTCGACCCGGCGCACAAGTCGGTGCGCGACGCCGTGGCGTCGGGCGCCGTGGGCGACGTGCACATCGTGCGCATCACCTCGCGCGACCCCGCGCCGCCGCCCATCGCCTACGTGAAGGTCAGCGGTGGCCTCTTCCTGGACATGATGATCCACGACTTCGACATGGCCCGCTACGTCACCGGCAGCGAGGTGGCGGAGGTGTACGCACGCGCCACCGTGCGGGTGGACCCGGCCATCGGCGAGGCCGGCGACGTGGACACCGCAGTGGTCACGCTGCTGCACGAGAACGGTGCGATCACCACCATCGACAACAGCCGTCAGGCCGTCTACGGCTACGACCAGCGCGTCGAGGCGTTCGGCTCGGGCGGCATGGCCGCGAGCGAGAACCCGGCAGCGCACACCGGCGTGCGCCGCAACGCCGAGGGCACGTTCGGCACGACCATCCCGTACTTCTTCCTCGACCGCTACATCCCCAGCTACGTCGACGAGTGGAAGTCGTTCATCGCCTACCTCACCGAGGGCGGACCGTCACCGGTCGACGCCGCGGCCGGTCGCGCTCCGCTGATCATCGGTCTGGCCGCGCTGCGCAGCGTGCAGGAGGGCCGCGTGGTCCGCTGCGACGAGATCGGCTGAGCCACATGGGCGGAGCGGGTTGGTACTCGGTCGACGTTTGCCGGCTCGACGACCTGATCGCGCACGTCGAGCGCGGCGTCGACATGGCCTGCTTCCCGCTGGCCGAGCGGCTCGACCACGGGGCGCTCGTCTACGACGCGGCCGCACTCGTCGCACGAACGGCTGAGTCGCCGCAGGGCCGCGCCCAGGTGCTGGCCGAGCTCGCCGACGCGTTCGGCGACGACGGCCCCGGCATCGCCGTCTTCACCGGTGCGTTCGACCCCGCGGTGGTGGACCGGGCGACCGCGGTGTTCCTGCAACTCATCGACGAGCAGCGCCGTGCCGGCCTGGAGTCGGGCGATCACTTCGCCGCGCCCGGCGCCAACGACCGCGTGTGGAACGCGCTCGAGAAGCTCGCCGTGGCCTCGCCCGAGGTGTTCGCCGACTACTACGCCAACCCGATCGTCGAACTGGCGAGCGCCGCGTGGCTGGGGCCGTGGTACCAGATCACGTCGCAGGTGAACGTGGTGAACCCCGGCGGCCAGGCCCAAGCGCCGCACCGCGACTACCACCTCGGCTTCCAGAGCGACGACGCCGCGTCGGTGTTCCCGCCCCACGCCCACCAGTTGTCGGCGGCGCTGACGCTGCAGGGCGCAGTCGCGCACTGCGACATGCCGGTCGAGTCCGGGCCCACCATGTACCTGCCGAACACGCACCGCTACCCGCTGGGGTACCTGGCGTGGCGGCAGCCCGAGTTCGCCCGCTACTTCGCCGAGCAGCACGTGCAGTTGCCCCTCCGGTGCGGCGACGCGGTGTTCTTCAACCCGGCGCTGCTGCACGCCGCCGGCACCAACCGCACCACCGACGTGCGGCGCATGGCCAACCTGCTGCAGATCTCGTCGGCCATGGGCCGGGCGATGGAATCGGTCGACCGCGACCGCATGAGCCGCGCCCTCTACCCGGTGCTGCTCCAGTGGGTGAGCGACGGCGCCGACGACGGCGCAGTCCGGCGTGTGGTCGCCGCCAGCGCCGAGGGCTACCCGTTCCCCACGAACCTGGACCGCGACCCGCCCATCGGCGGCCTGGCCCCGCCCTCACAGGCCGACGTCGTGCTCGCCGCACTCGCCGAGCGGGCGACGCCCGCCGACCTGCACGCTCGCCTCGACGACCACGCCCACCGCCGCCACACCTAGGTGTGTCAGTGGTTGGGGACGTAGTTGGCGCGGCCGCGGTTGATCTCTTCCCAGGCGGCGTCCTTGCCGGCGATGCCGGCGGTGGATGACGTCTTGCCGGGCTCGAGCGCCTTGTACACCTCGAAGAAGTGCTGGATCTCGTTCACCAGCTGCGGGGTGAGGTCCTCCAGGTCGTGCACGTGCTCCCAGCGCGGCTCGTTGGGCGGCACGCAGATGAGCTTGGCGTCCTCGCCGGCCTCGTCGTGCATGTACAGCACGCCAACGGGGCGGGCCTGCACCCACACGCCGGGGTACACGGGGTCCTCCAGCAGCACCAGGGCGTCGAGCGGATCGCCGTCGCCGCCCAGGGTGTCGGGCACGAAGCCGTAGTCCGCCGGGTAGGTGGTGGCGGTGAACAGGCGGCGGTCCAGGAACACGCGGCCGGTCTCGTGGTCGATCTCGTACTTGTTGCGGCTGCCGCGGGGGATCTCGATGACGACGTGGATGCAGTCGGGGGGCAGGGCGTTCGACATGGCGTCATGCTGGCACACCGACGCGATGGCCACCACACGGCTAGACAGGGCGGGTGCGTCTGCCGCAGTCGTTCCGAGTGTTCCGTCACGGGTCGTTCGCCGTGCTGTGGACCGGTTCGTTGGTGTCGAACGTGGGCACGTGGATGGAGACCGTGGCGCTCGGCCGGTACGTGCAGGAGCAGACGGGCGAGGCCAAGTGGGCCGGCCTGGTGGCCGCCGCCGGCTTCCTGCCCACCGCCGTGGTGGGCCTGCTGGGCGGAGCGCTTGCCGACCGGGTGTCGCGCCAGAAGCTCATCATCACGGCGTCGTTGCTGCAGGCGGGCTTCGCTGCCGTGCTCACGTGGCTGGTGGCCTCGGGGCGGGCCACGCCAGGCTGGATCGCACTGCTCGCCCTGTTGGCAGGGTGCGGCGCGGCCATCGGGTTCCCCGCCTGGCAGACGGCGGTGCCCGACATGGTGCCGTCCGACGAGGTGCCCAGCGCCATCGGCCTCAGTTCGGTGCAGTGGAACCTGGGCCGCGTGGTCGGCCCGGCCATCGCCGGCATCGTCATGTCCGTGTGGGGCATCACGGCCGCGCTGATGTGCAACGTGGTGAGCTTCTTCGCGGTCACGTTGGCGGCGTCGCTGGTCACCATCCCGCCGCGTGCGGTCACCTCCACCGACTCCATCATGCGCACAATCGCCGACGGCTGGCAGACCACCCGTCGTGTGCCGGCGTTGCGCGTGATGAGCGCGGCGATGTTCCTGAACTTCCTGGTCGCCGCGCCGTTCATCGCGCTCATCCCGGCCATGGTCGAGCAGGTGCTGCACGCCGGCAGGGGAGCGAACTCGGCGCTCGTCACCGCGCAGGGCGTGGGCGCCGTGCTGGCCGGTGTGCTGCTCGGCTCGCTGGTGTCGCGCTGGGGCCTGCGCCGCACCATGGTGCGGCTGATGTGCACCCTGGCACCCGCACTGGTGCTGTACGGCCTGGCCCCGAACCTGTGGTGGATGGTGCCGGCCCTGGGCCTGGTGGGGGCCGCCTACATGGGCTGCATGTCCACGTTCTCGACCATCGGTCAGACCCGGGCGCCCGAGGGTGCTCGCGGCCGGGTGATGGCCATCAACAACGCCACCTTGGGCGTGCTGGACCCCATCGGCGCCGTGGTGCAGGGCGCATTGGGCGACAGGATCGGCCTCCGAGTGGTCACCGTGGGCTCGGGTGTGGTGATGATCGTGGTCATGATCGCCGTGCGAGTGCTGCGCCCCGGGTTCACCGAGCCGCTGGGGGCGTCGGGCGACGCCAGCCAGGAGGAGCTGCTCGGTGTCGGCTGACACGACGCGGAGCGGTCCGGCGCAGGCCGAACCGATCACGCCGCTCGCGTCCCGCGACGCCGGCCGCACCGTGTTCACCCAGGGGTGGATGCAGCTCACGTTCGTGCACTGGGCGGTCGAGCCCGAGCTGGTGGCGACGCACCTACCGCCCGGCGTGGTGCCCGACACGTTCGACGGGGCCACGTACATCGGGCTGATCCCGTTCTCGATGCGCCGCATCGGCCTGTTCGGCGCACCGCCGGTGCCGTACTTCGGCTCGTTCCTCGAGACCAACGTGCGCCTGTACGGCGTGGACGAGCAAGGCCGGCGCGGCGTGGTGTTCTGCTCGCTCGAGGCATCGCGCCTGGCCACGGTGGCCGTCACCCGCGTCGCCACCGGGTTGAACTACCTGTGGGCCGGCATGCGCCTGGACCGCGACCTCGACCGCATCACGTACACCACCCGTCGCCGTTGGCCGGGGCCACGGGGCGTGAGCAGCCGCATGGAGGTGCAGGTGGGGGAGCCGGTGGAACCCACCCCGCTGGACCTGTTCCTGACCGCCCGCTGGGGGCTGTTCCTGCCCGACCGGCGTGGCCGCACCCGCTACTGGCCGAACGAGCACCCCACGTGGCCGCTTCGTGCTGCCACGCTCGAGCACCTCGACGACGGCCTGGTCGCGGCTGCCGGCTTCCCCGGTGTCGCCGGCCGCGCGCCCGATTCGGTGCGCTTCTCCGAGGGCGTGCACACCCGTTTCGGCCCGCGTTCGCGCTGAACCCGTTCACACAGTCGTCACGAATTCGTGACCGTCTGCGCGCGGAGCGTCGGTATGGTCGGCCCCGTGGAGACCTATGTCGTTCGTGTCTGGCTGCCCGACCGCCCCGGTGCGTTGGGCCAGGTGGCCAGCCGCATCGGTGCCGTGCACGGCGACGTGGTGGGCATCGAGATCCTGGAACGCGGCGGCGGCAGCGCCATCGACGAACTGACCGTCACCATCGACGCCGAGCTGCTCGACCTGCTGGTGGCCGAGATCCGCCAGGTGGACGGGGTGGCCGTGGAGGACGTGCGCCCGCTGTCGCCCGACCGGCCCGACGGGTCGCTGGCCGCGCTGGCCACCGCCGAGCGCATCGTGTCCGCCACGCCCGAGGAACGGGCCGGAGTGGCCTGCTGCGCTCTGCGCACCCTGGTGGACGGCGACTGGGCGGTGCTGGTCCGCATGCCCGAGGGCACCCCGGTGGGCCAGTGCGGCGACCCGGTGGACATCGACTGGCTGACGGCGTTCCTGAACGGCTCGGAGCACCTGGGCAACGAGTCGGAGCACACGCCCGGCGACCTGGTGTGGTCGCGCCTGCCGCGCCTGGGAATGGCCATCGCCAGCGGTCGCAGCAGCCGCGTGTTCCACGCCCGCGAACGCCACGAGGTGCACGTGCTGGGTCGCATCCTCGATGCGCTCGCCGTGCAGCCGGCGCCCGTCGCCCGGTAATGCGCCACAGTTTCGGTGGGGTCGGTGCGTAGCATCAACCCTCTGTGAAGCCCATCTCGAAGTCCACCAAGCTCGCGAACGTCTGTTACGACATCCGGGGACCCGTGCTCGACCGAGCTCGCGAGATGGAGGAAGAGGGCCAGAAGATCATCAAGCTGAACATCGGCAACCTCGCCGTGTTCGGCCTGGAACCGCCCGACGAGATCGTGCAGGACATGATCCGCAACCTCGGGAACGCCGCCGGGTACACCGACTCGAAGGGCCTGTTCGCGCCGCGCAAGAGCATCGTCCACTACACCCAGCAGAAGCACATCGCCGGCGTCGCGGTCGACGACGTGTACCTGGGCAACGGCGCGTCCGAGCTCATCACCATGAGCCTGAACGCGCTGCTCGACGACGGTGACGAGGTGCTGGTGCCGGCGCCCGACTACCCGCTGTGGACCGCGAGCGTGTCGCTGAGCGGCGGCCGGCCGGTGCACTACCTGTGCGACGAGCAGTCGGACTGGTACCCCGACATCGCCGACATCCGCAGCAAGATCACCGAGAACACGCGCGCCATCGTGGTCATCAACCCGAACAACCCCACGGGTGCGCTGTATCCCACCGAGCTGCTCCAGCAGATCGTGCAGGTGGCCCGCGAGCACCAGCTCATCGTGATGGCCGACGAGATCTACGACAAGACGCTGTACGACGGCAACGTGCACACCAGCATCGCGTCGCTGGCCGACGACGTGCTGTTCGTGACGTTCAACGGCCTGTCGAAGAACTACCGCTCGTGCGGCTACCGCGCCGGCTGGATGGTGGTGTCGGGCGAGAAGCGTCACGCCAAGGACTACATCGAGGGGCTCGACATGCTCGCCTCGATGCGCCTGTGCAGCAACACGCCCGGTCAGCTCGCCATCCAGACCGCGCTGGGTGGGTACCAGAGCATCGACGACCTGGTGGCGCCCACCGGCCGCCTGTGCCGCCAGCGCGACATCGCCCATGAGGCGCTCACGCAGATCCCCGGTGTGTCCTGCGTGAAGCCGAAGGCGGCGCTGTACATGTTCCCGCGGCTCGACCCTGCGGTGTACCCCATCGTCGACGACCAGCAGTTCGCCTACGACCTGCTGGCCGAGGAGAAGCTGCTCA
>CBHWEI010000092.1:0-13445 GCA_966112835.1 uncultured Acidimicrobiaceae bacterium
ACGAGCACCACCGGCTCGTCGCTGAGCGCCGCGGCGACGGCCGCGACGTCGCCGGCGAGCTCGCGCAACGTGTAGCGCTCGATCTCGGTGGGGTTCGAGCTGCCGCCGTAGCCGCGCACGTCGAGCGCTGCACACTGGTAGCCGCGCTCGGCGAAGTGGGCCACTTGGTGCCGCCAGGAGTGCGGGTTCTCGGGCCAGCCGTGCACGAACAGCAGCATCGGTCCCTCGCCAGTCACCTCCACGCGCAACGTGATGTCACCGTTCTGGATCAGTCGTTCCTCCACGTGCCCTCCTGGCGTCAGCGGCCCATTCTGACGCGCCCGCGTGACCATAGAGTCGAATCGTCAAGAAATCGTTAAAGCGCTCTGCGGGCGCCGCCGATTCAACTTGCATGTCTGTCGACACTCCGAGATCTCAAACCAAGACCGCGACGGACACCCCGCGTGTTGCCTTCTCAAGATCGACCGCGATCCTTCTCGGTGCCTACATCGCCCAATACCGGGAACGCTACGACTTCACGCTTGCCGATCTCTGCGAGGGTCAGCGCATCGACCACCTCGGCAAGCCAAAGCAGGCATCAGACTTCACAACTTCGGAATGGCTTATCGCCATTGAGAAGGGGCAGATTGCTCTCACAGAGAAGATGCTGAAGTCGATCGCCACACTTCTGGTGGCCGCCGCCCTGAACAGAGGACTGAACGACTTTCCACCGCCACCCATTTACGAGACGGCAATCGCTCTCGAGCAGTACCCATTCGGTCCCGTCGCGATGCAGCTCAGGCAAACCGTCAATGCCTCCGGCCCCGCAATGGAGGAGCAGCCCAACGAACTGAGCGACAACACACCAGCTGACATCCGCGGCACGATCGACTCCGGTCGTCAGCTGCTCGTGCTGGCCCCGGCGCTGGTCCTCGCCACGGTTGCAGTGATTGTGCTTCGATTCGGATGGGCGATGATCGCGGAGCACCACGGCAGTTGGCTGGACCCCGTCCGCGATGTTGCGCCTGTAGTCAAGTCTGTGAGTTGGGCAATCGTGATCCTTGGCGTGTCCACCGTTGCCTTCGCAGTCAGCATGGCTGATCGCGTGCTGACGTTCGGCACGTACCTCGCACATCGGCTCCGAGGCGGTGACAGGGAGGAAGCGCTTCGAACGATCGATCGTCTATTGAAGGCTCGAGGAATCAGCCTGATTCAGGAACTCGACGTGAACGCCGCGCCACCTCGGTACCACACAGATCTGGATCTGTCGCCGAGCATGGAGCCCAACCAGGGAGGCTCTGACAAGGTCGGGCCGTCCACGCCCGAACCGGAGTTGAGACTTCAGCTCGGCCCAATCACGCCGTATCTCATCCCCAAGTACCGGGCTCGAGTCGCTCTCGGCAGCATGCGCGCTCAGCTCTACGAGCGGCTTGAAGCGGCGCTGTTGTTGTCACTCCTGGTATCGACCGCAACGCTTTGCTTCAGCTGGGCGCTTGCAGCCAGCGCACCCTACGGGCTCTTGCTGTTCGCGTTCACCGCTGTGCTTGGTGTCCTGTTCTGGTGGACCGGTACTGATGCAACTGCTGAGTCGTGGCTATGCGCTCGCCAAGTGAACCGCGGCCTCGGCCGGCTTGACACCGTGGAGCCCGAGATCAGTCGATCGGATCGACGGAAGGCAAATACGGTGTCGCGGGCTGACTAGGTGAGGAGCTTCGGTTCTCCCAGTCCGCCTTGTACTGATCCGCGAAATCGACCTCGGCCTGCATGCTCGTCGCCGAGTCATTGAGGCCGACCTTCTCGATCGGCGAAACCTTTGGCTTGTTCCGTCGTTCCCAACTGTGAACCATTGCAACGGCGCCGGACACGATGGCGATGCCAGAAATGAACCAGGAATGCATCTGGAAAGAGTTGCATTCAGACCTCGCTCAGCCGCGGATGGCTGGGACCACAAGCCTCGGAAGCAGGCCGATCAGGCGACGGTGAAGGTGGCGACGCGTCCGACGTTGTCGGGGTCGTCCAGGTCGGTGCCGTCGTAGATGGGGACGTGCACCAACTGCAGGTCGCGAATGCGACCGTCCTGCACGAGCCGGTCGAGCGCGTCGCCGAAGCCCGTGGTGTCGAAGTGCGCCGCGTTGATGCCGATGGCGGCACGCCCACCGGGGCGGATGATGCGCACCAGTTCGGACAGCGCCGACGGGCCCACGTGGCCGTGGGTGAACGTGCCCACGCTGACGGCGCCCGCGTACGTGTCGTCGGCGACCGCGAGCGGTTGGGTGAGGTCGGCCTCGATGAGCCGGCGGTACACGGGCGCGCGCTCGTGCTGCTTGCGCGAGGCCTGTTCGAGCATCTCGGGCGAGATGTCCAGGCCGTCGACGGCGACGGCGACGTCGAGCCGTTGGCGTACGGCGCGGCCGGCCAGGCCGGTGCCACAACCCACGTCGACCACCACGTCGTCGGTGGTCAACTCACCGGCCTGCACGGCAGCAAAGACCGCCGCGACCTGGTCGTGGTAGATGTAGCGGCTGTCGGCGATGAAGCCGCTCTCGTAGGTGTCGGCCCACCGCGCGTACAGCTCGCGATTGCCGTCGGGACCGTCCACCGCGTATGCGGCTGCGAGCAGCTCGTCCACCGGATCGTTGCCGTCGGGGTCGGTCATCGGGTGCTCCTGCGGTCTCGGGTGGTGAAGGCGATCGCCTCGCAGCGCTCCAGGCTCCTGGCCAACGCGTCGCGGTCGTCGATGATGGCCGCGGTCAGCCACACGCCGTTCTGCACCACCAGGATCTCCCCCGCCCGACGTGCCGCTTCGGCCCGGTCGATGTTGGGGATGGCCGCCTCGATGAGCTCGATCAACCCGTCGAGGTAGCGGCGCTGCGCCGCCTGGTTGATGGTGGCGTAGGCGGAGTCGACACTGGCCAAGGACCACAACTGCAGGCGCAGCGACAGGTACGCGGGGTCCAGGAACTCGGCGTCGCCCGGACGCCGCAGCACGCGACGGAGGCGTTCGACCGGCTCCACGTCGGCGTGCGCGGTGACGATCTCCAGGTCTTGCTCACCGATGCGTCGCAGCGCCGCACTCACCAGCGACGTCTTGTCGCTGAAGTAGTAGTTCGCGAGGCCGAGGGACACGCCGGCTTCACGCGCAACCGCGCGCATGGAGACGCCACCGATGCCATCGCGGCCGAGTACCACGAGCGCGGCGTCCAGGATGTCCGCCTCGCGGTCGCGACGTTCGACGGCGTCGGCCGGGCGGGAGTCCGGGCGCGCTGTGGTCGTGGCACTCATGCGTGACGCTCAGCGTCCGCGCGGTAGGCGTCGAGCACCAGACCGTGGAAGTGATGGAGCGCGTGCTCCGACGTGCCCGAGCCGGCGCGGTCGACCACCAGCCGACCTTGCTCGAACGCCGGGGTGCGCATGCCACGCTGGACGCTCTCGACGATGGCGATGTCCTCCACCTGGAGCACCTCGTCCATGTAGTGGATGGCATCGAGCTCGGCGTCGTTCGGCTCCGACGTCTCGAGGAACACGTCGAGCGTCTCGAGTGTTCGGTCGGGCCCGTCGGGGATGACCCGCAGGACCATCATGTTGCCGCGGCCCGGGTAGCGGAGCAGGCAGGTGTTCGGCCACAGCCACCAGACGGCGTGGTCGGTGACCGTCGCCCCGTCCACCTGATAGGCGCTGTTCGACGTGGTGCCGGCGCGGGCCATGTGGCTGCTGTAGATGCCGTGCGTGGTGACCTTGTAGGTGCTCATGTCCACGAGCGACACGAAGTCGCGGTGGGCGATGTGGCAGTGGTAGCACTCGAGGAAGTTGTCGATGACGTTCTTCCAGTTCGAGGCGATCGAGAACGTGAGGCGACGGGCGAACGTCAGGTCGGCCACATCGGGCGCCTTCTGCTGGATCTCGGCGCCAAGGCTGCCCGACTGCTCGCGCAAACTCGCCGCCGACGGGTCGAGGTTCACGTACACGAAGCCGCCGAACTCCTCGACCTGCACCGACAGCAGGCAGATGGTGGACTTGTCGAAGTCGACCAGGTCGTCGGTGTGGCGTGCGGCGGTCAGTTGGCCGGTGAGGTCGAACGTCCAGGCGTGGTACGGGCACACCAGGCTGCGCACCGACCCCGAGCCGCTGACCAGTTCGTGCGCCCGATGGCGGCACACGTTGTAGAAGGCGCGCAGTTGGCCGTCTCGATCGCGCACCACGACGATGGGGTTGCCGGCGATGTCGATCGCCACGTACTGGCCTGGGTCGCGGACCTGCTCGACGTCGCACACCCACTGCCAGGACCTGGCGATGATGGACCGCTGGTCGACGTCGAACCAGTGCTGATCGGTGTACGCCTCGGCACGCAGCGACATGGACGCGGCCGGGTCGGCCGTGTACCCGATGGTGATGCGATCGACGTCCCCCAACGACATCGGGCGAGCGTACCACGCCGCTTTGAACGCTCGTTCAAAGCGGCGTGGTCGCCTGTGAGACCGGCACTCCAATCACCGCACACGACGGGTCGGACGATCAGCTCCTTCCACTGTGTCCAACACCAGCGCCGGCGCACGTCGCTCCGACGTCGTCGACTCACGTTGCGACTGGTACCACTCGAGCGTTCGCGCGAGCGCGTGTGGCAGGGGTGTGCTCATGTCCCCGAACGTCGACCGGAAGCGCTCGTCGGAAACCATCCAGTCACCGGAGAACTGGTACACGGTGTGCAGGTACTCGCGCATCTCGGGCTTCAGCGTCCCGTACAGCCGCAGGCTGGTTCGCCCCGCCGCGAAGAGTTTCGGCCGATTACCGGCGAGTCCGTAGACGTGCTCGACGATCTGCCGGGTCGTCCACGTGTCGGCGACAGGAAGGTGCCACACCCCACCCGAAGCCCGAGGGTCACGGCCGAGCGTGATCAAGCCAGCGGCAACGTCCGGCGTGTACGAGTACGAGTGCGGTCGATCGGGGTCACCCATGACTTGAGCGGTCGATCCCCGCAGCGCAGCGGCGAAGACGAACTCCCCCAGCGCGCTGTGCGTGGCACCCGGTCCGAAGTAGTCCGAAGCCCGGCCAATCGCAACGTCGACGAACCCACGGCGATGACTGTCCAGCAATTCCTCGGTCATGGCCGCACGCGTACGCGCCTTGACCGAGGTAGCGCCGAGGGGCAGGGCTTCGTGCAAGACCCGCCCGTGCACATCGCCGTAGCCGTAGAGGTTCTCGAGGACCACCAGCCGGGCACCGGCAGCCACGGCCCCAGCCAGCACACCGTGCTGCAGCGGCGGGAACTGCTCTGGCCAGCGGTGGTAGTCGGGAGCGTCGAGGCAGAAGTAGACGACGTCCGCGGTGCGGCACACCTCGGCGGTGAACGTGGGGTCGGTTGCATCACCTGCCACCGTGGTGGCGCCGGCGAACCGGCGCGCACCCCGACGGCTGACTGCGACCACATCGTGGCCAAGGTGAACCAAGCCCTCGATCACGTGGCCGCCTACCTGGCCGGTTCCGAAGACGACATGGCGACTCATCACTGACCGCCGATCGGCTGCAGCGTGCGCGGCTCGGCCTCATCGGACTGCGTCGCATCGGTGGGGGTCGACTGCGGAGCTGTGACCGACGGCGCTTCGTGCAGTCCGTACTTCTCGTGGAACTGGCGCAGCGGCGCTGGCGCCCACCAGTTCTTCTCGCCGAGCAGCTTCATCGTGGCGGGCACCAACAGCGTCCGGACCAGGGTGGCATCGACGATGACCGCGATCGCCAGACCCACACCCAACTGCTTGATGGCGAGCACCTCACCAGCCGCGAAGCCGGCGAACACCACGACGATGAGCGCGGCAGCCGACGTGATGATGCGACCCGACCGTTGCAGGCCCACGGCGACGGCAAGGTCGTTGTCGCCCGTGTGGTCGTGCACTTCCTTGATGCGGGAGAGCAGGAACACCTCGTAGTCCATCGACAGGCCGAACGCGAAGATCAGGATGAGCACTGGCATCCACAGGTCGAGCGCGCCGACCGAGTCGAAGCCGAGGACGCTCGACAGGTGGCCCTCCTGGAAGATCCAGGCGAGCGCCCCGAAGCTGGCCGCCAGGCTGAGGATGTTCATGACGACGGCCTTGATGGGCACGATGACCGAGCCGGTCATCAGGAAGAGCAACACCAGCGTGGCGAGGCACACCATGATCGCGGCGATGGGCAGACGGCTGGACAGCCGGTCCTTGACGTCGATCAGTTCAGCGGCGGGTCCTCCGACCTCGATGTCGAACGATGTCGCCTCAGCTCGAAGCGACTCGACGACTCCAGTGGCCTGGGCGCCTTGCGAGGTTCCAGCGGGCACGAGGTCGACGACGGTCAGGCCTGCGGGCGTGCCCGGCCGGACCGACGAGCCGACGACGTCGGGCTGGGCCGTGGTGGCGCTCAGCCACTCGACGAACGCCGGGCTGTCGGCGTCGGTGTGCGCGATCACCGTGATTGGGTCGGTGCCACGGGCCGGGAAACGATCGGCGAGTGTGAGGGCCGTCGCCCGGACTTCGGACGACCGCGGCAGCGCACGCGCATCACCATTCTCGAACCGAGCACTCAGGAACGGCGCCCCGAGCACGATCAGCACGATGGCCACGGAGCCCGCGACCACGACGGGTCGACCCTGGACCCAGCGCGCGAGGCGATAGAAGCGACCCTGGGTGTCGGCGGTCGGCAAGCTCGGCTCGATGCGGTGACCAACCACTGCCAGGGTGGCAGGCAGGAGCGTGATCGCAGCGAGCATGGCGAGCAGCACGACCGACAAGCCGGCGATGCCGAACGACGTCAGCAGGGGCACGCCGAACACGAACAGACCTGACATGGCAACGGCGACGGTGAGCGATGAGAACACGACGGTCGTGCCGGCCGACGCGATGGTCGCGACGACGGCGTCCTGGACGCCGAGACCATTGCCTCGCTCCTCGCGGAAGCGGTTGACCATCAGCAAGCCGTAGTCGATACCCAGGCCGATGCCCAACATGTTGACGACGTTGACCGAGAAGATGGACACGTCGCCGAACTGCGTGGCACCGACGAGTACGGCGAGGGTGGTGAGCACGCCGCCGATCGCGACGAGAAGCGGCATGCCGGCAGCGATGAGGCCACCGAGCAGAAACGCCATCACCGCGATCGCGATGGGCAACGCGATGGCTTCGCCACGAAGGAGGTCGCTCTCCGAGGCGGTCGCGAACGTCTCGCTGACCAGCACGTTGCCACCCACCAGGATCTCCTGTGCGTCGACGTCGTGCGCGATGCGCTCGATCTGCTGGGCGACGGCCAATTCGGCGTCGTCATCCAGATCGCCGGCAAGCGTGACGACGACGAGCGCGGCCCGTCCGTCGGTGGCCCGCAGGGCGTCGATGCCGCTGGACCACGGATCCGTGACGTCGATGACGCCGTCGAGCCGTGCAAGCGGCGCCAGTTGTGACGCCACCCGCTGCTGGACCACCGGGTCGTCGACATCGATGCCGTCGGCGACGATGGCCACTTGGCCACCGGTCTCGGCGAGGTTGTCGAGCTCGTGGGCCACACGACCGGACTCGGTCGACGTACCGGCACCGAATTCGCTGGAGAGCACCGAGAAGGCGGACGAGCCGATGGTCGCGGTGATGATGAGAAGGACGATCCAGGACAGGATCACGGCGCGTCGGTGGCGCACGACGAAGCGAGCAAGGCGGCTCATGACACACCAGCCGTCATGACGTGACCCACCGCGACCGACCCGACCGCGGAGACGGCGGCCGGGCGGCGCACTGCGTACAGCACTCCGGCGACGGCACTGACGGCCAGCGCTCCGGACGACCCGAACACCGCATGCTGACGATCGGCGTCGACGATGACCTGCGACGTGATGGCCCAGCCGCCGGCCCAGAGCGCCGGCGTGATGAGCGCCCATAGGACGCGGTCGAGGGTCCGCATGGAAGCCGCCAGCGCCTGTGCGACACCGACCGCAAGGCCGGAGATGGCGCCCATGACGACGAGGCTCGCGGCATCGGTACGGTAATCGACGGTCGCAGCACCGGCAGCGAGGCCGAGGGCGAGACCGAGACCGGTGGCCCCGATCCAGCGAACACGGTCAGGGCGAGCGACGCCGGCGATGAATGCTTGGGCGGTACCGAGCGCCACGCCACCGGCAAGTCCGCCGACCAGAGCGGCGGGAGCCGAATCGATGTTGCCGGCGACGAGCCGTGCGGTGACACCGGCGAGCGGGAACCCGACGAAGGTGCCGAGCCATCGGCCCCATCGTCCGAGCGCAGTACGGGTGGTGAGTTGCATGAGATCCTCCATCGGGTGAGTGGCGGCCTCGCTCGGCCGACGTCACGAACACTGCGCCCGGTCGCTGACGGACCGCAGACGGCGGGCGGGCACGTTCCGGCCCCTCTCCGGCGGCACGTGTCAGTGAGATGCAAGTGGGCTGTCGGTGGCCCGTGGTCCCCTGTAGATGTGCAGTCACACGAAGCAGACGGCGGCGATTCCTTGTTGGCGCGATGGGCGACGAAGGCGTCGGCCAGGCGGATCCTCAGGAGCCTGCTGGGTGACACCCAGCCCGATGTGGTGCGGCTCGCGGCGCTGGACAGCACGGCGGTGCTGTGGATCGGCGACGTGCTCATTCGCGACGCGGTGCCGTTGGGCGCCGCAGTGTTCACGGTGGCCGGTGGTGTGGCCACGTTGCAGGCGATCGCGTTCGACAGGTCTCTCGGGGCGGTCGCCGCGGTCATGACGCGACTGGCGCGCAGCGTGGTCGCGGCGTGCACGCAGGCCGCCCACCGTCAGGTGGTGTTGCCCGAGACCGCCGATCGCGAACTCGCTGCGTTCTGCCGCACCGCAGCACAAGAACACACCGCCGAGGGTGGGGGTCCATGGACCCTGACCCTCTCGGAACCTTGACAGGGTGGCAGTAGTGTCCGAGCGACAAGGAGGCACCTGCACTGACCGCCGGTGTTGCGTCGTGCACTTCAGAACCCTCGGTCCTCTCGAGATCTTCGATGGCAATGACCGACCCGTCGCGCTCGACAGCCCGCGGCTGCGTGCGGTGGTATGCCGGCTGCTGATCGACCCCGGCCACGTGGTGCCGGCCGACAACCTGGTGGCCGCGCTGTGGGGCGACGACCCGCCGGCGGGTGCAGCGGGCACGGTGCAGACGTACGTGACGCGGTTGCGACGGGCACTCGAGCCGGGACGTCAAGCGCGCGGCGCAGCGAGTGTGCTGCTGACGCGCCCCGCCGGCTACGTGATCTCGCTCGACGATTCCAGCCTCGATGCGGCAGCGTTCGCGACGCTCGTGCGGTCGGCGTCGGAAGCCATGACCGCGGGCGACCCACTCTCGGCGGCAGCGCAGCTGGCGACGGCACGCGGCCTGTGGCGTGGTCGACCGTTCCACGACGTGGCCGACGAAGAGTGGGCCAGGCCGGCAGTCGCACGCCTGGAGCAGCTGCACACGACGGCGTTGGAACTGCAGGCGGAGGCGTGGCTGGCGTTGGGAGACCACGGCGCAGCGATCGGCGAGCTCGAACGACACGTGCGTGACCACCCGCTGCATGAGCGATTCTGGGGCCAGTTGGTCACGGCGCTCTACCGCAGCGGCCGCCAGGCCGACGCGTTGCGGGCGTACGGCCGGTGCCGCGAGATCCTGCGCGACGAATTGGGGGTGAACCCCAGCCCCGAGTTACAGGCGTTGGAGCGTGCCGTGCTGGCTCACGACCCGGTGCTGCGCCTGACGCGCCCCACGGCGCCGGTAACGACCGACGCGCCCCCCGCACCTTCGCCAGCGGCCCCCGCGGTCGGCGGAGCGATCGTGCGGCCGTTCGTCGGGCGTGCGGCGGAGCAGGCGCTACTGCGCGAGACGCTCAGCGGCGCGGTCGCGGGCCGCGGTCGGATCATCGTGATCGAAGGCGAGGCCGGCATCGGCAAGACCAGGCTGGCCGAGGCGATGGTCGACCAGGCGACGGCGAACGGCATGGCGGTCACGTGGACGACGTGCCTCGACGAGATCGGTGCACCCCCTCTGTGGCCGTGGCTGCAGATCCTGCAGCAACTCGGCGCGGGGCCCGAAGACGCCGTCGATGCAGCCGCAGCCGGCACCCGTCCGGCCACCACCGAGCCGGGGGACGACTCGGCGTTGTTCCATGAGCTGGCGCGCGTGGTCGACGAATTGGTGGCGGTGGCGCAACGTCGGCCGTTGGTGGCGATCATCGACGACATGCAGTGGGCCGACCAGGCGTCGCTGCAGTTACTGCGGCTGTTGATCGGCCGAATGAGCGAGGCGCCCATCGTGGTGATCGCCACCGTCCGCCGACCCGACGCCAGCCCGAACCGGATGCTCGATTCCACCATGGCGGACCTGGTGCGCTCGACGCACCACCTGCGCATCAGGTTGACCGGCTTGACCGCGAACGAGTCGGCCGACTTGCTGGCGGCGATCGCCGGTGGTCCCCAGGGGCAGCTGACCGACGCGTTGCACGAGCGGACGCGGGGCAACCCGTTCTTCCTGTCGGAGACGGCGAAGCTGTTGGTGGCCGAGGCGGTGGACCGGCCCGACCCGTCGGCGTCGGCGGTGAGCGACCTGGTGCCCGACACGGTGCGAGAGGTGGTCGAGCGGCGCGTGCTTCGTCTTCCCGACGACACGCAAACCATGTTGCGTTTGGCGGCGATGGCCGGCTCGGGCATCGAGTTGGCGGTGTTGCAGGACGTCACCGGCCTCGATGCCGAGCAGGCGATCACCCTCCTCGAGCCGGCCGTGCAAGCGGGGCTACTGGTCGAGCTGGACGACGTGATCGGCTGGCGATTCGATCACGCGTTGGCGCAGGACGCCGTCCGCGCCACCATCGCCCGGCCGACGAGGGCGCGACTTCACGCGACGCTGGCGGGCTCCATCGAACGAGTTCACGCGAACAGCCTCGACGCCCACCTCGACGAGTTGGCGCACCACAGCTACGAGGGCGCCGGGGTCGGCGGGCGCGGCGTGGCGCAGTCATGGTCGGTCGCCGCCGCACGGGCGGCGCACCGGCACCACGGCTACGACCGCGCTGCGTTCCACTGGGCGCGCGCCATCGAGTTGAGCGAACGAGCCGAAACCACCGAGCACTTCGAACTGCTGTTGGCCCTCGCAGAGGACCTTCGCCTGATGGGCGATCCGGAAGCAGCCCGTCTGCGGTTGGAGGAAGCGATCGCACTGGCGCGCCGGCTGGGCGACGACGAGCGAGCCGCACGGGCCGCCGTCGTGTTCGGTGGCGTCACGCTGTGGTACTGGCGACCGTACGGCGTGGCGCAATGGGCCATGGTCGACGAGCTGGCCAGGCTTGCCCAGGACGCGAGCGGATCACGCCGGGTGGAATTACTCGGGGCACTGGGTGTGGAGTTGTACTACAGCGAACGGCGCCCGGAGGGGCGGCGAGCCGCGGAGCAGTCGGTCGCCCTGGCCCGTGAGTCGGGCGACGTTGCACTGCTCGGTCGGGCCCTGAACAACTACGTGCTGGCCGTGTTCGAGCCTGGCGCGGAGGATCTTGGAATGGCGGCCTTGGACGAGGCCCTGCTCCACGCAGGCCACGGTCTGCCGCTACAGACCGAGGTGATCGCGCGTCTACACCGCGCGTCGCATCGTCTGCGTCGCGGCGACCTCGCCGCGACGAGAGATGATCTGGCGCAGTGCCACGGCATGGCCGCGGAGTTGGCGGTGCCGGAACTGCGCGCACAGGTGCTGTACGCGTCGGGAGGGTTGGCGATGCTCCATGGCGAGTGGGCCGATGTCGAACGCCTTGCACACGAGGCATTCGAGATTCAATCGCGGACCAGCCTGTGGGGTGCTGAGTGGGCGTTGGTGATGCAGCTCGTGCCCGCGTTGTTGGTGCAGGGCCGCATCGCTGAATTCGCCGAACAGGCTGCGCGAACGGCCGAACGCCCCGGCATGGACGCCACTTGGCCCTTGGCGGCGTTGGCCGTTCTGGAGGCCGGTGACCGCCCTCGCGCCCTGGAGATGGCGACCAGGTGGTGGAAACCCGAGCGGCAACCGGACTGGACGACCGACCATCAGTTGGCGGATTGGGGATGGCTCGCGTCGCGCTTGGGCTTTCCGGACCCGGCCGTGGTGTACGAGCGAATGCTGCCCTATGCAGACCGGGTCGTCGTCGCGGGCACCGCGGTGGCGTGTCGAGGCTCGGCGCAGCTGGTCCTCGGCCACCTCGCCCTGGCCGATGGTCGCCGAGACACTGCGGTCGAACACTTCGAGCGAGCCGCTGCGAGCAACGAGGCGCTCGGTGCAACCTGGTGGGAGGACGAGGCGCGCCGCGCTGCTGTCACGGCAACGGCGTAGTGGTGCCGGGTCCGCCGTTCGCTCGCGCTCGCTATGAAGCGCGCCTGAACTCCTCGAATCGCTCTTCCAGCAGTTCGCGGTCGGGCAAGTCGAGTTTCCGGTCCGGCAGCTGCCGCAGTGCCTCACCGTTGAGTTCCTTGATGGAGTGCTGCAGCGTCGGGCCGTCGAAGGTCGCAAGCACGGACTCGCGGACGTGCACCTTGTAGTCCGGCGACACGCCGATGATGTTCGCGTCGAAGGCGCCGTGATGGATCTTGCACAGCGCCATGCCATTCGACACCCTGGCGGCTCCGCCACGCGCGTCGGCCTGGATATGAGCGGCGTCGAGCAGTTCAACGAATGGCAGGCGACACATCGCACATCGACGGTCATAGGCGTGGATGACTGCCGACCGGAAGAGTGGCTGGTGGTGGCGAACCCGCACCATCCGCTCGTTGTAGCGCTTCGTGATCTCGATGGTGTCCTGAGACGCACCAATTGGAATGACACGCTGGCCCTCCTCCACGGAGACCGCAAATTGGTGCTGGCTCGGTTCCTCGGCGACGAGCCACACCGGGAACTCAGGAACGAAGACCTGCGTCGTCGTTCCGTGCTGGTACCCGACACCTACGAACCAGACCAGCGGCAACTGGCGTTGCATCGCGTTCCGCAGCCAGATGTTGTCGGCCTGCGACGGGTTCGTCCCACGCCACTTGTAGCGCAAAAGTCCGTCGGCGCCGGGTGTGTCGTCATACGGAGCACGCGCGCCTGTCGGTGTGTAGGCCGTCAGGATCGAGATGGCTGCATCGGAGTAGTCCTTGGCCCGCCAAATGCCGGTCATGGTCCCGACAAGACGCTGCCGTCGGCCGTTGAACTCGAATTGACCGAGTTCGTCCCTGGTGAACACGTCCTGCGTCAGTTGCCGTGTGCGAAGCCAGGCGAACGCAGATTCGCGAAACACCATGTCGTCGAGGTCACCCACTTGGGGAGCATATGTCGACCGCGTCAGGGCGGTAGGCGGAGAACTCAGTCGAACGCCTCGTCGGGCAGTGGCCTGATCCACTTCGTCGCGGCGGCGCCGGCGGACTTGCCCGCCTCGACGGCTGCTTCGACGTCAGCGCTTGTCGACCACTCGGCGAGGAAGGCGGCGATGAACGCGTCACCGCAGCCGACGGTCGTGCCCTCC
>CBHWEI010000093.1:0-13348 GCA_966112835.1 uncultured Acidimicrobiaceae bacterium
GCCCTGCCCGCCACCGAGGCCGACCGGGCCGCGTTCGCCGCCGAGGTGGCGCCGGACCGCCGACTGCCGGCCGAGGTGCGCGCCGTGCTGCCGGCCATCGCCGCGACGGCGACACCCCTCGACGGGCTGCGCACGGCGTTGGGGTTGGCCGCCGCCGCACGCGGCCTGCGCCCGCTCATCGACATCGACCCGGCCACCCGCCGCACCGACGCGCTGTTCCTCTGCGCGGTCACGCCCACGCTGCTCACCGCCCTGCATCGCCTGCGCGGCGGGCTGCAGCCCATCGACCCGCGCGCCGACCTGGGGTACGCGGCCAACTGGCTGTACATGGCCACCGGTGAGGTGCCCACAGCCGCTCACGCCCGGGCGGTCGAGCACTACCTGGTGTCCACCATCGACCACGGCTTCAACGCGTCGACCTTCACGGCGCGGGTCGTGGCGTCGACGGGTGCCGACATGGGCGCCTGTGTGGTTGCCGGCATCGGCGCACTCAGCGGTCCGCTGCACGGCGGTGCACCCAGCCGGGCGCTCGCCCTGCTGGACCAGATCGGCACGCCTGACCGCATCGACGAGGTGGTCGGCCCGATGATCGAGCGAGGCGAGAAGATCATGGGTTTCGGCCATGCGGTGTACCGCACCGACGACCCGCGTTCGCTGATGCTGCGCGACGTGGCACGCGGCCTGGCAGTGGACGACGAGTCACGCGCGTTCGTGTCGTTCGCCATCGCCACCGAGGCGGGTGTGGTGCGGCTGCTCGAGCAACTGAAGCCGGGACGCACGCTGCGCACCAACGTCGAGTTCTACGCGGGCGTGGTCATGCACCTGTGCGGGCTGCCGCCACAGATGTTCACGCCCACGTTCGCCACGAGCCGCGTCATCGGCTGGTGCGCGAACGTGCTCGAGCAGGCGGCCGACAACAAGATCATCCGGCCCAGCGCTCGCTACGTGGGCGCTCCCCCGCCTCAGCCGGTGCCGTCGATGCAGGCCGCGATGTAGCGGTCCGGCCGCACCAGCACGGCGGCACGGCCATAGGTGGCCCGGGGCTCGACCACCACCATCCGCCCGTCGGGCGCGTCGAACCACGGGTCGGCGGCCACCCACACCCACGCTCCCGGTGGCAGGCGGTCGTCGAGCCGGTCGGGCTGGGGCAGCAGATGGCCCACCGGGAAGTCGCCGCCCAACTCCAGGCCGGGCAGGCGCGACCAGCGGTCCGGGTCGGGCGAATCGGGCGTGGGCAGGTCGGTGGGGTCGGCGGCCAGGCGCGACAGCGTGCGGCCGGCATCCATGGACATGCGCACCACGGTCTCGGCGTGCGGGCGACGCTCGGCCTCGTAGGTGGCCAGCAGTGCGTCGTCGGGCCCGGTCTCGTGCACCGCGGCGAGCTTCCACGCCAGGTTCACGGCGTCGCGGATGCCGCTGCACATGCCCTGCCCCATGAACGGCGGCATCATGTGCGCGGCGTCGCCCGCCAGGAACACCCGACCGTCCGGCCCACCCCGCCACTGCTCGGCCACGAGCGCGTGGAACCGGTAGCGGGCGGCCCGCACCAGGTTCGCGTGCTGCGGCGTGACACCCCACGGCGCGAGCAGGTCCCACGGGTCGGGGTGCTCGTCGCCGTGCAGCAGGAACTCCCACCGGCGGTACTCGCCGTGCGAGGCGACGAACGTCGCCAGGCGCGCCGGGTCGCACACCTGCTGGATGACCGGCGGCAGCGGCGGCACCGCCGTGTCGTGCAGGGTGACGTCGACCACCAGCCACGGCTCGTGGTACTGCAGGTCACGCATGCGGATGCCGAGCGCATCGCGGGTGGGGCTGGTGGCGCCGTCGCAGGCGACCACCCACTGCGCATCGGCGAGCAGCGCCGGCAACGGCGGGGCCTCGACCCCCAGGTGCACCTCCACGTTCGGGAAGCGGCACAGGCCGTCGCGCAGCATCGCCTCGATCTGCGGTTGCACGAACACGTAGTCCTCGTGCCAGCCGAGCAACGGTTCGCGCTCGAATCCTTCGAACGTGAACAGACGCTCGCCGGCGGCGTCGACGTACTCCATGCCCGCCGACACGGTGAGCAGTTCATGCAATTGCGGCTCGAAGCCGAGCTGCTGGAACACACGAGCGATCTCGGCGTCGAGGTGGCACGCACGAGGTTGCGAGTACGGCGCCGGGTCGCGCTCGTACACCACGGTCCGCAGGCCTGCTTCGCCGCACAGGTTCGCCAGCGTCGCGCCGGTGGGGCCGAGGCCGACGATGGCGACGTCGTACTGCACCGTCAGACCTCGGGCGCCGTGGTCTCCCACTGGGTGGTGCCCCAGGTGACGGCCAGCAGGGTGCTGTCGTTGCCCGGTGCGGCACCGTGCCAGTGGCGCTCGTTCGGCGGGCACACCACCAGGGTGCCCGGGGCGAGCCGCACTTCGCCGTCGGCCTCGGTGCCCACCCGCGCCTCACCGGACACGACGAACAACTGCTGGCCGCCCGGGTGGAGGTGCCAGAAGCTGACCGCGCCGTCCTTGAAGTGGACGAGCGCCGTGTCGGGCTGGTCGTCGGTGGGTGTGGCGTGGAGCATCTCGAGCTCGACGGTGCCGGTGAACCGACCGCCGTACAGCATGGACTTGTCGCCCTCGGGCACGACCTTCACGACCCGCCCCTACCGCTCGACGACCGGGTTGCGCATGGTGCCGATGCCGGCGATCTCGGTGACCACCACGTCGCCGGCGTGCAGGAAGCGACCACGCGCCTCGCCCACGCCGCCGGGGGTGCCCGTCCACACCAGGTCACCCGGCTGGAAGGTGATGTAGCGGCTGAGCCACACCACCAGCGCGGGCACGTCGAAGATGAGGTCGTCGGTGTTGGCCTCCTGCATGACCTCGCCGCTGACCGTGCCGGTGAGCTGCAACGCGTCGGGGTTCGGCAGCTCGTCGGCGGTGACGAGATACGGGCCGGTGGGGCCGAACGTGTCGTACGACTTGGCGATGGTGAACTGCTTCAGCGGCGGGCGGAACTGCTCACCGCGGTCGCTGATGTCCTGCCCGCACGTGACGCCGGCGAGGTAGCTCCACGCGTCGTCACGGGTGGCACCCTTGCAGGTGCGCCCGAACACGATGACCAGCTCGGTCTCGTAGTCGATCATGTCGAGGCCGGTGGGGATGACGATCTCGTCGAACGGGCCGCACACGCAGTTCTCGGTCTTGGCGAACAGGTGCGGTTCGGTGGGCAGCTCGCGGCCGCTCTCGATGGCGTGCTGCTTGTAGTTCAGGCCCACGCCGTAGCCCTTCGGCGGACGCGGCACGGGTGCCTGCAGCCGGGCCTCGTCGACCAGCGGCCAGTCGGCGGCGACCGCCGAGCCGGCGATGGCGCGCAATGCGTCGTGGTTGGCGAGGTCGCTGAGCAGCATCGGGTCGCTGCCCAGCCGGCCGTCGGAGGCCTGTTCGACGTCGACCGCGCGGCCGTCGATGACGATGGTGGCGCGACCGCCGAGGTTGGCCAAACGCATGCTGTTTCTCCTGTTGGGGCGAGGTCAGGCCGGAGCCGGGAACCACATCTGGATGTTGCCGGTACCGGCAGCATTTTCATAGTCGCTGGTGGCCGTGCCCGGCCAGTCCCACGCTGCGCCGCCCATGGCCGAGGCCATGAGCAGGTAGTGACCGAAGCGGCCTTCGGGCGAGAACGTGCGGAACTCGGGGTAGAACGCGAGCGCTCCGGCATGGTCGCCCGCCTCGAGCATGGCGATGAGCCGCTCGTCGGCGGCGCGGTGCTGGGGGCTGCGCAGGTGCGCCGGGTCGGCGGATTCGTGTTGGCGCAGCTCGCGCAGTGGCCAGAACTTGTGCGAAAGCGCGCCGCTGGCCACCAGGACCACGCGCCGGTCGCTGCGCCGGATGGCCTCGCCGAGTGCCGCACCGGTGTCGATGAAGTCGTCGAACTCCGCGGTCTGGCACAGGCTGAACGACACCCACTTCTCGTCGCCCTGCAGGAACGGGGTGAGGTAGACGGTGGCGTAGCGCACCGGCAGGTACGGGTCCTCGCTGGCGTGCACCCACACGTCGTCGCGCTCGGCGGCCACCTCGGCCACCAGGCGGGCGAGGTCGGGGTCGCCGGGCAGGTCGTACGGCATCTGCGGGTTGCCGCGGGGCAGTTCCTCGCTGGTGAACTTGCCGGTGCGCCGTTCGTGTGCGCTGACGACGAACTCGAACGTGGTGAACCAGTGCGAGTCGAGCACCACGATGGTGTCGGGCTGCAGCGCGTCGAGCTCCTTGCGGATGCGGTGCAGGCCTTCGAGGATGGTGAAGTCCTTGCCGCCGTTCATCTCCAGACGAGTGGCCTCGGGCAGCACCAGCGGCGGCACGTGGGACACCAGGGCGGCGCCGACGATCTCACCCATTCGATTCTTCCCCCTCAATTCCTTAGGTCCCGAAGAATCTACACCGGCCGGTCCACCACCCGTGCCCGGGAGGTTTGGAACACTGGTCGACGTGACTCGCATCGTGGTGATCGCCGGCGGATACCGGACCGGTTCCACCCTGCAGCACAACCTGCTCGGCACCTACCTGGAGCACGCCGGGCTGGGCCGTCGCGGCGGGTACGTGAACCCCGACGAGGCCGACCGCTTCGTGGCTGCACTCCCCCAGGGCGATCAGGTCGTGGTGGTGAAGTGCCACCAGATCGCCGAGGGGTTCCCGACGTTCGCCCATCCCGGCGCGTGGGGCGATCGCGTCCGTCGCGGCGAGGCGGTCGCCGTGTCGACCGAACGAAAGCCGGCGGCTGTCGAACGGTCCATGTGCCGCAAGTTCGGCATCGACCCGGCCGACCTGCGCGGGTCCGAGCTGTGGCGCGAGAACGAGGCCAACGTGTCGGCGTGGCGACCGCTCCTCACCGCGTGCCAGCAGTACGACGCGCTCCACGACCACCCGCGTCGCGCGCTGCGAACGCTGCTGCGGGCGTTGGGCATCCCGGTGAAGCGTCGATCGGTCCGCCACGCGGCGGCAGCCAGCGGCGTGGACGCGATGCGGGCGCACCAGCGCGACGTCGCCGAGGGCACGTGGGACCCGGTCACCCTGGTGCACTGGAACCACATCGCCGAGGCCGACGGCGAACCGCCACCGGACTGATGGTCAACCCAGACGACCCCGGGCCGCCAGCTGGGCCACCACCGCGTCGGCGGCCTCGTCGGCGCTCAGCACGGTGGTGTCGACACGCAGGTCGGGATGCTCGGGCTCGTCGTACGGCGAGTCGATGCCGGTGAAGTCGGGCAACTCGCCCCGCCGCGCCCGCGCATACAGGCCCTTGGGGTCGCGCGACTCGGCCACCGCGAGCGGCGCGTGCACGTGCACCTCCAGGAACTCGTCCGCCGCGAATCTGGCGCGCGCTCGCTCCCGGTCCTGGCGGAACGGCGAGATGAACGCCACCAGCACCACCAGCCCGGCATCGGACATGAGCGCCGCGATCTCCACCGCGCGGCGGATGTTCTCCACCCGATCCGCGGCCGAGAACCCGAGGTCTCGGCTCAGGCCGGCGCGAACGGTGTCGCCGTCGAGCACGAACGTCGCTCGGCCCAGCCGGTGCAACCGTTCCTCCACGAGCGAGGCGATGGTGGTCTTCCCCGCGCCGGAGAGCCCGGTGAACCACACCACGGTGGGCGGCTGGCCCAGCAGACTCGACCTGGCCTCGCGATCGACGACCACGGTCAGCGGGCGGCGAGGAGGGTGCGCACCGTCTCGGCGAGCGGCTCGCGGTGATCGCGCAGTGGCGGGTAGCCGGCCTGGCGCAGCACGGCGTTGTCGAGCACGCTGTTCGCCGGGCGGGGAGCCGGCCGCGGCGGCTGCAGCTCGGCGGTGGCGATGGGCCGCACCATGTCGGGGTCCTTGCCCATGGCCTCGACCACCGACCGGGCGAACTGGAACCACGACACCGGCCCCTGGTTGGTGGCGTGCACCACACCCGACAGGCGGTCGACGGCGATGCGACGCAACACGGGCGCCAGGTCCTGGGTGAAGGTCGGATGCCCCACCTGGTCGTCGACGAACGCCAACTCGGGGTGCTGGTCGGCCAGGCGCATGATGGTCTTCACCATGTTGGCGCCGTTCACGCCGCACACCCACGAGGTGCGCACCACCGCGGCTGATGGCCCGAGTACGAGCGCTTCCTTCTCGCCGATGAGCTTGGTGATGCCGTACACGCTCTGCGGGGCGGTGTCGTCCCACTCGTGATAGGCGCGGTCGAGCTCGCCGTCGAACACGTAGTCGGTGCTCACCGTCACCAGATGCGCGCCGCTGCGATGACATGCCTCGGCGAGCCAGCGCACCGACGTGCCGTTCATGGCCAGCGCCAGCTCGGGGTCGCCTTCGCACGCGTCGACCGCCGTCCACGCCGCGCAGTTGATGACCGCGTCGGGCGTGGCCGAGGTGACGGCCGCAAGCACTGCTGAGCGGTCGCTGACGTCGAGCGATGCCCGGTCGAGCGCGACCACGTGGTCGCCGGCCGCCGTGCAGGCCGCCACCAGGTCGGTGCCCAGCTGCCCTGCGGCACCGGTGACGAGCACGCGCATCAGAGGCCGGCCTTGGCCTTCAGCGGCTCCCACCACCAGCGGTTGTCGGCGTACCACTGCACGGTGGACGACAGGCTCTCGTCGAACGAGCGCTCCATCCGCCAGCCGAGCGCGGTGACCTTGTCGATGTTCACCGAGTAGCGACGGTCGTGACCCAGGCGGTCGTCGACCGGCTTGATGAAGCTCTCGTCGCGACCGCACAGCTCGAGCAGCGCGTACGTGAGCTCCTTGTTGGTCATCTCCTGATGGGCGCCGATGTTGTACACCTCACCCACGACGCCGTCGGTCAGCACCAGGTGCGCCGCGCGGTTGTGGTCCTCCACGTGGATCCAGTCGCGCACGTTGCCACCGTCGCCGTAGAGCGGCACCTGCTTGCCGTCGAGCAGGTTGGTGGTGAACAGCGGGATGACCTTCTCGGGGAACTGGTACGGGCCGAAGTTGTTGCTGCAGCGGGTGACCACCACGGGCAGGCCGTAGGTGGTGACGTAGCTGAGCGCGATGAGGTCGCTGCCGGCCTTGGCGGCCGAGTACGGCGAGCGCGGCGTGAGGATGTCGGTCTCGAGGAACGAGCCCTCGTCGATGGTGCCGTACACCTCGTCGGTGCTGATGTGCAGGAACTTGTGCACGCCCACCTGGCGGGCCACGTCGCACAGCACGTTGGTGCCGAACACGTTGGTGCGCACGAACGCATCGGGGTCCTTGATGCTGCGGTCCACGTGGCTCTCGGCCGCGAAGTGCACCACTGCGTCGTGACCGTCCATGTGCTGCAGCACCGCGTCGCGGTCGCAGATGTCGGCGTGCACGAACCGGCATCGGTCGCCGTCGACGATGTCGTTGATGCTCTCCATGTTGCCGGCGTAGGTGAGCGCGTCGTAGATGGTGACCTGATGGTCGGTGTTGGCCAGCACCCAGCGGGCGTAGTTCGAGCCGATGAAGCCGGCGGCGCCGGTGACGAACAGTTTCATGACGGGCGGTTCTCCTCGATCAGGTGCGCATCGGCCAGTAGGGGCGGCGACCTTCGGGCAGGTCGGCGCGCAGCGGGTTCGCCTCGTCGCGGGCCGACAGGATGGGGTCGGTGAGGCCCCAGTCGGCGCCGATGACCGGGTCGCTCCACTTCACACCCAACTCGTCGGCCGGGTTGTAGTAACCGTCGACCAGGTAGGTCATCACCACGTCGGTGAGCGCTGCGAAGCCGTGCGCCACGCCAGGCGGGATGTACACGCCCAGGTGGTTCTCGCCGGAGATGTCGAAGCACTCGGTGCCGCCGTACGTGGGGCCGCCCTCGCGGAGGTCGTGCAGCACCACGCGGATGGTGCCGACCGGGCAGTACCAGTAGTCGGCCTGGTGCAGGTGGTAGTGCAGGCCCACCAGCGCACCCTGCTGCTTGTTCGAGCGGTTGCCCTGCAGCATCTCACGCGCGTTCGGGAACCACTCGCGGCGGTAGGTCTCGATGAACAGGCCGCGCTGATCGCCATGGATGGTGGGCTCGACGATGTGCACACCGGCGATCTGATCGCTCTCTCGTACGTTCGGCATCGGGCTCCAGTATGGCGGGCGTGGAGGGTCAGGAAGCGGTGGGTGGCACGGGGCCGTCGCCGCGGAAGTAGGCCAGCACCGCGTCGGCACCGTCGCCCAGCAGCAGCACGGCGTTGCCGTCGACCGTCTTCGGCACCACGGGGAGCGCATACGACTGCAGGCCGCCGTCCACCGCACTGCGCAGCGACGAACCGGCTTCGATGGGGTCGAGGTGCTCGTCGATGCGCACCGCATCGCCGATGGCCGCCACCAGTTCGCCCGCACGGAAAGGATTCGTCTTCAGTTGCGCCACGGTCTCCTGCAGGCAGGCGTTCACGAACGCCCGCTGCCGTTTCGACCGGCCGAGGTCGCTGGTGGGGTCCTCGTGCCACTCGCCGTCGCGGAACTCCTCGTAGTGACGGCTGCGCGCGTACGCGAGCGCCTGGGTGCCGTCCAGCACGTGGCAGCCGGGCACGGTGACGTTCAGGCCGGTGTTCAGGTCGCGCGTGGGGTACAGGAAGCACACCTGCACACCGTCGAGCGCCTCGACCAGTCGCTCGAACCCGGTGAAGTCGATCTCGACGTAGTGGTGGACGGGGATGCCCAGCTCGGTCTGCACGGTGCGCACCAGCACGTCGGGGCCGTCGTTGAACGCGGCGTTGATGCGCCGCTTGCCGTCGTGGCCGGGCACCGCCACGTACAGGTCACGCGGGATGGACAGCAGCGAGGCCTGGCCCGTGCCCTTGTCGTAGCGCAGCACCATGATGGTGTCGCTGCGGTTGCCGCTGACCTGGCCGGTCTCACCCGTGTTGGGATCACCGAACTGGCGGCTGTCGCTGCCCACGAGCAGGTAGTTGTCGACGTTCGCGCTGGCGGGGCTGAGCACGCCGGCCACCTTGGGCACGCGCGGGATGGCCTCGACCGTGCGCCGCGCCGCCACCAGCACGCCCACGGTGCCCGCGACGGTGACGAGGAGCGCCACCATCAGCAGCGAGGGAAGTCGACGCCGCTTCTTCAGCGGGGTCGTGTCGATGGCCAGCACGGCCGTCAACGGTAGTGGTCAGGGGCGCTGAAGGTCGGTCAGGCCCGCGGGGAGCACCAGCGTGAATCGTGCGCCGCCCAGCGGGCCACGACCGACGGTCACCGAGCCGCCGTGGGCGCGGGCCACCGAATCGACGATGGCCAGGCCCAGACCGGCACCGCCGGCATCTGTGGACCGGGCTTCGTCCAGGCGGTGGAAACGTTCGAACACGACCGCGGCCGACTGCTCGTCCAACCCGGCACCGTCGTCGTCGACGTGCAGGGTGACGGCGTCGGCAGCCACGTCCACGGTGGCGTGCACTTGGTCGGCGGCGTGACGGCGTGCGTTGGCCAACAGGTTGCGCACGGCGCGGGCGAGCAGGGTGCGGTCGGCCACCAGCGGCGCACACGACCCGGTGACGATGCACGCCGGACACGCGGCCAGGGCCTCCTCGCGCACCAGCTCTGTCAGGTCCACCGGGCGCATCGTCAACGGCCGCGCCTCGTCCAGCGTGGACAGCAGCACCAACCCGTCGACCAGCTCGGCCAGCCGTTCGGCCTGCTGGCGCATGCGCGACACGCTCTGCTCGTCGCCCAGCCCACGTTCGGTCAGTTCCAGCTCGCCCTGCAGCGCCATCAGCGGTGTCCGCAGCTCGTGTGCCGCGTCGGACGTGAAGCGCTGCGTGGCCCGGTGGCCGGCGGCGATCCGGTCGAGCATCTCGTTCACCGTCACGGCGAGGCGCTCGATCTCGTCGCCGGTGTTCGGCACGGGCACGCGATCCGCCGCGTCGGCGCCCACACGTGCGGCAAGCGAGGTGATGGCGTCCACCGGTTGCAGCGCTCGCCGCGTGGCGAGGCCGGCGATGAGCGCCGTGAACAACGAGGCCAGCGGCACCGCCACCCACAGGGCGCGGTGCAGCGGCCTGAGGCTCTCGTTCAGCGCCGCCACCGAGCCGGTGCCCACCAGCACGGCGTCACCCGTCGTGAGCCGGATGGGACGGGTGACCACCAGCTGGCCGTCGGCGGCCGGCCGCACGGCGTCGGGGTTCACGAGCACCACCACGATGCCGTCGGGCGTCTCGGTGCGCACGGTGGACGAGCCGGCTCGCAGCTGCGCCTCCATGCCGTCGAGCACCTCGTCGACACGGCGTTCGATGGCGTTGCGGCCGTTGTCGACCACCACCAGGAACAGCAGCACCGCGAGCACGCTGTAGAGCACCGCGGTGACGCACAGCACCGTGATCGCCACCCGACCGCGGACGCCGCCGAGCGAACGGCGGCTCACGCGACGATCCGATAGCCGACGCCACGGACGTTCTCGACGTCGACGGGCGCGATCTTCGACCGCAGCTTGCGCAGGTACACGTCGACGATGGTGGCGTCGACACCCGAGTCCGTGCCCCACACCGCATCCATCAACTCGTGACGGGTGACGCACGCCCCGTTGGCCAGCAGCAGCGCACGCAGCAGTTGGTCCTCGCGGCTGGTCAGCGGCACCGCCTCACCACCCACCTCGCACCGTCGGGTGCCCAGGTCGTACAGCATGGGACCGCGGCGGATGGCGTTGTCGGCGATGGCCGCGCCACGGCGGATGAGCGCGCGCAGACGCGCCGCGAGCACACCGATGGGCACCGGCTTGGTGAGGAAGTCGTCGGCGCCGGCGTCGAGCAGATCGATCTGGTCGAACTCCCCCGCCTTCGCCGTGAGCACCAGGATGGGCACGGTGGCACCCTCGGCGCGCAGGTGCTCGCAGATGCGGTAGCCCGACAGTCCGGGCAGCAGCAGGTCCAGCACGATCGCCGCGTGGCCGCCCTGCAGGGCGAGGTCCAACCCGGTGGGACCGTCGGCCGCGACGTCGACCTGGAAGCCCTCGGCCGACAACCCGCGCTCGAGCACGCTCCGGATCGCGTCGTCGTCCTCGATGGCCAGTACCCGCACGGCCGGCACCGTACCGATCGGTCGCTGCCGTGTCACTCGGGCGGGTTCAGCTCACGTTCAGGTTCGTTCGGGGTTGAATTCAGGCATGACGACGGACTCTGCACTCCAGCGCAGCGGATCGACCGATGCGCCCGACAAGGAGTACGACATGAAGAAGAGCATGAAGCGCACGGCGGTCGCCGGTGTCGCGGTCCTGATGGCCGGCGCGTCCATCGCCGGCGGCGCCACGGTGACGGCCGCGGCGATCGACAGCGGCGACACCACCCCGGCGCCGGACTCGACCGTGGTCGTCCAACAGATCTCGCAGGACGCCGACGGCAACTGGTTCTCGTGCGAGCAGGAACTGGGCCTCGATCCCGGTCCGATCCTGGCTCCCGCCGGCGGACCGGCTGGAACGGTCGGGTCGGGCATCATGATCACCGCATCCGCAGGCGTGGCCCCGATCTCCGCCGGCGACGCACCCTCGGCCGATGGCTCGATGCCGGTGGAGGTGAGCGGCACCTTGTCGGGCATCGCCGTCGCCGTGTCCGGCGACGCCGGCACCATCGCGAACGTCCAGGGGACGGGCCCGGCCATCGCGCTGCCCACCCCGGACGAGATCCGCCCCGGGACCACCGACGAGTGCAACGCCCTCCAGGGCAAGTGACGCACCCTCTCTGACGGACCGCACGCGGTCGCGGCCGTTCCGGTCGCGGCGGCGTGCGGTCAGGCGCGTCGCAGGTGGACGACGTCGCCGGTGTCGATGCGGTGCGTGATGCCGCAATCGTCGAGCACGTTCAGGCGGCCGTCGGGCTCGACGTCCATGGCGCGACCCTCCACCACACCGTCGGCGAGCTCGACCTTCACGGTGCGGCCGAGCGTGCCCAGCCGGGCCCGGTACTCGGCGGTGATGTCGTCGGGGAGTTCGTCGAACGCGGTCAGCATCGCGGCCAGCAGCTGCAGCGGGTCCACCCCGTCGCCCAATCGGGCGGCATCCGGCGGTGCCCACCCGACGTTGATGCCGATGCCCACCACCACGGCCTGACGACCGTCGACGAACGTCGACTGGGCCAGCACCCCGGCCAGCTTCACGTCGTCGAGCAGCAGGTCGTTGGGCCACTTCAGCGACGGCCGGGCGCCGGTGAGGCGCTCGCAGGCGACGGCCGCCGCCACACCGACCTTCTGTGTGAGCACGTGCGGGACGTGCGGCACGCGGGTGAACAGCATGGACACGAGCAGGTTGGCACCGGGCGGCGCGACCCACGTGCGGTCCAGTCGGCCCCTGCCAGCGGTCTGGTGCCGGGCGGCCAGCACCGACCGATCGGGTGCCCCTTCGGCCGCCGCGGCGAGCAGGTCGGCGTTGGTGCTGCCGGTCTCGTCGACGACCCGCACGTGCCAACCGGCAGGCCACGCAGGGAGGTCGTTGGGCGATGGGGTGGCACCAGGGGTCTCCATTCCGCAAAGATTGCCACCTGTGCTGAAAAAGATCCTGATTGCCAACCGCGGCGAGATCGCCGTCCGTGTCATCCGAGCCGCCCGCGAACTCGGCATCAAGACCGTCGCGGTCTACAGCGAGCTCGATCGCGAGGCGCTCCACGTGCGACTCGCCGACGAGGCGTACGCCCTGGGCGGCACCACCGCGGCCGAGAGCTACCTGAACACCGAGGCCATCCTCAGCGCCATCGAGCAGAGCGGCGCCGACGGTGTGCACCCCGGCTACGGCTTCTTCAGCGAGAACGCCGACTTCGCCCGAGCCATCACCGCCAAGGGCGTCGCCTTCATCGGGCCGCCGCCCGCCGCCATCGACGAGATGGGCGACAAGGTCAGCTCGCGGAAGGCAGCACTGCGCGGCGGCGCCCCCATCGTTCCCGGCACCACCGAGTTCGTCCAGCACGTCGACGAGATCGTCGCCTTCGGCCGCGAGTTCGGCTACCCCATCGCCATCAAGGCCGCGTTCGGCGGCGGCGGCCGCGGCATGAAGGTGGTCCGCTCCGAGGCCGAGGTGCAGGAGGCCATGGACAGCGCCAAGCGCGAGTCCAAGGCGTTCTTCGGCCGCGACGAGATCTACATCGAGCGCTACCTCACCTGGCCGCGCCACGTGGAAGTGCAGATCGTCGGCGACCAGCACGGCGAGGTCGTGTGGGTCAGCACCCGCGACTGCTCGGCGCAGCGCCGCCACCAGAAGCTCATCGAGGAGGCCCCCTCGTACGGCATGAAGCCCGGCATCGAAGAGGCGATGGGCGAGGCCGCCATCAAGGCCGCCAAGGCCGTCTGCTACTACAACGCCGGCACTGTCGAGTTCATCTACCAGGACGGCGAGTTCGTCTTCCTCGAGATGAACACCCGCCTGCAGGTCGAGCA
>CBHWEI010000094.1:0-13200 GCA_966112835.1 uncultured Acidimicrobiaceae bacterium
AGCGGGCTCCAGATGGTGGTGCCCAGGCCGATGTCCTCGTACAGGCGGGCGTACTCCTTCTCGACGCGGTCGCGCGACAGCAGGTTGTACTGCGGCTGCTCCATCACCGGCTTGTGCAGGTGGTGCCGCTCGGCGATCTCCCAGGCGGCGCGGATCTCGTCGGCCGACCACTCGCTGGTGCCCCAGTACAGGGCCTTGCCCTGGGTGATCATGTCGCTCATCGCCCACACGGTCTCCTCGATGGGCGTGTCCGGGTCGGGACGGTGGCAGTACACCAGGTCGATGAAGTCCAGCCCGAACCGCTCCAGCGAACCGTCGATGGCCTGCGCGAGGTACTTGCGGTTCAACGTGTTGCGCATGTTGCGCGTGTTGCCGTGGATGCCCCAGAAGAACTTGGTGCTCACCACGTACTCGTGACGCTTCCAGCCGGACTGGCGCAGCACGCGGCCCATGATGGCCTCGCTCTCGCCACCCGCGTACGCCTCGGCGTTGTCGAAGAAGTTGCAGCCGGCGTCGAACGCCGTCTGCATGCACTCCAACGCTGCGTCGTCCTTCATCTGCGCGTCGAAGGACACCCAGCTACCGAAGGAGAGAACGGACACCTGCAAACCACTGCGGCCCAATCGCCGATACTTCATCTTTGCCATGACCGGCACCATAACGCCGGTCGCTGCGGCCGCGGTCAGCCGTGCTCGGAAGTGGTGCCGGTGCGCAGCGCGTGCAGCGAGCGGATGCCCTCGGTGCCCACGCCGCAGCAGCCACCCACCACGCGCGCCCCGGCGGCCAGCCACGAGGGAACCAGGCCGGGCAGCTCGGCGCCGCCGGTGGGGCCGATCCAGCACTTGTGCTCGGCGTCCCACGCGGCACCGTGGTTGGGGTAGACCACCAGCGGCAGGTCGACGTGCACCGACCGCAACAGCGGCTCGACGAACCCCGGCTTCGTGCAGTTCACACCCACCGCGGTGATGGCCGGCGCCACCGCGGCGGCCGCATCGGCCAACACGTCGCCGCCGCACGTGTGCGTGGCATCGGCGCACGAGAACGTCACCCACGCGGGCGCGTCGGTGAGGCGGCGCAGTTCCTCCACCACGATCTCGGCCTCGGCGCGCAGCGGGATGGTCTCGATGGCGAACACGTCGGCATCGGTGTCGACCAGCACCTCCAGCCGCTCGCGGTGGAACGCACGGACGACGTCCCAATCGGTGTCGTACCGGCCGGTGTACTCGCTGCCGTTCGCCAGGTACGCCCCGTACGGCCCCACCGAGGCGGCCACGACGGACGCACCCGAGTCGCGGGCCACGACGGTGGTGGAGGCCAGCACGCGACGCGCCTCGGCCGGTGACAGCCCGGCTGCGACGAAGCCGGGCACGCTGGCCTGGTAGCTGGACGTGATGACCACGTCGGCACCGGCCTCGACGTAGCGACGGTGCGCGGCGGTGATGAGCTCGGGCCGGTCCATCAGCGCGGACGCGGTCCACAGCAGGCCCGCCGGCGCTTCGCCCAGTTCCTCCAGCGCAGTGCTCAGCCCGCCGTCGATCAGGGTGAACGGGTCGCGCAGCAGTTGCGTCATGCCGGCCGCACCTGCACGCCGGCCGCGGCCATCACGGCCTTGGCCTCGGCGATGGTGTGCTCGCCGAAGTGGAAGATGCTCGCCGCCAGCACGCCCGTGGCGCCGCCTTCGGTGACGCCCTCCACCAGGTGCTGCAACGTGCCGACGCCACCGCTGGCGATGACCGGCACGCCCACCGCGTCGCTGATGGACCGGGTGAGGCCAAGGTCGAACCCCTCCTTCGTGCCGTCGCGGTCCATCGACGTGAGCAGGATCTCGCCCGCCCCCAGCCGCGTTGCCTCGACGGCCCACTGCACGGCGTCGATGCCCGTGGGCGTGCGCCCGCCGTGCAGGTACACCTCGTACCCGCTGCCGTCGGCACGCCGCTTGGCGTCGATGGCCACCACGCAGCACTGCGCACCGAACTCGGCGGCGATCTCGCCGATGAGCTCGGGCCGCTGCACCGCCGCGGTGTTCACACTGACCTTGTCGGCGCCGGCGCGCAGCATGGTGCGCGCATCGGTGACGGCACGGATGCCACCGCCCACGGTGAACGGGATGAACACCTGGTCGGCGGTGCGCTCGACCACGTCGACCATGGTGGCCCGACCGTCGGACGACGCGGTGATGTCCAGGAACACCAACTCGTCGGCGCCCTCCAGGTCGTACCGCGCCGCCAGCTCGACCGGGTCACCGGCGTCGCGCAACTCGACGAAGTTCACGCCCTTCACCACACGACCGTTGGTGACGTCGAGGCACGGGATGACGCGGGCGTTCCTCATCGGGCCAACTCCTGCAGCGCCTCGGCGACCGTGAACCGGCCCTCGTACAACGCCTTGCCGGTGATGACGCCGGCCACGCCGGGCACCTCGCGCAGCGCGGCCACGTCGGCCAACGACGACACGCCACCACTGGCGATGACGGGGATGGACGTGGCGCGAGCCGCCTCGGCCAGGCCCAGCACGTCGGGGCCGGTCAGCATGCCGTCGCGGGCGATGTCGGTGATGACGAACGCCGCAGCCGTGGGGAACCAGCCGAGCGCGTCGGACAGCTGCACACCCGAGCCCTCGGTCCAGCCGTGCACCGCGACCTCGCCGTTGCGGTGGTCCAGGCCCACGGCCACGGGCACCACCTTCGACGCCGCTTCCACCAACGACGGGTCGGCAACGGCCGCCGAACCCATCACCACACGGGCCACGCCGGCATCGGCCAGCAACTGCGCGTCGCCCACCGTGCGCACTCCCCCGCCGGTCTGCACCGAGGCCCGATCACCCAGCGCCGCGGCGATGGCGGCGACCACGGGCCGGTTCACCGGCGAGCCGCTGCGGGCGGCGTCGAGGTCGACGACGTGGATCCAGCGGGCACCCGCGTCGGCGAACGACAGCGCCACCGCCACGGGGTCGTCGCCGTACGTGGTCTGCTGGTCGTAGTCGCCCTGCAACAGGCGGACCACCTTGCCGTCGCGCAGGTCGATGGCCGGGTACAGATCGATCACGACGGATCCTCCAGCGAGGCGACGAAGTTGCGCAGCAGCGCCAACCCCGCCGGCCCCGACTTCTCGGGGTGGAACTGGGTGGCGAACACGTTGCCGGCGCGGAACGCGGCGTTCACCGTGCCGCCGTAGTCGCAGCTGGCCGCCACGGCGGACGGGTCGTCGGGCACGCCGTGCAGCGAATGCACGAAGTACACCCACGGTGTGTCGCCCAGCCCGTCGAACATGGGGTCGGCGGTGTGCAGGCGCAGCTGGTTCCACTGCATCTGCGGCCGCGGCAGCTCGTCGGTGATCCAGCGGATGGTGCCGGGGATGATGCCCAGGCCGGCGTCGTCGGGGTCTTCCTCGCTGCCGGTGAACAGCATCTGCATGCCCACGCAGATGCCCATGAACGGGCGGCCCGAGCCGACGGCGTCGTGGCACACGGACTCCAAGCCGGCATCGCGCAGCGCTCGCATGCACGCGCCGAACGCACCCACGCCGGGCAGCACCACGGCGTCGGCATCGGCGACCAGTGCGGCGTCGGCCGTCAGCCGCGCATCGGCACCCACGTGCTCGAGCGCCTTCTGGGCCGATCGCAGGTTCCCGATGCCGTAGTCCAGGACGGCGACGAGGGGTGCGGTCACAGCACTCCCTTGGTGGACGGCACCGACGAGCCCTCCACGCGCACGGCGTCGCGCAGGCACCGCGCCAGCCCCTTGAACGTGGCCTCGATGATGTGGTGCACGTTGGTGCCGTGGCACAGGCGCACGTGCAACGTGATGCCGGCCGCAGTGGCGAACGAGTGGATGGCGTGCTCGGCCAGCTGCGGGTCGAACGGCGGGTTGCCCAGCGGCAGCACCTCGGGCATGGGCACGTCCCACACCACGAACGGGCGGCCCGACAGGTCGAGCGCGATCTCGACCAGCGCCTCGTCCAGCGGGAACTGCCCGCTGGCGAACCGGCGCACGCCGGCCTTGTCGCCGAGCGCCTCGCGGAACGCCTCACCCAGGGCGATGCCCACGTCCTCCACGGTGTGGTGGGTGTCGATGTGCAGGTCGCCGGTGGCCTGGATGCGCAGGCCGAAGCCGCCGTGCTTGCCGAGCTGCTCGAGCATGTGGTCGTAGAACGGGATGCCCGTGCTGACGCTGACGTCGCCGTGCCCGTCGAGGTCGATCGACAGCTCGATGGACGTCTCCTTGGTGGCGCGCGAGCGGGTGGCGGACCGGGTCATCGCAGGACCTCCGAGAGTGCGGTGAGGAATTCGTCGTTCTCGTGGGGCGTGCCCACGGTGATGCGCAGGCAGTCGTCGAGCCGCGGCCAGCTGCTGCAGTCGCGGATGAGGATGCTGCGGTCGAGCAACCCCTGCCACACATCCCGACCCGTCATGGAGAACGGCCGGAAGAGGATGAAGTTGGCGCCGCTGGGGAACACCTCGAGGTCCATCGACGACATGGCCGCCGACAACCGCTCGCGCTCGCGCACGATGAGCTGCACGCGGCTCTCCATCTCGTCGACGAACTCGAGCGCGAGCCGGCCGGCGATCTGCTTGGCGACGTCGAGGTGGTACGGCAGCACCACCTTGTGCAGCTCGTCGACCAGCCACTCGGGGCCCACCAGGTACCCGAGGCGCGACCCGGCCATGGACCACGTCTTCGAGAACGTGCGGGTGACCACCACGGGGACGTCGTCGTCGATCATGCCCATGGCCGACCAGCCGGCGAACTGCCCGTACGCCTCGTCGACCACCAGCAGGCCCGGCGCGAGCGACAGCACTTCGCGCACGTTGGCCTCGGGCTCTTCCAGTCCGGTGGGGTTGTTGGGCGAGCACAGGAACGTGACCGTGGGCGACGCCTCGGCCAGCACGCGGCGCACCTCGCCCAGGTCGAGCGTGAAGTCGGCTGCGCGTTCGCCCTCGGCCACCGCGGCGCCGGTGAGGCGGGCGATGTGGCCGTGCAGCTGGTAGGTGGGCTCGAACGTGGCCACGGTGCGGCCAGGGCCCGCGAACGTGAGCAGCAGCGTCTGCAGCACCTCGTTGCTGCCGTTGGCGGCGAACACCTGCTCGGGGCGCACGCCGTGCTGGGCGGCGATGCCCTCGCGCAGCCGGGTGGCGGCGCGGTCGGGGTAGCGGTGCCATTCCACCCGCGACATCTCGGCCGCGAACGCGTCGCGCCAGGCCGCGGGCGGCGGGAACGGCGACTCGTTGGTGTTCAGGCGGACACGTACGTGCACCTGGGGCGAGTGGTAGCCCTCGAGGGCACGCAGGTCGTCTCGAACAGGGACTCGGGTCACCTGGCCACGTTACCGAGCAGGCCCCCACCAGCACGGATGCATTCCGCACGACGTGGCTGTCCACACGGCGCGACACGGGACCGACACCGGTGGGGCGCACGCCGGCAGGACGTGGGCGGCAGACTGTGCGACATGCCGAGCAATCCGTCCGCTGCCCTGTCCGTGATCGCCGACCACGTCGAGCGCTACCACGAACAGCTCGGCGACATGGTGCCGCACTACCAGCAGACCGACCAGGCCGACATGATCAACGCGCTGGTCGAGGCAGAGCGCGCACTACGCCACGCAGCGCGTTCGGTGCGCAAGGCCGCGAAGATCGCCCATCAGTCTCACTGAGCGTGTCGGCGCGGACGCGCCGCGGAATTCGACCGGAAAAACAGAAACGGTCCTCCGAAGAGGACCGTTTCCGGCAACACCAGGCGGCGGATCCCAGCGTCGCTTGCAAACCAGGTGGCGGGAACCTGGTTGAGTGCCATCATACACACGTTCATTGAGAGGGCAAGGGCTGTCGCTCTGCGTGTGCTCACTTGACAGTGGCTTGAGACTTTCGGCTTGCGACCTGCGGTCCGTCGCTCGTCCGACCAACGCGCCGACGCCGCGGCAGGGTCGACGATGGGCACAGATCCTCGAGGGCGCATTCCGCGCATTGCGGTCGCTTCGCGTCGCACACACGGCGGCCATGGAGGATGACGCGCAGGCTGAACTCGCCCCAATGTGAGCGTGGCAGCAGCGCGCACAGTTCGCTCTCCACCTTCACCGGATCCTCCTCGATGGTCAGCCCCAGTCGCCGTGACACACGTCCCACATGGGTGTCCACCGGCAACCCAGGTAGCCCGAAGGCAACGCTGCGCACCACGTTTCCCGTCTTGCGCCCCACCCCGGCCAACGTCACCAGGTCGTCGAGCGCCGTGGGCACTTCGCCGTCGAAGCGGTCGACCAGGGCCTGCGCCATGGCGATGAGGTTGCGCGCCTTGCTCTGGTAGAACCCGGTGGAGCGGACGATCTCCTCCACGGCGGTCGGCACCGCTGCCGCCAGCGCCACCGCGTCGGGGTAGGCGGCGAACAGGGTGGGCGTCACCATGTTCACCCGGGCGTCGGTGGTCTGCGCCGACAGGATGGTGGCCGCCAGCAGCTGGAACGGGTTCTGGTGGTCCAGCTCGCAGATGGCCTCGGGATACTCGACGGCCAGGCGCGCGTCCACCGCGTTGGCCCGTCCCTTCGTGGTGCGTGGTGTGCCCATCGGGCCGAGGTTACGGGGTGCACCATTAGCCTCACCTCCGATGGTGCAGGTGTGTGTGGTCAACGAGCTGACGAGCGACGGTCGCGCGGCCGTCGACCGCTTCCTCGAACACGCCTCGATCACCCACGGCACCCGCCTGAACGACCACCTCCGGGCCGACCTCTCGCAGGGCCCGCGAGCCGGCTACGTCGCCGTGCAGGCGTTCGACGGCGAGCAGCTGGTCGGGTACGCCCAGGCGTCCACCGGCAACGAGGGCTACGTGGTCGACGCCATCACCGGACCCGGCGCGCACGAACCGCTGCTGCGCGCCCTGCTGGCCGAACTGCCGTCCGACGCGGCCATCACCTGGTGGACGAAGGACGCCGAGGCTGCCGCCCCGGTGGCGGCAGCGCTGGGACTGGTGCCCGGCCGGGCGCTGCTGCAGATGCGCCGGCCACTCCCCCTTCCCGCCACCGAGGTGAGCGACCACGGGCTGGCCCTCCGCCCGTTCCGCGTCGGCCACGACGAGGCGGCCTGGCTGGGCGTGAACAACGCCGCGTTCCGGTGGCACGCCGAGCAGGGCGGTTGGGACATCGCCACGTTGCAGCAGCGCGAGCACGAGCCCTGGTTCAACCCGAAGGGTTTCCTGCTGCACGAACGCGACGGACGCCTGGCCGGGTTCTGCTGGACGAAGCTGCACCCCGGCGACCCGGTCGTCGGCGAGATCTACGTCATCGCCGTGCACCCCGACTTCCACGGCCACGGACTGGGTCGCGCACTCACTGTCGCCGGTCTACGATCCCTGTCCGACGAAGGCGCGACGGAGGGCATGCTGTACGTCGACGCCGGGAACCATGCTGCTGTTCGCCTCTACGAGGCGCTCGGCTTCCACACCGCGCACACCGACCAGGCCTACACACGACCCGAAGGAAGTACAAGGTGACCCAGCTGGACGCCCACTCGAACGCCGATGAACTGCCGCGCTGGAGCGTCGCCGATCTGCACGAGTCGTTCGAGTCCCGATCGTTCCGTGAAGCGATGGAGCGCGCCGGCGCCGACGTCGCCCGCCTGGAGGGCCTGTTCGAGGAGCACGGCATCCGCGCCTGCGCGCCGCGACCGGTCACCGCTGCCGACGGCGCGGCGGCCGATGCCGCCATCGACGAGCTCAACCGGTTCCGCGAAGAGACCGACCTGCTCGAGGCCTACCTCTACGCCACCACCAGCACCGACAGCTACAACGAGCAGGCCCAGGCGCTGATGGGTGAGTTCGAGATGAGCAACGTGCGGTCGCGGCCGTTGGTGGCCCGGCTGGCCGAATGGATCGCCGCGCTCGGCGTCGACGAGCTCGCCGCCGTCAGCCCGCGGGTCGCCGAGCACGAAGGGCCACTGCGCAAGCTGGCCGCCCGCGCCGAGCACCAGATGAGCGAGGCCGAGGAGGGTCTGTACGCCGAACTGCTCGCCAGCGGCTCGTCGGCGTGGATGCAGTTGCAGCAGGTGGTCACGTCACAGCTCACCGGCACGGTGCGCCTGCCCGACGGCACCACGCCCGTGCTGCCCATGGCCGCCGTGCGCGGCATGGGCGGCAACCCCGACCCCGCAGTGCGCAAGGCCGCGTACGAGGCCGAGATCGCCGCATGGCCCACGGTCGCCACCACGTGCGCCGCCGCCATGAACGGGGTGAAGGGTGAAGCCAACACGGTGAACCGTCGCCGCAACTGGTCGTCGCCGCTCGACGCGTCGCTGTACGCGAACAGCGTCAGCCGCGCCACGTTCGACGCGATGCACGATGCCATCACGGCCTCGCTGCCCGACTTCCGTCACTGGATGCGCAGCAAGGCTCGCCTGCACGGCCACGACGGCGGGCTGCCCTGGTGGGACCTCGTCGCGCCGCTGCCGTTCGCCGCGTCGGAGGTGTCGTGGGACGATGGCCTGCAGATCGTGCGCAACGCGTTCGGCAGCTATGGCGGCACGCTCGCCGGTCTGGTCGACCGCGCCGTCGACGAGCAGTGGATCGACGCCGGCCCGCGCTCCGGCAAGGCCGGCGGCGCGTACTGCATGCCGTTCATCGGCGACCGGTCGCTGGTGTTCCTGAACTGGAGCGGCAGCGTCGAGTCCGCGCAGACCACGGCGCACGAGCTGGGGCACGCCTACCACAACACCCAGTTGGCCCACCGCACGCCGCTGCAGAAGGCACTGCCCATGGCTCTGGCCGAGACCGCCAGCATCTTCTGCGAGACGCTCGTGGTGGAGGAAGGCCTCAGCCGCCTCGAGGGCCTCGACCGCCTCGCGCTGCTCGACACCGACCTGCAGGGCTCGAACCAGGTGGTCGTCGACATCCGCAGCCGGTTCCTGTTCGAGACCGAGGTGTTCGCCCGCCGCCAGCGGCGCACGCTGGGCGTCAGCGAACTGAACGAGCTGATGTTGCAGGCGCAACTCGAGGCGTACGGCGACGGCATCGACCAGTCCACCGCGCACCCGTACATGTGGGCGCTGAAGCCGCACTACTACGGCAGCCACTACTACAACTGGCCGTACACCTACGGGCTGCTGTTCGGGCTGGGCCTGTTCGCGCAGTATCGCAACGATCCCGAGCGCTTCCAGGCCCACTACGACGACGCGCTGTCGCGCGTCGGCATGAACTCCGCCGAGGAAGTGGCCGCGCTGTTCGGCTTCGACATCACCGACGGCGCGTTCTGGACGGCCAGCCTCGACGTCATCCGCGATCGCATCGCCGCCTACGACCAGTTGGCCGCCGAGGTCGTGTGACCACCACGCTCTACACACCCGACCGCGACGAGCTCGCCGCGCTGCTCGACGGCGAGCCGCGCTACCGGCTCGACCAGGTGTGGCAGGGCCTGTACACGCAGCTGGCCGCGCCGGCCGACATGAGCAACGTGCCCAAGGCGCTGCGCGAGCGGCTCGCCGCTGCGCTGCCCACGTCGCTCACCCAGGTGGTGCGCCGCGTCAGCGACAACGGCGACACCGTGAAGTACCTGTGGGAGCTGCACGACGGCAGCCGCATCGAGACGGTGCTCATGGTGTACCCGGACCGCGTCACGGTCTGCGTCAGCAGCCAGGCCGGCTGCGCCATGGCGTGCGGGTTCTGCGCCACGGGCCAGGCCGGCTTCACACGCCACCTCACCGTCGGCGAGATCGTCGAGCAGGTGGTCATCGCCGCTCGCGACGCACGGGCGATGGATCGCCGCCTGGCCAACGTGGTGTTCATGGGCATGGGCGAGCCGATGGCCAACGAAGCCGCCGTGTGGGGCGCCGTCGAGCGGTTCCACGGCGCCATCGGCATGTCGGCACGGCACCTCACCATCAGCACGGTCGGTCTGGTGCCGGGCATCCGCAAGCTCACCGAGCGCCCGTTGCCGGTGAACCTGGCCGTCTCGCTGCACGCCGCGAACGACGAACTGCGCAACGAACTGGTGCCCATCAACAAGCGCTACCCACTGGACGAATTGATGGAAGCGTGCGCCGACTACCTGGCCGTGAAAGGCCGGCGGGTCAGCTTCGAATGGGCACTCATCGCCGACACCAACGACCGCGCCAGCGATGCAAAGGAACTGTCCCGTCTGTGTCGCCGGTTTCATTTGCCTGCGCACGTGAACCTCATCCCGTTGAACCCCACGCCCGGTTACCCCACCGTCGGTTCGACGCCGAAGAAGGTCTACGAGTTCAAGGACATGCTGGTCAGCCTGGGTGTGAATGCAACCGTGCGCCGGAACCGCGGCACCGACATCGACGCCGCGTGCGGGCAACTCGCCGCCGGGCAACCGGTGACATTGCGCGCCAAGTAGGCGTACGACTCGGCCTGGATTCGGAGGAATCCGATGCGACCATGGTCGCATTTCGCCTTGACACCGTTTTGTGTAGGGTGCGCCCACTGCCGAGGGGGAAAGGCTCATCATGAAGCGACTTGTTGTGTTCGCGCTCGCCATCGCGGGGGTCATCGCGGGGGCGATCGGCGTGGTGCCGTCCACGACCACGGCCTTGCCACCCGACGTCATTCCCGGGCCGAACTCCATCACGGGCACGGTCACCGACGAGCAGGGCAACCCGTTGAACGGCGTGTTCGTCATCGACTCGACGTTCACGTTCTCCACGTTCACCGACTTCGACGGCACCTATCTGCTCGATGGGCTCACCTCAGGCACCGAGTACTCGGTGATCGCTGCGGATCAGACCGGGACCTATCCGCAGGCGCAGAGCGATCCAGTGGTCGCGAGCGATGCCGGACCCGTGGTGCTCGACTTCGTGCTGCACCCCTTCCCCACCTCGAGCATCAGCGGGACGGTGACGGACCAGGACGGCGTTCCGCTTGCCGGCATCGGCGTGAGAGACCAGTTCACCAACAAGCTCGCCGTCTCCGACGCCAACGGCCGCTACGTGCTCGACGGCCTGCGTCTCGATCAGTCCTATCAACTCGTCGCCTCGGACCCGACGGGCGCGCACCGCTTCGACTTCGGCTTCGTCGGCAGCGTGGCCCCAGACGGGTCGACCGTCCTCGATTTCCATTTGGTGGCGATCGTTCCCGCTCTCGTCGGCACTGTCACGGACCCCGACGGCGCTCCCGTGGAAGGCGTCAGCGTGTTCCTCAGAGAGTTCGGTCTCGGCGTCACCACCGGTGCTGACGGCAAGTACTTCATCGGTGACCTCGGTGTGAGCGGCGACTACACCTTGGACTTCGACACCCGATTCTCGCGCCCCGAGCTCCGGCCAGTGTCGCTCCCAGTGACGTTGGCGGCCGGCACCACCGTCGAGGTGAATGTGCAACTCACGCGAACGGCCACCATCGACGTCACCGTGACCGCTGGTGGCGCTCCCGCTGACGCTCACGTCCGCGTCTGGTCGGCGGCGGGGTTCAACGTCGCTGCGAGCCTCGACGTCGGGCCGGATGGCACGGTCTCGCTGCCGATCTTCAACGACGGCGAGTACTACCTCGAGGTCGAGTCGAACAACTTCGAGTTCGCCGGCGAGTTCTTCCCCGACACCGTGTTCCGTGAGAACGCGCAGCGGTTCACCATCCTCGGCGAGCAGCACATCCCGGTGGCCGTCGACCTCGAGCGCGCCGCCACCATCTCGGGCATCATCACCATGCCCGATGGTTCGCTCGGCGACTTCTCACAGGTGAAGGCCATGCCGGTCGGTTTCCCCGACGACCAGATCTTCGCGTCGCCGTCGTGCAACCTCCCCCAACCCGACGACGCGCCGGGCACCTATCGCGCCGGCTGCCTCCACCCGTCGGTCGATTGGGTGCTCAAGGGCTTCGGCAACGGCCAGGCCGACAACGGCTTCTACTTGAACTCGCAGAGCTCGTTCAACGCCACGCCCATCGCGGTCGACCCCGGCCAGGCGGTCACCGGCATCGACATCCAGCTGCAGCCGAAGTCACCCGACCCGACCATCACCGGCGTGTCGCAGCAGTTCTTCGTCACGGGAACGACGACGCCCGGCGTCCACATCTTCGGCACCAACTTTCCCGCCGACTTCCACGCGATCACCGTCGAGGCTTTCTCGGGAGCATTCTTCAACCCGGTCGATCTCACGGTCACGGGACGGGTCAGCGCCACCGAGTTGATCGCCACGGTCGCGGTGCCGGCCGGCGACATCGGGCCGCTCCCCGCGCAGAAGCAACTCCTGGTCCGGACCTCCATGGGCGGCGGGTCGGAGAGCGGCGTCACGCTGGTCATCGGCGACCCGACCACGCCCGTCGCGACGGTGAGCGGGCGGGTCACCGACAGCCGCGGTCGGGGCGTGGGCGGCATTTCCGTCCTCGTCACCAGTACGACGCTCAACGAGTTCGGCGGACGTGCCCAGACCTCGACGACCACGTTCGCCGACGGCCGGTGGACGGCCCAGGGCGTCTCGCCCGGCACCTACACGGTGCAGTTCGAGGGCACCGAGGCGTTCAACTCGCAGTTCTGGAAGCAGCGCACCACGGCGACGACCGCCACGCCCATCACGCTGAACAACGGCGACATCCGCACGGGCATCAACGCCACGCTGACGCGGCGTGAGCCCATCAAGGTGTTCGGCGCCTCGCCCCGGCTGCAGGTGCCGAACCTGTCGTTCGATCTCGTCGGCCAGGGCCTGGGCCCCATCCGCGGCGGCTTCCGCGTGTTCATCGCCACGGCGTTCGGCAACTTCCCGTTGCAGGCCGAGTCGGTGTCGTCGAGTCGGCTCCACGTCACGGGGTTCGCGTTCGCCGGCACGTGGGACATCGTCACGCAGTGGACCGGCGACGACGGCACGGTGAAGTCCACGACGTGCGTCGGCTGCATCAAGGTCTACGACGACCTCTCGGCGTTCGCGTTCGACGACACGGTCCAGGCAGGCACCACGGCGACGCTCGACTACTTCGGCAGCGGCCTCGTCGACATCACCAAGGTCACGGTCAGCGGCAAGGACGTGAAGGTCGTCAAGTTCGCCACGTCCCAGGGCAGCAACATCGACATCACGTTCGCCGTGAAGAAGGGCGCCGCAACCGGCACTCGCGAGGTGACGATCACCCGCATCGACGGCAGGTCCTTCACCACCTTCATGGTGGTGGGGGCCCCGTTCTAGCCACGCGGAGATTTCTCGTTCGAGGGGTTGCAGTTTCCCTTCCATCGAACTAGTGTTCGTTCTGTCTTCCCCGACGTATTGATGCCTTCGGGCGTCGTC
>CBHWEI010000095.1:0-13132 GCA_966112835.1 uncultured Acidimicrobiaceae bacterium
GTCGCCGTCGCCATCGCGCTGCCCATCTCCATCCTCACCGCGCTGTTCATCGTCGAGGTGGCGCCGGTGTGGTTCCGCTCGACGCTCGTCGCATTGGTCGACCTGATGGCCGCGGTGCCCAGCGTGGTCTACGGCCTGTGGGGGCTGTTCCTGCTGCAGGGCCAGGTGGTGGGCGTGTCGCGCTGGATCAACACGTGGTTCGGGTGGCTGCCGTTCTTCAAGGTCGAGGGGGCCGACCCCACCAGCCCGCTGTCGAGCACGTCGGTGTACACCGCCTCCACGTTCATCGCCGGGATCGTCGTGGCCATGATGGTCATGCCCATCCAGTGCGTGGTCATGCGCGAGGTGTTCTCACAGGTGCCGTCCGGCGAGCGCGAGGGTGCGTTCGCACTCGGCTCGACGCGGTGGGGGATGATCCGCGTGGTCACCCTGCCGTTCGGGCGTGGCGGCATGATCGGCGGCACCATGCTCGGCCTCGGCCGCGCGCTGGGCGAGACCATCGCGGTGCTCCTCATCATCTCGCCGCGCTTCGACATCAACTTCCACATCCTCGAGGCGGGCGCCAACTCGGTGTCCAGCCTCATCGCCCTGCGCTACACCGAGGCATCGGGCTTCGGCCTGTCGGCGCTCATGGCGGCGGGGCTGGCCCTGTTCGCCGTGACGCTGGTCGTGAACTTCACGGCGTCGTGGTTCATCGCCAGGTCGCGATCCGGAGCGAGCAGCGAAGCATGACGTCGACGATCGACTCGACGGGACGCGTCGCCGAGCGACCGGTGGACCACGCGGTGGCGCGGGCCGTTCCGGCCCCCCGCACGGTGCTCCCCGTACGTCCGGGCGAGCGGACGCCGGCTGCGCAGCGCCGGGCCATCGGCAAGGTGTCGCGGCGCGACCTGCTGGACCTGGGCGGCGCCGCGCTGAGCGCCGTCTGCACCACGGCGCTGCTGTTCGGGCGGCTCACACCGCTGCACGGCAAGTTCGGGTTCGTCCTCACCGGCCTCGCCGTCTTCCTGGTCGTGTACACGGCGCTGGTGTCGTTGCACGACAACCGGCCGGCCGTCCTCGACCGGACGATGACCGTGCTCATGGCCCTGGCGGCGCTGGCCGCGTTGGTGGCGCTGGGCTCGGTCATCCTGTTCGTGCTCTACCGGGGGTGGGATGCGCTCACCACGAGCAACTTCTACGTCCGCGACCTCAGCGTCACCGGCCCGCAGGAGCCGCTGTCGTCGGGCGGCATCGTGCACGCCATCGCCGGGACGCTGATCATGACGGCCATCGCACTGGTGCTGACGGTGCCGCTGGGCGTCGCCACCGCGGTCTACCTCAACGAGTCGCGCGGTCGCATGGCCATGCTCGTGCGCACCGTGGTCACGGCCATGACGGCACTGCCGTCCATCCTCGCCGGCCTGTTCATCTTCGCCACGTGGATCCTGGTGCTCGGCAACGAGCGGTCCGGCCTGGCGGCCGCGATCGCGATGAGCATCATGATGCTGCCCATCATCATCCGCTCGGCCGACGTGGTGCTGCGCCTGGTGCCGGGCAACCTGCGCGAGGCGTCGGCCGCGCTCGGTGCCCCGCAGTGGCGCACGGTGTGGCACGTCGTGCTCCCCACAGCGCGCTCCGGCCTGGCCACGTCGGTCATCCTCGGCCTGGCTCGCGGCATCGGTGAGACGGCGCCGGTGCTGCTCACCGCCGGCTACGCGACATCGCTGAACCTGAACCCCACTGCCAACCCGATGGTGTCGCTGCCCCTCGCCGCGTACGAGCTGGTGAAGTCGCCGCAGGAGACCCTCATCGCCCGTGGCTTCGGTGCCGCCGCGGTGCTCATGATCCTGGTCCTGGTGCTGTTCATGCTCGCCCGCGTGCTGGGCGGCCGACCCGCCGGCCGCCTGTCGAAGCGTCAGACCGCTCGCGCCCGTGCCCGCTCGAAGGACGACCTCGCCCGCATCGAGGCTCGTCGCACTCCCACTCCCGAGGTCACCCCATGACGTCCCGATCGCCCCGGTCGTTCGCCTCCCGTCCCCTCGCCGCCATCATCGCCGTCGGTCTGGCCGCCGGTGCTGCGCTGGCAGGCCTTGCCGCGCCGCCCTCCACCGCCGTCGCCTCGACCAACTACCAGAGCATCGTCGGCGAGGGTTCGTCGTGGGCGGCCAACGCCATCGACGCGATGCGCGTGAACGTGAAGCAGTTCGGCATCACGGTGAACTACACCGCGAGCGGCTCGTCGGCCGGCCGCAAGAACTTCCTGAACGGCACCGTCGACTTCGCCGCGTCGGACATCCCGTTCCAGTTCAAGCCCGAGGACGGTTCGGCTCCCGAGAACCCTGCCGCCGGCAGCTACGCCTACATGCCGATCACGGCGGGCGGCACGGCCTTCATGTACAACCTGAAGATCAACGGCAAGCGGGTCACGAACCTGCGGCTGTCGGGCGAGAACGCGGTGAAGCTCTTCACGGGTGCCATCACCATGTGGAACGACCCGGCCATCCAGAAGGACAACCCGGGTCTGGTGATGCCCGCCCGCAAGGTGGTGCCGGTGGTCCGCTCCGACGGCTCGGGGTCGACGGCGCAGCTCACCGAGTGGATGATCGCCCGGCACAAGCCCCTGTGGGACGCGTACTGCAAGAAGTCCGGCCGTGCGCCGGCATGTGGCTTCACGTCGTTCTACCCGACCATCCCGGGCATGATCGGCCAGTCGCAGGACGTCGGCGTGGCCGGCTACGTGGCGCAGGGCTTCGCCGAGGGTGCGATCGGCTACGTCAACTACTCGTACGCGCTGAACTCGCAGTTCCCCGTCGCGAAGCTGCTGAACAGCGCCGGCTTCTACACCGAGCCCACGCCCCAGAACGTGGCCGTCGCACTGTTGAAGGCGAAGATCAACACCAACGCCGCCGACCCCAGCGTGTACCTCACCCAGGACCTGTCGGCCGTGTACACCGACAAGGACCCGCGCAGTTACGAGCTGTCGTCGTACTCGTACCTCATCCTGCGCACCAAGGTGCAGGGCCAGTTCACCGAGGCGAAGGGCAAGACGGTCGCCGCGTTCTCGTACTACGCGATGTGTCAGGCACAGCAGCAGTCCGAGTCGCTCGGCTACTCGCCCATGCCGATCAACCTGGTGAAGGCCAGCTTCGACCAGATCAAGAAGATCCCGGGCGCGGTCGTGCAGAACATCAGCGTCGCGTCGTGCAAGAACCCCACGTTCTCGGTCGACGGCACGAACACGCTGGCGAAGACCGCGCCGCAGCCCAAGGCGTGCGACAAGGTGGGCAGCGCGTCGCAGTGCCCCGAGGGCACCGCCGGCATGAAGAACGTGCCCACCGCAGTGAAGGCCACCGGTTCGACCGGCGGCACCCCCACCACGGCGCCGGCCGGGAACGCCGGTGGTGGCAACGGCGGCGGTACGCAGACCACGGTCGCCGGCGGGGGCCAGGGTGGCACCCCGACCGACAGCACCGTCCCGGGTGACACCACACCGGCGGTCACCGATCCCAACGGCAGCGTGCCCACCGACACGAGCAACGGCGGCGGCGTCCCCGTGGACACCAGCAACGGTGGGACGTGCGACCCCACGCTCGGCTGTGAGTCGGCCGGAGGCGCGCCCGAGGTGGGCGCGGTGCTGCCCACCACCCTGGCGCTACCCACCAGCCAGGCCAACTCGTTCGCGCTCATCCTGCTCGTGGTGCTGCTCGTGGTCGGGCTCGTCGTCGTGCCGGCGTTCGCGTGGAGGCACTTCTCGTCGAAACGGGCCACGTCGTGAGGGCGCGCACCGTCCTGAACGGCTGGGTGCTCGGTCCACTCTCCATCGTCATGGGCGTCAGCCTGCTGGTGACGGGTGCCGTGGCGGCGAGTGCCACGCCGGGCCAGCAGGGCACCGACACCTCCCTCGCGCCCACCGCGTCGCAGGTCACCGTGTCGGGTCGCGGGGCCTTCGCGTCCATGCAGTTCACGGTGAACCAGACCAAGGCGCTCACCAACCAGGCCATCTCCATCACGTGGACCGGTGGCGCGCCCACCACGCGGCAGAACACCCGCTTCGGCGCCAACTTCGTGCAGATCTACCAGTGCTGGGGCGACGACGACGGCTTTGTCCCCGAGAACCCCGGCCCGCCACCCGAGCAGTGCGAAGCAGGTGCCTACGGCGCCAGCGCGAACGGCGGGTCGACCGTCCTGTTCTCGGACCCGCTCGTCTACAGCCGCATCGTCTCGCGTGTGGGATGGCCATCCGACGACCCGAACGTGGGTGTGCTCGACGCCGCCGGGTTCCAGCGGTGGATGCCGTTCCGGTCGGTCGACGGCACCGTGGTCGGCGAGGCGATCGACCCCAACTACAACCCGTTCGTCGGCAGCGACTACTGGATCAACCCGTTCTTCAACAGCATCAACACCAACGAGATCCCCGGCGCGGTCACCAACCAGGACGGCACCGGGTCGGAGCTGTTCCAGACCCTGACGGGTGACGAAGCATCGGGCCTGGGCTGTGGCAAGAAGTCGCAACCGGTCGGCGGCGTGCTGAAGGTGCCGAAGTGCTGGCTGGTGATCGTGCCCCGCGGTGATCAGGCCATGGAGAACGCCAACACGCCCTTCGACGCGTTCGGCAACACCATCGGCGTGTCCACCTCGCCCCTCGCCCCCAACGCGTGGAAGAACCGCATCGCCATCCCGCTCGAGTTCAACCCGGTCGACTCGCCGTGCACGTTCGCCGACGTCGAGCGGCGCATCGCCGGCAACGAGATGGCGGTCCCCGCCGTGGCCAACTGGCAGCCGACGCTGTGCGAATCCGGTGCCCTCCCGCCGTTCTCGTACGCGCCCGTCGCCGACGGGACGGCTCGTTCGCTCATCGCATCGGGCGTGGACGGCGCCCCGGGCATGGCGGTGGTCGGCAAGCCGCTCGACGCATCGACGCTCGGCGACGGCAACCCGGTGGTCTACGCGCCGTTGACCCTCTCGGGTGTCGTCATCGGCTTCAACATCGAGCGCCGTTCCGACGCGTCGGCGCCACCGGAGATGGACGCGCTCACCGGTGTGCGCGTCGCCAACATCAACCTCACGCCGCGCCTCGTGGCCAAGCTGCTCACCCAGTCGTACGGCTCGCAGGTGACCATCTACGGCCGTCCCGGCGATGCCGCGCACGCCTTCATCGGCACGAACCCCGACAACCTCGCGCTCGACCCCGACTTCCGTCAGTTCAACCCCGAGTTCAACCTGCTGTTCATCTCGCAGAGCCGCACCATCGGCGGCCTGCAGCTGCCCGCCGGCAACTCCGATGCCGCCGAGCAGCTGTGGCAGTGGGTGCTCGCCGACCCCGAGGCGAAGGCGTGGCTGAACGGCACCCCCGACGAGTTCGGCATGGTCGTGAACCCGTACTACAACGCCAAGCCGACGGTGAACCCGTCGAAGGGCGAGTTCTACAACCCGGTGCCCAACTCGTTCCCGAAAGCCGACCCGTACTGCTACCAGGCGCCAGCACAGGGCGGCGGCGGCAACGTCGTGCCGCCGCAGCTGTGCGGCACCGACTGGATGCCCTACGCGCGAGGCTTCCGCGACACCGCCCAGGTCACCCGCGCCGCATCCGACGGGGCGCGCATCGCCATCAACACCCTGGCCGAGTCGTCGTCGGCGGTGTGGGGTCGCGCCCAACCGCAGGGCACCGGCGACCGGGCGATGCTCGCCGTCACCGACTCGCCATCGGCCGCGCAGTTCGGTCTGCAGGTGGCCAGCCTCAGCCGCGCCGGCGACAACGGGTCCGCCCGCGAGTTCGTCGCGCCCGGCGACGTCAGCTTCACGAAGGCGGTGGCCTCGATGAAGAAGTTCACCGGCACCGACTTCCTGCAGCCCACGCCATCGCCCGCCGCGGGTGGCTACCCGCTCACCACGGTGAACTACGCGGCCATCACGCCGCTGAAGCTGTCCGCCGCGGCGCGCAAGGACTACGCCGCGTTCCTCGACTACGCCGCCGTGAAGGGGCAGGTGCCCGGTCTGGCGTTCGGCCAGTTGCCCCGCGGCTACACGCCGCTGCCGAAGGCGCTCAGCACCGCCGCGGCGAAGGCAGCCGCGACGGTCCGCACGCTGCAGGCGCCACCGACCACGACCACGACGGTGAGCAGCGAGCCGGTGCCCACCTTCCCGTCCGACAACGGGGGAGGGTTCGTGCCCGGTGACGGCTCGGGTGGTGGCGACACGTTCGTCACCGATCCGCTGCCCGAGACCACCACGGCCGCCACCGACGCCGTCACGACGGTCGCCACCACCGTCGCCCCGAGCGGCACGGACCCGGCGACCACCGCCGAGCTCATCGCGACGCCTGCGGTCGACCTGCCACGCAACCGGTACACCGTGCCGGGACTGGGCATGATCGCACTCGGCTCGGCCCTCGGCGTGCTGGAGATCTCGAAGCGGCCACGGCGCGCCCAGGCGGCGGTGCTCGCCGGCAACGGTGCAGCAGGAGCCGGATCATGAGGCGCGTCGCCCGCCCGCTCGCGCTCGTCGTCGGTGCGGTGCTCGTCGCCGTGCTGGCCGCCGGCGGGGCGTCGGCCACGTCGGTGCCGCCCACCTCCGACGGCGGTGGCGTCGTGCAGCCCGACACCACCGACATCGTTGCCGTTCGAGCCGGCGACCTGACCCTGGTCGACGCGGATCGGCGCGGCGTGGTGCTGCGCAACGGCGGCAGCGCCACGCAGTTCAGCGTCGACCTGCCCGAGGGATCGATGTGCCCGGGCGACAGCGAGAACGACAACTGGCGCGTGCAGACCTTCATCGTGCCCGCCGCCGCCGACCCGGCGACGCTGGAGTACAGCGTGATCGGCCCGACCGGCACCAAGCAGTACGCCATCTACGACATCTTCACCTCGCCGGTGGTGGACCAGTTGACGGTACCGAACGGCGAGCCCGGCCAACCCGGCCGACCGGGTGCGTTCCCGCCGATGAGCTTCGCCGTGTTCCCTCCTGGTGAGATTCCCGCGGGGACCTATCGCATCGGTGTGGCGTGCACGTGGTTCGGCGCCACTGCGAACTACTGGGACACCGAGATCGTCATCGCCGACGAGCCAGCCGACTCGCCGGCGCAGCTCACCTGGCGGCTGCCGTCGGCGCCGCCCGCCGCGCTGAGTGGCACCGCTCCTCCGTCCGACTTCCCCTGGACCGTCGTCTTCCTCGTCATCGCCGCCGCGGCGATGGGGTTCGTCGTCGTCCTCAACCGCCGCAGCTCCCGAACCCCCACCGCCTCCTGAAGGAACCCGACATGACCTCCTCCGATCAACCCTCCCGATCCACCCTGCGGAACTACCTGCGCGCCGGCGGCGCCGTCGCTGCGTCACTCCTGGCGTTGAACGTCGTCGCCGCAGTACGACACCGTGCCGACCAGGCCTTCGCCGCGCCCAGCGGCACGCTCACCATCGTCAAGGGTGCCAACCCCGGCGCCGGTGGCCTGTTGACCGCGGGCGGCAGCGCGACGGTGTTCGCCCTGCAGCCGCCGGCTGGTGCCGCGTGCACCGGTGACGGCACCACCGGCTATCGCATCCAGACCTTCCTCGTGTCCAGCGACGTGGACCCGGCGCTGATGGCCTTCGACGCCGGTGGCCCGTCGCCGTCGAGCACCGGCACCACGGTGCGCATCCCGTTGTTCTCGTCCGGCAACCCGGTGATCGACCTGAACCCGGCGCTCGCCACGGGTGCACTGGCGAACATCCCGCCGTTCGACTTCGCCATCGGCGGCTTCTCGTCGGCGCTGCTGCCGAACGGCACGTACACGATGGGCATCGCCTGCACGAAGGACGTCGCTGCCGGCAAGGCGCTCGACAAGTACTGGACCGTGCAGATCGACATCGCGGCGAACCCCGCGGACTCGCCGTCGGGCTTCCAGTGGACGATGAACACCGGTGTCCCGCCGACGACGACTGCGGCGCCGACGACGACTGCGGCGCCGACGACGACTGCGGCGCCGACGACGACCGCTGCGCCGACGACGACCGCTGCGCCGACGACGACCGCTGCGCCGACGACGACTGCCGCGCCGACGACGACTGCCGCGCCGACGACGACCACCGCCGCACCGACGACGACCACCGCCGCACCGACCACGACGACCACCGCCGCACCGACCACGACGACCACCGCGCCGCCGACCACCACGACGACGCCCGGCAAGGGCGACGACGAGTGCAAGGACCGCAAGGATCGCAAGGACCGCGGTGATCGGCGTGGCCGCGGTCGCGGTGATCGCTGCGAGCGGCCCGAGGGCGCCGGCCACTTCGACGACGACCACGACGGCCACCGCGGCCGCGGCCGTTTCATCGCCGTCTGACCCGACCCATCGACGACCACTGCCCGACGAACCACAGGAGCTCCTCCCATGTCACCCCTTCCCCGCCGCCGTCGACTGGCGCGAGACCTGGCCCGTGCCGGCACCGCACTGTCGGCGCTGATGCTCGTGTTCGGCCTGGTCGCCGCCGACTCCGGAAGGGCGGCCGCGGCCCCTGCCGGCACGCTCACCGTGGTGAAGGGTGTGAACCCCGGCGCGGGTGGTCTGCTCACGTCGGGCGGCAGCGCCACCGTGTTCGCGCTCCAGACACCGGCCGGTGCGGCGTGCGCCGGTGACGGGACGAAGGGCTACCGCGTGCAGACCTTCATGGTCTCGTCCACCGTGAACGTCGACACGATGAAGTTCGATGCCGGCGGTCCATCACCGTCGAGCACGGGCGCCACCGTTCGGGTGCCGCTGTTCTCCAGCGGCAACCCGGTGGTGGACATCAACCCCGCGCTCACCACCGGCGCCGTGCCGAACATGGGCACGTTCGACTTCGCCATCAGCGGCTTCTCGTCGTCGTTGGTGCCGAACGGCTCGTACCTGCTGGGCTTCGCCTGCACGCAGGACACCGCGACGGGCAAGGTGCTCGACAAGTACTGGACGGTGGGCATCACCATCGCCGCGTCGGCCGCCGACACGCCGTCGGGGTTCACCTGGGCCACCGCCGGCGGCACGCCCACCACGACGACGGTCACCGGCACGACCGTGGTCGGTGCGACCACCACGACCGTGTCGGGTGCGACCACCACGACGGCCGTCACCGACACGACGTCGGTCGACACCACCGACACCACGCTCGGGTCCGACACCACCGAGTCGACGTTGGTCGACTCGGGCGCGGTCGGGGGCGACAACGGCTTCGGCGACGGGCAACTGGTCTCCACCGGCTCGTCGCCCATGCCCACGCTGGTGTGGGGTGTGCTGCTGCTCGTGTTCGGGCGCATGGCCATCCTGCTCGCCCGACCGATCAAGGTCGTCTCCGACGAGGCGTCGTGAGCACGTCGGTCCTCGAGCCGGCTGTCGCACCCGCACCTGCGTCGCCCCCGCCGCTCAACGTGCGGTTGCAGGTGGTCCGCGCGGTGCTCCTCCTGGTGATGGTGCTGTCCCTCACGCTCGTCGTGCAGCTCACCGTCGTCAGCCGGTTGCAGCACTCGGCGTCGCAGGGCCGTGCGTTCGACAGCTTTCGCGGCAAGCTCGCCGAAGGCACCGCACCCGTCGGGCCGGTCGACGAATCGGGCTCGGCGCTGCCGCTCGGCACCGGCGTGGCGTACCTCGAGATCCGCACCATCGATCTGCAGCAGGTGGTGTTGGAGGGGTCGTCGCCGGCCGTGCTGTTCGACGGCGTCGGTCACCGACGTGACACACCGCTGCCCGGCCAGGTGGGGACGAGCGTCGTCCTCGGACGGCGCGGTGCCTACGGCGGACCGTTCGGTGATCTGGGCGACCTCCGCAAGGACGACGTCATCACCGTCACCACCGGCCAGGGGGTGTTCGACTACCGCGTCATCGGCACGCGACGCGACGGCGACCCGCAGCCGCCGCCGTTGGCGCGCAACGGTGCCCGGCTCACCCTGGTGACCGCGGCCGGCACACCGTTCCTGCCCGATGGTGTGTTCTACGTCGACGCCGACATCGTCACCCTGCCCACCGGTGGGGCACCTCGCGCCATCGCCGCGGCCGCGCTGCCGATGAGCGAACGGCCGATGGGCACCGACAACAGCACCCTGTGGGCACTCGCACTCTGGCTGCAGGCGCTGATCGTGCTGTCGGTCGGCGCCGTGTGGGCCTGGTACCGCTGGAGCCGCCCCGCCACCTGGATCGTGTTCGTCCCCGCGTTCGCGCTCGTGGGCCTCGCCGCAGCGGGCGAGCTCGCCCGTCTGCTCCCCAACCTGCTCTGACCCCCTGGAGAATCGTGAACATCGACCCCATGCACAACTCGTGGACCGAAGCGAACGGCGAACGCCGCCGCGAGACGGTGCTCGCCGAGTTCCCCCATGCCTGGGTGGTGCAGGTGGTGCGCGGCGACGCACACCGTGCCGACGCCGAGCTGGAGACGCTGCACGCGGCGAGCGTCACCGTCACCGACGGTCGCATCGTGGCCCAGGACGGCGACATGTCGTGGGCGTGGCTGCTCACCGACATGGCGGCGGTCATCCACGGTGCCGACGGGCGTTGGACCATCTTCGACGTGCCCGGCATCTCCGACTTCGGCGTCGCGTTCGACGGCCCGCAGGCCGCCGAGTTCCGTCTGGTGCTCGAGGAGCTGCCGGGTCTGGACATCCGTCACCAGGCCGCGCCGCTGCCGGTCGTGAGCGCGCCGGGCTTCCCGCCCCCGCCGAGCGATTCGCAGCCCGTGCCGGTCATCCCTTCGCCGCTGCCCGCCATCGTCGTCGGCGAGCCGGAGCCGCTGTCCTTCGACCCGTCGGGCGCGGTTGCGGCCGCGCCGATCGACCGTTCGCCGGTCGGGACGGTCGGGCTGTCGGCCCTGGCCGGGCTGGACGCGCGCGACATCTCCGCCTGGTTCGGTTCCCACCTGGTGCTCGACCGCGTCTCGCTGCACATGGAGGCGGGCAAGGTGACCGCGCTCATCGGTCCGTCGGGATGCGGCAAGAGCACGTTCCTGCGCATCCTCAACCGGATGCACGAGATGATCCCCAGCGCGGCGATGGCAGGCGAGGTGCTGCTCGATGGCCACGACATCTACGACGCGAACCGCAAGCTCACCGATGCCCGCCGCGAGGTGGGCATGGTGTTCCAGAAGCCGAACCCGTTCCCGGCGATGTCCATCTACGACAACGTGCTCGCCAGCTATCGCCTCACCGGCACGAAGGCCTCGACGACCGTGAAGGACGAAGTGGTCGAGACCTGCCTCAGCAAGGCCGGCCTGTGGAACGAGGTGAAGGACCGCCTCCGCCAGCCCGGCGGCGGTCTGTCCGGCGGCCAGCAGCAGCGGCTGTGCATCGCTCGCGCACTGGCCATCAAGCCGCGCGTGCTGCTGATGGACGAGCCGTGCTCGGCGCTGGACCCCACGTCGACGCGGCGCATCGAGGAGACCATCATCGAGCTGGTGGCCGAGGTCACCATCGTCATCGTCACGCACAACATGCAGCAGGCGGCTCGCGTCTCCGATCACTGCGCGTTCTTCCTGGCGAGCCAGGGAACGCCCGGCGTGATCGTCGAGCACGGCGCCACCGACGCGATGTTCAGCTCGCCGCAGGACGAGCGCACGCTCGACTACGTGATGGGTCGCTTCGGCTGATCGGTCCCGCGCGGTGACCGGATCGAGGCCGATGCGTACTCGGGGTGGTTGCCCAGCGTCCACGGCGTGACGGCGAAGTGTCGTCCAGATGAATGCTTGAGCAGATCTTGCATCGTTCATTTCGAGGCCAACAGGACGAAAGGTCGCACTGGTTTGATCCCCGTGCCCGTGCTGGTTACCCGGGCGCACCGTTTCTACGAAGGGACCAACCAACATCATGCTCACCACGAAGAAGGCAAAGGGTCTGGCGTTCGCCCTGGCCGCCATCGCCCTCGTCGGCGCAGCTGTCTCCGCCGGAGATTCCGCGTCCGCCGATCCCAAGCAGTACGACGCCCCGTTCGTGGCCGTCGGCTCCGACACCACGCAGGATCTCATGAACGCCTTCGCCGGCTTCGAGAACGGTGTGAACTACGCCCCGCTGCAGACCGATGCCGCGACCGGCCAGAAGCAGATCGTCTCGTGGGATGCCACAGCCGGCGGCCTGACCACCACCTGCATCACCACCCGTACCGGTGGCTCGTCGTTCAACCGCCCCAACGGTTCGGGTGCGGGCCGTACGGCGCTGCTGTCGACCATCACGGCCGGTGGCACCACGAGCAACACCAACTGCGGCACCGGCACCACCTCGGCCAGCGGCCAGATCAGCTTCGCTCGTTCGTCCAGCCTCTCGGGCACGGCCGGCACGACGCTGGCCTACGTCCCGTTCGCTCGTGACGCCCTCAGCTTCGGCTACTACCGCAAGGCCGGTGCACCCGTCACCAGCCTGACGACGGCTCAGCTCACGCAGATCTTCACCTCGCCCACCGGCGCGGTGATCGGTGGCGTGCAGATCTACGGCTGCGACATCCAGTCGGGCTCGGGCACGGGCCAGACCTGGCGTCAGAAGCTCACCGGCGCGACCACCCCGCTGACCACCACCACGGTGTGCGACGGTGCGATCGACCCCACCACCGGTGCGGCGTTCGGCCCGATGCAGGAGAACGACGGCTCGAGCCTGGTCGCCCAGGGTGACGTCGTCGACGCCGCCCACCCGGGTGCGCAGGTCATCGTCGGCTTCTCGGTCGGTGGCTACATCGGCAAGGCGAACGGCGTGGCCCGCGGTGGCATGCCCGTCACGGTCGGCATCGGCACCATCTCGGACATCTCGGCCAACAACCCGGTGACCGGCACCGTTCCGAACCTCGTCGGTGACAGCGCCTTCTACGCGACCAGCTACGGCCGCGACCTCTACAACGTCTTCCCCGCCACGGTGATCAACAGCGCCTTCGGCAACGACGCCATCAAGCAGCTCTTCAAGGGTGCGACGTCGAAGGTCTGCCAGGCCACGACGACGATCCAGAAGTTCGGCTTCCTGCCCGTCGCCACCTGTGGCGACAGCACGACCATCATCCGCGGCGCCTGAGCCGTCACCTCTCCTACCGCAACCACTTCTCCTCGAAAGGGAACACCTTGTACGCAACCCGTAAGTCCAAGCGGCTCGTCGGTGCGATCGCAGCGGTCGCGGCGCTCGCCACCCGCCACCCCGCCCCCCGCGTCGACCTGGCCTCCGCGGCGCCCCAGCCCCCCAACAC
>CBHWEI010000096.1:0-13055 GCA_966112835.1 uncultured Acidimicrobiaceae bacterium
TGGCACCGCGTTGGCTGGTGGAGAGCGACACGGTGCGCGCCTGGATGCGGCTGGTCGCGTGCGTGGGAGCGATCGCGGTGGTGTTCGCCGGGTGGGGAACGGGTCAGCGCAGCGGTGACGAGGGCTCGGGCAGGTCGCCCGCGTAGTGACACGCCACCAGGTGGCCGGGTCGCAGTTCGCGCAGCTCGGGCACCTCTTCGGCACAGTGCAGCTGCGCGTACGGGCATCGGGTGCGGAACCGGCAGCCGCTGGGCGGGTTGGCCGGTGAGGGCAGGTCGCCCTGCAGCACGATGCGCTGGCGACGGTCCTCCACCACGGGGTCGGGCACGGGCACGGCCGACAGGAGCGCCAGCGTGTACGGGTGCAGCGGCTCGGCGTACAGGGCGGCCGAGGTGGTCTTCTCGACGATGGTGCCCAGGTACATGACGGCCACGTGGTCGGCGATGTGCTGCACCACGGCCAGGTCGTGCGAGATCATCAGGAACGTGAGGCCCAGGTTCGCCTGCAGTTCCTCGAGCAGGTTGATGACCTGTGCCTGGATGCTCACGTCGAGCGCGCTGACGGGCTCGTCGGCGACGATGAGCGACGGCTCGGCGGCCAGGGCACGGGCGATGCTGATGCGCTGGCGCTGACCGCCCGAGAACTCGTGCGGGTAGCGGTTGGCGGCGCCGCGGGGCAGACCCACCGAGTCGAGCAGTTCCAGCACGCGCTCGCCCACTGCGGACCCGTCGCGCAGCCCGTGGGTGCGGATGGGCTCGGCCAGGATGGAGCCGACGTTCTGCCGCGGGTTGAGGCTGCTGTACGGGTCCTGGAAGATCATCTGCACATGGCGGCGGGCGGCGCGCAGTTCGTCGCCCTCCAGCGCCGACAGGGTGATGCCGTCGAAGGCGATGGTGCCGCTGGTGATGGGCACCAGGCGCACGATGGCCTTGCCGACGGTGCTCTTGCCGCAGCCGCTCTCGCCCACCAGGCCCAGCGTCTCGCCCTGCGCGGCGTCGAGGTCGACCCCGTCGACGGCGCGGACCGCGCCGACCTTGCGGTCGAAGATGAGCCCCGCCGTGATGGGGAAGTGCACCTTCAGGTCGCGGATCTCGAGCATCAGCGGGCCTTCCACATGGACTCGCCCAGCGGGGCGGGGTTCACGCACCGCACCAGGCAGTCGTCCTCGGTGCGCACGAACACGGGAGCCACGCCCAGGCACGCCTCGGTGACCGCGCCGCAGCGCGGCGCGAACGCGCAGCCGTCGCTCCAGGCGATGACGTCGCGCGGTGAACCGGGGATGGGCTGCAGTTGGCCGCCGATGAGGTCGAGCCGCGGCACCGAGCCCAGCAGGCCGCGCGTGTAGTGGTGCCGCGGGTGGGCGAACAGTGCGTGGCGTTGACCGGTCTCGACGATGCGCCCGCTGTACATGACATGCACGCGGTCGCACATGCCGGCCACCACACCCAGGTCGTGGGTGATGAGGATGAGCGCGGTCTGCGACCCGACCACCAGTTCCTTCAGCAGTTCCAGCACCTGCGCCTGGATGGTGACGTCGAGTGCGGTGGTGGGCTCGTCGGCGATGAGCACGGCCGGTTCGCAGGCCAGCGCCATGGCGATCATGACGCGCTGACGCATGCCGCCCGACAGCTGGTGCGGGTAGTTCTTCAGGCGGGCGCGGGCCGACGAGATGCCGACTCGTTCGAGGAGCGCGGCAGCCCGGTCGGGCGCCTGCTGCTTGGTGGCCACCTTGTGGCGCACGAGCACTTCGGTGAGCTGGCGGCCGATGGTGAGCACCGGGTTGAGCGAGCTCATGGGGTCCTGGAACACCATCGCCGCGCGGCGGCCACGGATGCTCTGCAGTTCCTTCTCCGGGGCACCGATGAGCTCGCGCCCGTCGAGCTGGATGGACCCTTCGATGGTGACGCCACGCGGCGGCAGCAGGCCCAGGACGGCCAGCGAGGTGACGCTCTTGCCGCTGCCCGACTCGCCCACCACGCCGAGGGTTTCGCCGGCGTGCACGGCGAACGAGACGCCGTCGACGGCGCGCACCACGTCGCTGCCCTTGGTGCCGAACGTGACGTGCAGGTCGTCGACCTTCAGGATGGGCTGGGCGTTGCGGTCGACGGTCATCGGCGCAACTTCGGGTCGAGGGCTTCGCGCAGGGCTTCGCCGAACAGGTTGAACCCCAGGGCGGTGATGAGGATCATCAGGCCCGGGAAGATGGCCAGGTGGATGGCCACGTTCGTGTAGCGCTGGGCGTTGGCCAGCATGCGGCCCCACTCGGGCACCGTCGGGTCGGCCGAGCCGAGGCCCAGGAAGCTGAGCGCCGCGGCGTCGATGACGGCGGTGGCGAGCGCCAGTGTGCCCTGCACGATCATCGGGCTCACCGAGTTGGGCAGCACGTGCGACATCACCAGCCGCTTGCGCGGGATGCCCACCGACGTGGCGGCGCTGACGTAGTCCTTCTGCCGTTCGGCCAGCATCGAGCCGCGCAATAGCCGGGTGAACAGCGGCACGTTGGGCACGGCCACGGCCACCATCACGGCGGTCTGGCTCTGGCCCATGACGGCGGCCACCGACAGCGCCAGCAGCAGGCTGGGCACGGCCAGCAGGATGTCGGTGAGGCGCATGATGAGCGAGTCGACCCAGCCGGGGAAGGCGCCGGCGATGAGGCCCAGGATGGTGCCGAAGAACGCACCGATGATGAGCGACACGATGCCGATGACGAGCGACGAGCGCGCTCCGTAGATGACGCGCGAGAACAGGTCGCGGCCGCTCTCGTCGAGGCCGAACCAGTGCTCCCACGACGGGCCGGGGATGGACGACGGACGGATCTGGTCGAACCACTGGTTGTCGCGCGGGTCGTACGGGGCGAGCAACGGGGCGAAGATGGCGACGAGCACGAACAGCACCACGATGATGCCGCCCACCATGGCCAGGCGGTTGGCGCGCAGCCGCTTCCACGTCTCGCGGGTGAGGCTCGAGCCCGAGGTCTCGACGACCCGGTTGCCCATGAGCGACTTCAGATGGTCCTGCACGGTGGACATGGTCACCTCACCCGGATCCGTGGGTCGATGACCGCGTAGAGCATGTCGACGATGAGGTTGACGATGACGAACACCACGGCCAGGAACAGCACGCCGCCCTGGATGACCGGGTAGTCCTTGTCGAGCACGGCGCCGCTGATGAGCTGGCCGACGCCACCCCATGCGAACACGGTCTCGGTGAGCACCGCGCCCGACAGCAGCAGACCGATCTGCAGGCCGACGACGGTGACGATGGGCAGCAGCGCGTTGCGCAGCACGTGGCGGCGATCGACCACGCTGCGCGACATGCCCTTCGATCGGGCGGTGCGCACGTAGTCCTCGTTCAGCACCTCCATGACCGAGGCGCGCGTGATGCGGGCGATGATGGCGAGGGGGATGGTGCCGAGCGCGATGGCCGGCAGGACGAGGTGCATCATCGTGTCCTTGAAGGCGTCCCAGTCGCCGGCGATGATGGAGTCGATCGTGTTGAAGTTGGTGACGTGCTCCAACTCGCGGGCCGGGTCGAGGCGGCCGATGGTGGGGAACCAACCGAGCTTCTGGGCGAACCCGAACTTCAGGATCTGCGCCAGGAAGAACACGGGGATGGACACGCCGATGAGCGAGGCGACCATGGCCGAGTTGTCGACCCACGAGCGCTCGCGCTTGGCAGCGGCGAAGCCCAGCGGGATGCCCACCGCTGTGGCGAACAACATGGCGGCCACGGTGAGCTCGACCGTGGCCGGGAAGCGCCGCATCATCTCGTCGGTGACGTCCTTGCGCAGCGTGATGGACTGGCCGAAGTCGAGGTGGACGATGCGGTTCAGGTACTTCAGGTATTGCTGGATGAGCGGCTGGTCGAACCCGTAGAGACGGTTCACCTCGGCCACCCGCTCGGGTGTGGCGCGCTCGCCGAGCAGCGCCGTCGCCGGACCGCCCGGCAGGGCGCGCACCCACACGAACAGCAGGAAGCTCAGCCCCAACAGGATGGGGATGAGCAACAGCAGTCGGCGGATGACGAACTTCAGCATGGCGCGGGACGACCACACAGGGGTGGGTCACCGACAGTGTGTCGGCAACCCACCCCTGCAGTGGAATTGTCTGGGATCAGCCCAGCGAGACCGTGGCGAACGACTCGAGCGAGACCGGGCTGGGCACATAGCCGCTCACGTTCTTGGCGAACGCGAGAGCGGGCTGCGTGTGCACGTACGGCACGCCGGGGACGAAGTCCATGATCTGCTTGTTGACCTCTTCGTACAGCTTCGTGCGCTCGGTGGCGTCCGCGGTGTCGCGGGCCTTGGTGAGTGCGTCGAACAGCTCCTGGTTGTCGAAGCCCCATGCGGGCTGCGGCGTCCGGAAGAAGGTGCCGATGAAGTTGTCGGGGTCGCCGTAGTCACCCGTCCAGCCGAGCAGGTAGATCTGCGCGTTGCCGGCGTCGACGTCGTCGAGGTAACCCGAGCGCCACGGGGCGGTCTTCGGCGTGATCGTGAAGCCGACGGCTTCCAGGTCGGCCTTGAACGCCTCGAAGTTGGCGGTGGGGTCGGGCATGTACGGACGGCTGACGTCACTCGGGTAGTAGAACTCGAGGTTCAGGTCGGTGACGCCGCTCTCCTTGATGAGGGCCTTCGCCTTCTCGGGGTCGTAGTTGTACTGGGTGACGTCCTTGCTCCAGCCGAACAGCTGCGGCGGCTGGAACTGGGTGGCCACTTCCGAGCCTTCCGGGTACTTGGCCTTCACCAGGGCGTCGCGGTTCAGCGCGTACGCGATGGCCTGACGGATCTTCTGGTTGTCGAGAGGCGGCTTGGCCTGGTTGAAACCGACGTAGCCGACGTTGAACGCCGGACGCAGCAGGATGTTGAAGCCGCCGTCCTTCAGGGCCGAGACGTCGGCCGGGTCGACCAGGTCGTAGCCCTGGATCTCGCCGGTCTCGAGCGCCGTGCGACGGGCGGGGCCGTCGGCGATGGGCTTGAAGATGACCTTGTCGAGCAGGGCCTTGGTGCCCCAGTAGTCGTCGTTGCGGACGATGGTGAGCTTGTCGCCCGGGGTCCAGCTGTCGAACTTGAACGGGCCCGTGCCGATGGGGTGCTCGGTACCGAACGTGCCGTCGAACGTGGGCGCGTCCTCGGTGCCGCCGACCTTGTCGGCCTCGTACTTGGTGAGGGCGTCGGGGCTGGCGATGGCGAACGCCGACACGGCCAGACCGCTGAGGAACGCCGCCGAGGGCGAGTTCAGGTGGATGATCGCCGTGGCGTCGTCCTTGGCCTCGCAGCTCTTGTACAGGCTGGGCGTGGCGCCGTCGGAGAAGCCACCGAACACGGTGCTCCAGTAGTACGACACCGCGGCGCTCTGGGCGACGCCGGTGAAGTTGTACCAACGGTCGAAGTTGAAGCACACGGCCTTCGCGTTGAAGTCGGTGCCGTCGTGGAACTTGACGCCGCTCTGCAGGTCGAACGTCCAGTCGAGGCCGTCGTCGCTGGCGGACCAGGACTTGGCGAGCAACGGCTCGATCTCGGTGCCACCGGCCTTGGTGGTGACGAGAGTCTCGAAGATCTGGTCGATGACGCGCAGCGACTCGCCGTCGCTGACGTACGCACCGTCGAGCACGACCGGATCGGACGACGAGCCGAACACGAGTGTGCCGCCGGCCTTTCCGCTGGACGTTCCGCCGGTGCTGTCGCCGGTGCTGGTCGTGGTGCTGTTGCTGTCGCTACCGCACGCGGCGATGACGAATGCAGCAACGACGCCGAGCGCAATGGCTCTGCTCCTGTGACGCATGGTTTCCTCCCCTGATCCGACGTTCGCGGGGTGAACGCCGATTCGGGAACCCTAATCCACCACGACGCGCGGTTGGAATGTTCCGCCCAGTGCGGGCCGCTACCGGAGCGGCCGAACCGGTCCGGTAACGTCCCGCGGACCGCCGGCCGTCATGCGTCCGGCGTCCGCACTCACCAGGGGATCCACACCGATGAAGACCACCGCCGCCGTGCTCCGCGGGCACGACCAGCCGTACACGATCGAGCCCATCGAGCTGCGCGACCTGCGCCCCAACGAGGTGCTCGTGCGCATCGTGGCCGCCGGCATGTGCCACACCGACGTGCTGCCGCGCGTGCCCGGGTTCATCGCCGCGCCGCCCATCGTGGCGGGGCACGAGGGCTCGGGCGTGGTCGAGGCCGTCGGCGACGCGGTCACCACCCTGGCCGTCGGCGACCACGTGGTGCTGTCGTTCGATTCGTGCGGCGCCTGCGCCAACTGCCTGGCCGGCCAGCCCGCCTACTGCGACACGTTCATCGTCCGCAACCTGTTCGGCCGCGAGCTGGACGGCACGAACACGGCCATCGACGAGGCCGGCGAGGCCGTGGCGGCGCGCTGGTTCGGCCAGTCGTCGTTCGCCGGCCACGCCATCGCCACCGAGCGCAACACGGTGAAGGTGGACCCGTCGCTGCCGCTGGAGGTGCTCGGCCCGCTGGGCTGCGGCATCCAGACCGGTGCCGGCAGCATCCTGGGCGCGCTCGACGTGCAGCCCGGCACCAGCGTCGCCGTGTTCGGTGCGGGTGCCGTGGGCCTGTCGGCCGTCATGGCGGCCAAGGTGGCCGGGGCCACCACCATCGTGGCTGTCGACCTGCAGCAGCACCGCCTGGACCTGGCGCTCGAGCTGGGCGCCACGCACGTGGTGAAGGGCGACTCGCCCGACGTGGCGGCGCAGATCCTGGCCGCCAACGGTGGCGGCGTGCAGTACACGTTCGACACCACGGGCATCCCGTCGGTCATCGTCACCGCACTGCAGGCCACGCGCATGACCGGCAAGTGCGGTCTGGTGGGCGTGCAGCAGGGCGACCTGGTGCTCGACTCCAGCACCATGCTGGGCAAGAGCATCGTCAACATCCTGGAGGGCAGCGTGGACCCGCAGGTGTTCATCCCGCGCATGATCCAGCTGTGGCAGGACGGGCAGTTCCCGTTCGATCGTCTCATCCAGGAGTTCCCGCTGCACGAGATCAACGAGGCCGAGCAGTCGTCGCTGTCGGGCGGCGTCATCAAGCCCGTGCTGCGCCCCTGATGGCAGCGGGCGACGCCGACCGTTCCCTGGCCGACCGTTACCTCGACGCGCTCGGGCTGCGGCGCAGCGCGCCCACATTGCAGTTCCTGGGCGAGATCACCCGCGCCCACGTGGCCGCGTTCGCGTTCTGCAGCATCGGGCCGCGATTGGGCGACGAGCTGCCGCTGGACCCCGAGGCGCTGTTCGACCGCATCGTCACCCGCGGTCGCGGCGGCTACTGCTTCGAGCACAACGGCCTGCTGTACGAGGTGCTCGGCCAGCTGGGCTACGACGTCACCATCCGCCTGGCGCGGGTCATCCACAACACCGACGCACTGCCGGGGCTGACGCACCGCATCACCCATGTGCGCATCGACGGCGTGGTGTACGTGGCCGACGTGGGGTTCGGCGCGTCGGGCCCTCCCCTGCCGGTGCCGATGCCCACGGCCGACGACGACCAGGCGGTGTGGCCGCAGGGCCGCACGTACCGGGTGGTCGAGCGCAACCCGGGCGAGTTCCACCTGCAGAACCTGCAGCACGGTGAGCCGTTCTCGTTGTACCGCTTCGACCGCGGCGTGTACGGGCCGGCCGACTGCGAGCTGGGCCACTTCTATTCGCACAAGCACCCGGCGGCCACGTTCGTGAACCATCTGGTGGCGTCGCGCATCCTTCCCGACGAGGTGCGTTCACTGCGCAACCGCGGTTACCGCATCGTGCGCGTCACCACACCCGACGATCCGGTCGAGGCGTTCGTCGACATCGCGGTCACCAGCGGCGAGCAGCTGACCGATCTGTTGCGCCGCGACTTCGGCCTGCGCATCACCGACGACGAGGGCCGCCGCCTGTTCGACGAGCTGCCGTCGGCCTGAGGCGCGGCGTCCGCGCTCAGTCGCGGTACGAGGCGAGGAACCGGTCGAGCACGAACTGGGCCAGTTCGGGCGCGCGGTCGGTGTCGCCGCTGAGCGCTGCCAGCACCAGCGGGCCCACCAGCGCCTGGGTGACCAGGTGCACGTCGAGCCCGGCGGGAATGGCGCCCTCGGCAGCGCCGATGTTCAACAGCTCGGCCAGCACGGCGTGCTTGTCGGCGAAGTCGGCCTCGAGCAGTTCGGCCATCTCGGGCCGGCTGGCCCGCAGTTCGAGCAACGCCGACAGCACGCGCGGCCAGTCGGGTGCCGACAGGGCGACGACCGCGTTGTCCATCCATTCGCGCATGGCGGCGTGGAAGCCGGCGCTCAGGTCGAGCTGCATGGTGTGGGGCACGTTGGCGCGCATGACGGCCAGCAGCAGTTCATCCACCGACCGGAAGTGCCGATACAGCGTGGACTTCGCGACACCGGATCGTTCGGCGACGGCATCGACCGTGACGCTCTGCGGCCCGCCCTCCACCAGCAGTTCGGTGGCGGCAGCCAACAACTTGGTGCGGCTGCGGGCCTTCACATCGGGTGTGACCGATGACTCGGCCGAGTCGAGGTTCACGGAGGTTGCTGCCATACGAGTAGAACGATACCGTTTCGTTTCGTTGATCGCCACCCTCCGGCGATCACCACCCTCCACTCTTCCACCCCCGACCCCTCCAGGGCCCGATCCCCTCCGGACCGATCCAAGAAAGGAGCACTCGTGAGCACCCTCCCCCCGACGCAACTCGCCGAGCGCACCCATGTCCCGCTCGGCAAGCGCGAGCAACGCAACATCCTCATCGCCATGATCACGGCCCTGGTGGCCGTCATCGCCGCGATGTCGGGTCTGAACGTGGCCCAGCAGCAGCTGGCCATCCACCTGGGCGCGTCGCAGAGCGACGTGCTGTGGATCATCAACGCCTACACGGTGGCGCTCGCCGCGCTGCTGCTGCCGGTCGGCGCCATCGGCGACCGCTGGGGCCGCAAGACCGTGCTCACCACCGGCCTGGTCGTGTTCGGCCTGGCCACCGTCGGCTCGCTGCTGGCCACCTCGGCCGGGATGATGATCGTCACCCGCGTCATCGCCGGCGCCGGTGCGGCCATGATCATGCCGGTCACGCTGTCCATCATCACGTCGAGCTTCCCGCCCGAGGACCGGGCCAAGGCCATCGGCGTGTGGGCCGGCTTCGCCGGCGCGGGCGGCATGATCGGCCTGTTCGTGTCGTCGTTCATGATCGACGTGCTCACGTGGCGCTGGGTGTTCGCCCTGCCGCTGCTGCTCGTCGCCGTGTCGGCCGTCATGACCACCCGCTACGCTCCGAACTCGAAGGAAGTGCGCGAGCACCCGTTCGACACGCTGGGTTCGGTGCTGTCGGCACTGGCCATCGGCGGCATCGTCCTGGGCGTGCACGAGGGCCCCGAGAAGGGCTGGTCGTACCCGCTCACGGTGCTGGGTCTGGGCGTCGGTGCGCTGGCGCTCATCGGGTTCATCCTGTGGGAGCGTCGCCACGCCGAGCCGCTGCTCGACATCAGTGCGTTCCGCGATCGCGGCCTGTCGTCGGGCACCGTCACGCTCGTCATCGTGTTCGGCGTGATGTTCGGCATCTTCCTGGTGCTGTACCCGTTCTTCCAGGCGGTGCTCGGCTGGTCGGCCCTGCGCTCGGCCTCGGCCATGCTGCCCATGGCGGCGATGATGATGCCGATGTCCACCATCGCCCCGCGCATCGCGGCCCGGGTGGGCAAGCGCAGCACGATGATCGCCGGCGTCGCCATCTTCGCCGGTGGCCTGGCCACCATGGCGCTGCGGGCGTCGGTGGAGGGCGGCTACCTGTCGGTGCTGCCCGGCCTCATCCTCATCGGCCTGGGCATGGGCCTGACCATGACCCCCGCCACCGAGGCCATCACCGAGACGCTGCCGGCCGACAAACAGGGCGTCGCCTCGGCGCTGAACGACACGTCCCGCGAGTTGGGCGGTGCGCTGGGTGTGGCGCTGCTGGGCTCGGTGCTCAGCGCCGGCTACCGCTCGGCCATCACCCCCATGCTGGCCGGTGTGCCGGCCGAGCTGGCCGAGCCCGCCAAGGAGGGCATCGGCAGTGCGTTCGCCGTGGCCGCCCAGGCCGGCCCGCAGGGGCCCACCATCATCGATGCCGCCAAGCACGCGTTCGTCGAGGGTTGGGTGCACTCCATGTGGCTGGGCGTGGCGATGGCCGGCGTGGCGTTGCTGTTCCTGGTGGTGCGCGGCCCGGTGCGTCAGCCGAAGGCCGTCGTGACCGACGAGCAGCTGCCCGAACTGGTCGGCGCCGGCTGACACGGGCGTCGGCGTCGGCCGGTCCTGGTGCGGCACGCGAGAGTGTGCGCATGCCCCTGGACCCGGCCGACGCCCTGCCCATCCACACCCGCTATCTCATGACCATCGCGGTGCAGGCGAACCTGCCGCAGCCGTTGGGGGTGTTCCCCACCGGCGAGCGGCGTTTCGTCGCGTTCTCGGGCGGCACGTTCCGCGGCGCACCGGGCACCGACCTGCAGGGCACGTTGGCCGATGGCGGGGTCGACTGGCAGACGGTGCGCAACGATGGCTCGGTCGAGATCCGTGCGCACTACCTGCTGGTCACGGACCGCGACGAGAAGATCGAGGTGCAGTCCGACGGCATCCGCCTGTTCCCGCCCGAGGTGCTCGAGCGGTTGAACCGTGGCGAGACGGTCGACCCGGCCGACTACTACTTCCGCACGCACATCCGCCTCAGCACGGGCGCGCCGCGGTTGGCCGCGTTGAACGACCGCATCGCGGTGTCCACGGGCGAGCGGCGCACCGATGCGGTGCACGTGCACGTGCACGAGGTCTTGTAGAGACCGCTGGCGGTTACCGTTCCTGCATGTTGATCGCACTCGACGTCGACGGCACCCTGTTCGACGGGACGGGTGTGGCGGTGGATGCGGTCGAGGCGTTGCGCGACGCTCGCGCCGCGGGCCACACGGTGCTCATCGCCACGGGCCGCCGGGCCGACTCACTCATCGATGTGGTGGCCGACGTGCTGCCGCTGTGCCACCTGCTGGTGGCCGAGGACGGTGGCGTGCTGGTGGACTGCGCGACCGGCGCGGTGGAGCTACTGGCCTCGGCCATCGAGCCCGCGCTGGTGCGGGCGTTGCTGGACGCGGGCGTCACCGACCTGGACGTCGGCACGGTGGCCGTCGGTGCGCCGCGGCGGTTCGAGCAAGAGGTGCGCGACGTGAACGAGCGCATTGGCACCACGCGCACGGTCCTCATCAACAAGGGCTCGGTCACGCTGGTGCCGCACGGCTGCGACAAGGGCACCGGCATCCGTGCCGCGGCGGCGCGGCTGGGCGACCCGCACGCGGCCATCCTGGCCATCGGCGACGCGTCGAACGACCTGCCGATGTTCGCGGTCGCCACGGTGCCGGTGGCGGTGGCGAACGCCGACGACGACGTGCGCGCCTCGGGCATCCACCTCACTCGGGCGTCGTACGGCGCGGGCGTGGCGGAGGCACTTCGCCATTTCCTGCGCTGACCCGCGCGCCGACGGGTGCCACGGTCGCGGTGCCATTGGCCACGCGGATGTCGTAGTGGTGGTGCTGCCAGCACACCCCGGTGAGCAGCATGTCGTTGTCGAACGCGCCCTCTTCGGCGTGCACCAGCAGACCATCCTCGCTGGGCTCCAGGCCCAGCAGCGTGCGCAGCAGCAGGAAGGGCGACGTGGCCGCCCACGCCTGCGGCGAGCACGACGTGGGGAACGGGATGGGCGTGCCCACCTGGCTGCGGTCCAGCCCGGCGAACAGTTCGGGCAGGCGGCCGTGCCACGAGGCGGCCGCGGCGAACAGCCCCTCGGCCAACGTGCGCACCTGATCGCCGAAGCCGTAGCGACGCATGCCGGCGGCGATGAGCGCGGTGTCGTGCGGCCACACCGTGCCGCAGTGGTAGCTCATCGGGTCGTACGCGGCCTCGGCGGCGCTCATGGTGCGGATGCCCCACCCGTTGAACATGTCGGGCGCCATCAGCCGGTCCACCACGGCGCGGGCGCGATGGTTGGGCACGATGCCGGTCCACAGGCAGTGGCCCATGTTCGAGGTGAGCGATCCCACCTGTTCCTTGTCGGGCCCGAGTGCGGTGGCGTACCAGCCCAGGTCGGGCATCCAGAACGCGTCGTCGAACCGCTGCTGCAGGTCGGCGGCCAGCGCCCGCTGTCGCGTGGCCGTGGCGTGGTCGCCCAACAGCTCGGCGATGTCGGCGCGGGCGCGGTGCGCGGCATAGGCGTAGCCCTGCACCTCGGACAGGGCGATGGGCGCGCTGACGATGCTGCCGTCGCGACGGCGGATGGCGTCGACCGAGTCCTTCCATCCCTGGTTCACCAGGCCGCGCTCCGACAGGCGGTGGTATTCGATGAAGCCGTCGCCGTCCAGGTCGCCGAACTCGGCCATCCACTGCAACGCGCGGTCGGCGTGGGGCAGCAACCGGTGCAGGTCGTGGCGGGCCAGGCCCCAGCGCGTCAACTCCCCCAGCACCACCACGAACAGCGGCGTCGAGTCGACCGAGCCGAAGTAGGTGTTGCCACCGGTCAGCGTCGGCTCGTCCACGTCGAGCGAACGGGTCTCGTGCATGATGCGACCCGGCTGCTCCTCGGTGGTCGCATCCACCTTGGTGCCCTGCAGTTCGGCGAGTGCGTCGAGCACGCCCAGCGCGAGCTCGCTGTCGATGTGCATGGCCATGTACGAGCTGATCAGCGCGTCGCGACCGAACAGCGTCATGTACCACGGCGCGCCGGCGGCGATGACGGGCCGGCGCAGGTTGCTGGGGTCGTGCAGGCGCAGAGCGGCCACGTCGGCCACCGAGCGTTCGTACGCGCCGCTCCAGGCGCGGTTCGAGGTGCGCAGCCGCGGCGTGCGGTCCACCCAGGCGCGGTGCCGGTCCGACGCGTTCTGCAGCCGGGGCAGGTGGTGGCGCCGCTCGATCCACGACTTGCCCAGCGCCACGGTCAGGTCCAGCTCGATCACGCGGCTCTCGTGGCCGCCCAGGTCCAGCCGCCACGTGAAGCCGCGTGTGCTCACCTCCACGTCGGCCCCACCCACCTGCAGCGCGGCGGTGCGGTGCAGGTCGCCCAGGCGCCA
>CBHWEI010000097.1:0-12766 GCA_966112835.1 uncultured Acidimicrobiaceae bacterium
GCCTACCCGGCTCGCGCCATCGCCGTTCCCGGCACGTGGGGCTACGCCAAGGACCTGTTCACCAAGGCCTGGAACGAGCTGCCCGACGTGTCGAAGCCCGACGTCGAAGCCGCCAAGCAGCTGGTGAAGGACGCCGGCGCCGAAGGCCAGACGGTGCGCATCGGCATGTCGTCCGAGCTGGCGCCGCTGAACGTCACCGCCGGCGAGATCCAGCGTGCGCTCGAGTCCATCGGCATGAAGGCCGAGCTGGTGTCGCTGTCGGCCGCCGCCTACATCACGTTCTTCATCGATGCGAAGGCTCGTGAGGGTGTCGACGGCTTCCTCACCACCAACTACCCGAACTTCGCCGACCCGCTCGGCATCTACGCCACGATGATCGGTCCCGACGGTTCGCAGGCCTACAACGGCTACGCCGACCCGGCAGCGGTCAAGCTGGTCGACGAGGCTCGTGCCGAGCCCGACGACACCAAGCGCGCCGAGAAGGTCATCGAGCTGCAGAAGATCATCACCGACGAAGTGCTGTGGGTGCCGCTCGTGGCCCCCACCAACGTGTTGGTCATGAACAAGGGCATCACGGGTGCACCGAGCACCTTCCAGTACATGTTCGGCCCCTGGGCCGCCTACCTGGGCGCTCCCTGAGCGAACGGGCGGCGATCGGCATGCTGAAGTTCGTGGTGCGTCGTCTGGCGATGTTGGTGATGACGTTGTTCGTCGCCAGCTTCGCCATCTATTCGGCGATGTACCTCGCACCCGGCAACCCGATCGCCGCCCTGCTCGGCGGGCGCACGCCCACCCCCGAAGCCATCGCCGTGCTGGAGGAGCGCTATCACCTGAACGACCCGTTCTTCGTCCGCTACATCCGGTGGGTGGGCGGCGCGCTGCACGGCGACTTCGGAGTGTCCATCCAGCTGCGTCAGGAGGTGAGCACCATCATCTCCCAGCGCATCGGCACCACCGTCCAACTGGTGCTCTACAGCTCGCTCATCATCATCGTGCTCGGCATCGCCATGGGCCTGCTGGGCGGGTTGAAGAAGGGCGTGCTCGACAACATGGTCATCGGCGTCACCACCGTCAGCGCGGCCGTGCCGTCGTTCGTGGCGTCCATCCTGCTGCTGTCGGTGTTCGCCGTGAACCTGGGGTGGTTCCCGGCGCTGGGCACCGGTGAGGGGTTCGTCGACCAGGTGAAGCACCTCACCCTGCCGGCCATCGCACTCGCGTTCTCGTCCATCGCCCTGGTGGCCCGCATCACCCGATCGGCCGTGCGCGAGGAGTTGGGCCGAGAACACGTGCAGACCGCGGTCAGCCGCGGCATTCCGTACCGCACCATCGTGCGGCGCCACGTCGTGCGCAACGCGGCCATCCCCATCACCACGGTGGTGGGGATCACCGTCGCCTCGCTGTTCGCCGCATCGGCGGTGGTCGAGCGGGCGTTCTCGTTGAACGGCATCGGCTCGTACCTCATCCAGGCCGCGCTGTCGAAGGACATCGCGGTGGTGCAGGGCATCTCGCTCGTCATCGTCACCGTCTTCGTGGTGGCCAACGCCATCGTCGACTTCCTCTACGCAGTGCTCGACCCGCGGGTCTCGCTGGGAGCGCGGGCCTCATGAGCGCCATCGAACTCACCACCATTGCGGCTCCTGCCGACCCGGCGAAGCGCACCGGCCGCGGCCTACCCGGGCTGCGCGGCACGGGCGTGGCCGCCCACATCAGTGCACTCATCCTGGCCGTGGCCGGCTTCGTCGCCGTGTTCGGCAACGCGCTCGCGCCGTACGACCCGAACCTGTCGAACCTGTCGTACGCGTTCGTGGGACCCATCGCCGGCCATCCGCTGGGCTTCGATTCGCAGGGCCGCGATCTGCTGTCCAGGGTGCTCGCGGGCGCCCGGTCGTCGCTCATCGGTCCCACCCTGGTGGTGCTGCTGGCCATGGTGGTCGGTGTGCTGCTCGCGGTCGCCGCGGCGTGGAAGGGCGGCAAGTTCGACACGTTCGTGTCGGCCGGTCTCGACGTCCTGTTCGCGTTCCCGGCCATCGTGCTGGCCATCCTGGTCAGCGTCGTCGTCGAGCCGGGCCTGAAGTCGGCCACCATCGCCCTGGCCATCGCCTACACGCCGTACATCGCCCGCGTGCTGCGCAGCGCCGCGCTCCGAGAACGCGCGCGCGACTACATCGCTGCGCTGGAGGTGCAGGGCATTCGGGCCACGGTCATCTGCGTGAAGCACCTGGGTCGCAACCTGCTGCCGCTCATCGTGGCGCAGGGGGCCGTGCTGTTCGGCTACGCCATGGTGGACCTGGCCGCCATCTCGTTCCTGGGCCTCGGCGTGCGCCCGCCGCAGGCCGACTGGGGCGTGATGGTGTCCACCGGTCAGAGCGGCGTGCTACAGGGTTACCCGCTCGAGTCCCTCAGCTCGGGCGTGTGCATCGTGGTGGTCGTCATCGCCGTGAACATCCTGGGCGAGCGGCTCACCGAGCGGGCGAACTCGGTGGCGCGATGAGCGACGCGCTGCTCCAACTGCGTTCGCTGTCGGTGCGCCTGCCCATCAGCGGCGAACTGCGCACGGTGCTCCACGACGTGTCGCTCGACATCGCCGCCGGCGAGGCCCTGGGCCTTGTCGGCGAGAGCGGCTCGGGCAAATCGATGACTGCGCGTGCCGTCGCCCGCCTGCTGCCGCCCGGCGCTGCGGTCGAGGGTTCCATCACCTTCGGCGGTGTGGAGGTGGCATCGCTGCGCGGCCAGGCGCTGCGCACCTTCCGGTCCGATGTCGCGGTGGTGTTCCAGGACCCTCGTGCGCACATCAACCCGGTGCGCACCATCGGCGATTTCATGACCGAGGCGCTGCGCACCAACCAGGACGTGTCCAAGGCCGACGCCGTCGCCCGGGCCGTGGCCCTGCTGGCCGAGGTGGGCATCCACGACGGGCAGCGTCGCCTCGAACAGCACCCGCACGAGCTGTCGGGCGGTCTGCTGCAACGCGTGATGATCGCCACCTCGTTGCTGACGGAGCCGAAGCTGCTCCTGGCCGACGAGCCGACCACGGCACTCGACGTCACCACCCAGGCCGACGTGATGGCCATCCTCGACGACCTGCGCCGCGAGCGCGGCATGGCCATGCTGTTCATCACCCACGACCTCGAGCTGGCCGGCGCCGTGTGCGACCGCACGGCCGTCATGTACGCCGGTCAGCTGATCGAGCAGCGCGAGTCGCACCGTCTGCACGACGATCCGCTGCACCCGTACACGGCCGGGCTGGTCGCGGCCCGTCCACGCATCGACGGTGAGGTCGGCCGGCTGGCCGCCATCCCCGGCCGTCCACGTTCGGCCTTCGAGGCGCCGCCAGGCTGTGCGTTCGCCGACCGCTGCGGGCACGTCGAGCAGCAGTGCACGGAGCGCCGGCCCGGTGTCCAGCCGCTCGACGACGGCCTGGTCCGTTGCCATCGTGCGGTCGAGCTGCGCGGGCGCCTGCTCATGGAGGTGAGCCATGACTGACGAACCGCTGCTCGACGTCGCCGACCTCCGCAAGGAGTTCGGCGAGCACGTCGCCGTCGACGACGTGTCGTTCCAGATCGCCCGGGGCGGATCGCTGGCCATCGTGGGCGAGTCCGGTTCGGGCAAGACCACCATCGCCAAGATGATCACCGGCCTGCTGGCACCCACGTCGGGCACCATTCGGGCGTGCGGCGCCGATCGCTCGAAGCCGGCGAAGGGCACGGCGGAACGCCGTCGTCGTGGTGGCGAGGTGCAGATCGTCTTCCAGGACCCGTACAGCAGCCTCGACCCACGCCAGAGCGGAGCGGCAGCCATCAACCAGGTGCTCGCGCTGCACAAGGGTGGCACCGCCACCGAGCGGGCTGCCCGGGTGGCCGAGCTGGGTTCGCTGGTGGGTCTGGACGAGCGCCAGTTGCATGCCCTGCCGAGGGCGCTCTCCGGTGGCCAGCGGCAACGCGTCGCCATCGCCCGTGCACTGGCCGCCGAACCGCAGCTGCTCATCCTCGACGAATCGGTCGCGGCGCTCGACGTGAGCATCCAGGCGCAGGTGCTGAACCTGCTGGCCGACGTGCGCGCCGAGACGGGCGTGTCGTACCTACTCATCAGCCACGACCTGGCCGTCGTACGCCAGATCACCGAGGACGTCATCGTCATGCACAACGGCAAGGTGGTCGAGCGGGGCGCCACCCGCGACGTGCTCGACCAACCGCAGCAGGCCTACACGAAGCTGCTGCGCGCCAGCGTGCCCAGCGCCGGCTGGAAGCCCCGTCGCCGCAGCGAAGTGGCTGCCACCGGCGACTGACGGTCTGACCATCAGCTCGCCCCGGCCCTCCGGCTACCGTTCGTCGTCGTGGCGACCGACGGCAAGAACCCCAGCGTCGGTGTGTTGTGGGCGGGTGCCACCGCTCTGTCGTACTCGCTGTCGGCGATCGTCGGCAAGGACCTGCTCGAGCCGCTGGGGCCGTCGTCGTTGCTGCTGTGGCGCTTCGGCGTCGCGGCAGCGGTGCTGTGGAGCATCGTCGCAATCTGGCATCGCCGCGGGGGTCCCGACCCGCTCGCCGTGCCCCGCTGGCGAGCGCTCGCGGTGGGGATGCTGTTCGGCACCATGGTCTACACCGGCTTCGTCTCGCTGCAGCATCTCGACGTGTCGGTGTACATCGTGCTGGTCTACCTCTACCCCGTGCTCGTGGTGGTCGGGTCGTCGGTGCTCGGGCACCACCGGGCTTCTGGCGTCACGTGGGTGGCACTGGCGATCGTGATGGCCGGAGTGGTGCTCACCGTGCCCGAGCTCTTCGGTGGCGTCGGTGACGTGAGCACCTTGGGCGCCGCACTCGCCCTGTTCCAGGCGGTGCTCATGGCGGCCTTCATGATCATCAGCGGCCGAGTGCTGCCGCAGAGCACCGACGGCGTGGTGTCGGCGGCGTGGAACGTGCTCGGCGGCGCGGTGGTCATGGCGCCGCTGGCGTTCGCCCAGGGTCTCGTCGTCCCGCACGGGGCACGGCTGTGGTCCGAGGTGCTGCTGTTCGCACTGGTGCCCACCGTGGTGGCCAACGTGTGCTTCTTCCGCGCCATGCGGCACGTGGTGCCGGGTGTGGTGGCCATGGTGATGACCGCCGAGATCGCGCTGGCCATCTTCTGGTCGGTGCTGTTCCTGGGCGAGGAGGTCGGCCTGGTGGAGGTACTGGGCGCGGTCGTGGTGATGCTCGGCGTGTTGCTGGCGCAGTGGGTGAACGTGCGCGAGTCGCGCACCGCCGCCGCGGTCGACGACGCATGGGCGTCGGCGCCACCCGTGCCCTGAGTGGGCCGCCGGTCGGCTCAGTCCGGTCGGGCCTCGAGCAGGTCCCAGGTGGTGCCGTAGAGGTCCTCCCACACGCACACCCAGCCGTACGGCTCGTGGCGAGGCGCTTCGCGGAAGTGCACTCCGGCCTCGGTCATTCGGGCGTGCGTGGCGGCGAAGTCGTCGGTCGACAGGAAGAACGCCACCCGGCCACCGGTCTGGTTGCCCACCGCGGCCTGTTGGGCCGGACCGTCGGCGCGGGCGAGGAGCAGACCCGTGCCGCCATCGGGCGGAGTCACCACCACCCATCGCTTCGTGGGCCCCTGGGCCTCGTCGCTGACGAGGCGGAACCCCGCCTTGTCGACGTAGAAGCGAATCGCCTCGTCGTACTCGCGGACCACCAGGGTGGCCAGGGTGACGCTCATCGGTCGCGGTCTCCTTCTTCCTCATCGTCGTCGATCACCACGCCGAGCGCACCGAGCACCGCCCACGCGAGCGGGATGGCCTGCTCGCTGGTGATGACGGGTCGTTGCAGGCCGTCGACGCCGCGCAGCCCGTCGAGGCGCGAGCCACGGAGCACCGCATCGGCGATGCGCGCCTGGCCGAACTCGGCGCCGGTGAGGTCGCAGTCGACGAAGCGCGCGCCGGCGATGGTCGAGGCGCGAAACTCGGCGAGGCTCAGGTTGCAGCGCTCGAACCACACCCGTTCGCCGGTGATCATGCGGAAGTCGGCGCCATCGATGCGGCAGTCGACGAAGCGGACGTCGGTCCAGCGCGCTGCGTTGAACAACGCGCCCGACAGGCGGCAGTCGCGGAACTCGACCCGGGTGGCGCTGCTCTCGTCGAGGCGAAGGCCCGAGCACTCACCGTTCGTGAACCGTGTGTCGACCAGGCGTGCGGCGCGCAGGTCGGCCCCGGTGAACGCAGCTCCGTTGCACCACGTGCCGCGCATCTCCACCCGCTCGAGTGGTTCGCCGGTGAAATAGTGCGACACCTCCAGGTCGTACCACTCCAGGTCGGCCAACAGGTCGGCTCGGTCGGCGGGCGCGGTGGACTCGACCCGCGGCGCGACGGGTTCGGCGGTGCGTCGCTTCACGCCGAGAGCCGGGGCGCGACGAACCAGGCGATGGCGGCGAACTGCAGTCCGGCAGCCACCACGGTGAAGGCGTGGAACACCTCGTGGAAGCCGAACACGCGGGGCCACGGGTCGGGCCAGCGGGTCGCCAGGGCCAGCGCACCGACCGTGTAGCAGATGCCGCCGGCGAGCACGAGCAGGAAGCCCGTGGTGCCAAGTCCGCGCAGCAGGTCGGGGAAGGTGAACGCGGCGATCCAACTGACGATGATGTAGCTGGCTCCACGCCAGGCGCGCGGCACGGTGGGGATCCACTGCACGGCCATGCCGACCGCCGCACCGATCCACACGCCGGCGAGCACTATGGCCAGCCGCCACCCGTCGAGGCACAGGGCGGCGATGGGTGTGTAGCCCCCGGCGATGGCCAGGAAGATGGCCGTGCGGTCCAGCTTCTGCATGCGCAGCTTCACCGGCGGCGTCCATCTGCCGCGGTGGTACATGGCGCTGACGCCGAACATGGTGGCCGTGCCGGCCACGTAGACGGCGAGTAGCAACCGTGCCGAGAACGTGGCGTCGGCCCACACGAGCATGGCCACGCCGAACACGAGCATGAGCGGGAACGACACGGCGTGCGTCCAGCCGCGCAGCAGCGGCTTCACTGCGCCGCCGACGAGCTCCTGCTGCATGTGCCGAGGATAGCGATCGCTCAGCCCATGGTGATCGCGGCGATCTTGGCCTTCAGGTAGTCCCCCGCGGTGATGGGGGCGGCATCGCCGACCAGCGGCACCACGACGGTGTCGGGGTCTGGGTCGCAGAAGTACACGAGCGACAGCAGCGATTCGTCGGCCGCATCGGCAGCCGGGGGCAGCATGCGGTGGATGGCGGACCGCCACCGCCCGCCCGACCAGTGAGCGAGCAGGTCGCCGGCGTTCACGGTGAACGCGCCGTCGACCACCGGCGCGTCCACCCAGGTGCCGTCGGGCAGCTGCACCTGCAGCGCCGAGGTGCCCGGCTCGCGGTGCAGCACGGTGATGCTGCCGAAGTCGGTGTGCGGGCCGATGCGGTACTGGCCGGGGCTCGGTTCGCCCAAGCGGCGGATGGGCGCGTACCAGTTCACGTTCAGCGTGTTGTCGTTGTGCAGCGACCGGGCCGCGAAGAACTCGTGGTCGGCCAGCCCCGCCGCGGCGGCGCACACGCGCAGCAGCTCCAGGTGCAGGCCGTCGACCGCGGCCATGTAGCGCGTGACGACGTCCTCGAAATCCGCCGGTGTGGTGGGCCACACGTTGTCGCCACGGAGCGGTGGCCGGCCCTCCAGCGCGCACGCGCCCAGCCGGTAGCTCTCCTTCATGTCGGGCGGGGTCTCGTGGCCGAACGAGTAGCCGTTGGCCTCCATGCCCATGGGCGCCCAGCCGGCCATGCCCAACTGCGGCATGCGGACCGTCTGCTTCGCCTCGGCGGGTTGGTGGAAGAACTCGGTGTAGACGCGCCGGGTGTCGGCGATGAGGTCCTCGTCGATGCCGTGGCCGGTGACCAGGAAGAAGCCCACCGACGACAACGCCCGGTCGACCGCCGCTGCCACACCCTGGCGGTCGCCGCCGTCGAGCCAGTCGGCCAGGTGGACCAGCGGGACGCCGGTCACGCGGGGCCCGACTCGGCGACGGGTCGCCCCTGCCGCCCCTCGCCGGCGATGAACCGTGACGCCCCTGCCAACGTCTCGCCCGAGGCGATCGTCTCGAGGCCCAGCCGGGTCTCGTGCTCGAGTGCCGACCCGAGGTCGAGCGACCACTGGTCCAGGCTGCTCTGGCGGTCGCGGCGCATGCACCCCTGCGGCAGCGCGGCCAGTTCGTGCGCCAGGGCCATCGCGGCGGTGAGGGCGGTGCCCGGTGCAACCGAACGGTTCACCAGGCCCATGCGCACGGCTTCGTCGCCACTGACGCCGCGGCCGGTGAGGATGAGGTCGGTGGCATGGCTGTGCCCGATGAGACGCGGCAGGCGCACCGTGCCGCCGTCCACCAGCGGCACGCCGAAGCGGCGGCAGTACACGCCGAAGACGGCGTCGGACGCGGCGACGCGCAGGTCGCACCACACCGCCAGCTCCAGCCCGCCGGCGACCGCGAAACCTTCCACCGCGGCGATGACCGGCTTCGACAGCTGCATGCGTGTGGGACCCATGGGGCCGTCGGCATCGACGTCGCGTTCGACACGGTTGCCCCGCCCTTCGCTGATGCCCTTCAGGTCGGCACCGGCGCAGAAGGTGCCGTGGGCGCCGGTGAGCACGGCCACGCTCAAGGTGTCGTCGGCATCGAATGCGCGGAACGCGTCGGCGAGCAGTGCCGCGGTGGGGCCGTCGACGGCGTTGCGCACCTCGGGGCGGTCGATGGTGACCACACCCACCGCGCCTTCGCTGGTGACGTGCACGCTCATGCGTCGACCGCGTGCTCGCGCAGATCGGCCAGGTTGCAGTACTCCAGGGCCGACACGTGTGTGCTCTGCAGGCGCACCTTCGGGGCCCGCCCGGCCAGGAACGCCTCCTGCCAACGCGATGCGCACAGGCACCACTGGTCGCCGGCCTTCAGCCCGGCGAAGCCGTACTGCGGCATGGGCGTGGACAGGTCGTTGCCCACGCCCGCCGAGAACGCCAGGAACTCGTCGGTGCACACCACGCAGATGACGTGGAGCCCCGGATCGTCGCCGCGGTTCTCGCAACAGCCGGTGCGGTAGTACCCGGTGAGCGGGTCGTACGAGCACGGTTGCAGTTCCTCGCCCAACACGTTGATCTGCTGCATGTCCCGAACCTACAACCGGTGCCCCTGTGGCACACTGAGCGTACGAAATTCGCGACAGCGTCGTCGGGAAGGAACGGACCAACGTGAGCATCAAGGTGGCCGCCGGTGAGGTGGCCGACGACTGGGCTGCAGCCACACGAGCTGCACTGGCCGAGGAAGTGGGTGCCGACGCCGCCGATGCGCTGTTGGGCCGCCTGCTGCCCGTCATTCCCGCCGGCTACGACGAGTTGAACTGGCCGAACAGCGCGGCCATCGATCTGCCCATCATCGACGCGCTCGCCGCGTCGGGCGCCGACGCTCCCAACGTGGCGACGGCGATGATGCACTTCGCCGAGGACGACGACCACCACTGGCGGTTCCGGGTGTACCACCGGGGTTCGGCGGTCCCCATCTCGGACCTGCTGCCGCTGCTCGACCAGTTGGGCTTCCGTGCCATCGACGAGCGGGCGTTCGGGTTCGGCCTCGCCGGTGGGCCGGTGTGGCTGCACGACGTGGGCGTCGAGCTGCCCGACGGCGTCGAGCTCTCCGACGCGTCACAGGCCGAGGTGCAGCGGGCGTTCGTCGCCGAGTTCACGAACACGGTCGAGGTCGACGGCCTGAACCGGCTGGTGCTGTTGGCCGGGTCGACGGCTCGCGAGATCGAGATGTTGCGCGCCTACTCGCGCTACCTGCGCCAGATCGGCTTCCCGTTCAGTCAGCAGTACATCGAGGCGACGCTCGCCCGGCACGCGGCCATTGCGGCCGAACTGGTCCGGCTGTTCGCGGCGCGCTTCGAACCCACGGGCGACGGGCCCGATCCTGCTGCCGTCGAGGCGCGCCGGGCGGCCGTGGTCGATGCGCTCGACGCGGTGCCCAGCTTGGACGACGACCGCACGCTGCGGGCGTTGCTGGCGCTCATCGACGCCACCGTGCGCACGAATGCGTACCGGCCCGGCCCGAACGAGGGCCGGCGCGACGTCATCGCCTTCAAGTTCGACACCTCGAAGGTGCCCGACCTCCCGCTGCCGCGGCCCATGTTCGAGATCTGGGTGTGCTCGCCGCGTGTGGAGGGTGTGCACCTGCGCAACGGTCGCATCGCCCGCGGCGGCATCCGCTGGAGCGACCGGCGGGAGGACTTCCGTACCGAGATCCTCGGTCTGGTGAAGGCGCAGATCGTGAAGAACGCCGTCATCGTGCCCACCGGGGCGAAGGGCGGGTTCGTGGTCAAGCGGCCGCCGGCGTCACCCGACGAGTTCCGCACCGAGGGCGTGGCCTGCTACCGGCAGTTCATCAGCGGCCTGCTCGACCTCACCGACAACATCGTCGGCGACGAGGTGGTGCCCCCGCCGCACACCGTGCGCTACGACGCCGACGACCCCTACCTGGTGGTCGCGGCCGACAAGGGCACCGCCACGTTCAGCGACATCGCCAACGGCATCGCCCACGACTACGGCTTCTGGCTGGACGACGCGTTCGCCTCGGGCGGCAGCGTGGGCTACGACCACAAGGTCATGGGCATCACCGCCCGCGGCGCGTGGGAGAGCGTGCGCCGCCACGCAGCCTCGTTGGGCAAGGACGTCGAGCGCGACGAGCTCACCGTGGTGGGCATCGGCGACATGAGCGGCGACGTGTTCGGCAACGGCCTGCTGCGGTCGCCGCACCTGAAGCTGGTCGCCGCGTTCGACCACCGGCACATCTTCATCGACCCCGATCCCGACCCGGCCGTGTCGTTCGCCGAACGCCAGCGCCTGTTCGACCTGCCGCGCTCCAGCTGGGCCGACTACGACCCGACGCTCATCTCGCCCGGTGGTGGCGTGTTCCCGCGGACGCTGAAGACCATCGAGCTCAGCGAGGCGGCGCAGCGCCGCCTGGGCATCGAGCGGTCGTCGTTCACGCCCAACGAGCTCATGTCGGCCATCCTGCGGGCACCGGTCGACCTGCTGTGGAACGGCGGCATCGGCACCTACGTGAAGGCCGCATCCGAGACGCACGCCGACGTGGGCGACCGCGCCAACGACTCGCTGCGGGTGAACGGCGCCGAGCTGCGCTGCCGCATCGTCGGCGAGGGCGGCAACCTGGGCTTCACCCAGCGCGGGCGCGTGGAGTACGCACTGGCCGGCGGCCTCATCAACACCGATGCCATCGACAACTCGGCCGGTGTGGACTGCAGCGACCACGAGGTGAACATCAAGATCCTGCTCGGGTCCGCCGTGCAACAGGGTCGCATCACGCTCGAGCAGCGCAACGAGATCCTCGCGTCGATGACCGACGAGGTGGGCGAGCTGGTGCTCGACGACAACCGGGCGCAGACGCTTGCCCTGGCCATCGCCCGTCGCCAGGCGCTGCCCATGGTGAACGTGCACGCCCGCTACCTGAACCTGCTCGAGGCCGAGGGCTGGCTGAACCGGTCGCTCGAGTACCTGCCCGCCGACCGGCAGATCGCCGAGCGGCAGGCTGCCGGCACCGGCCTCACCACCCCCGAGTTCTCGGTGCTGCTGGCGTACACGAAGAGCGCCGACATCACCGAGATCACCCACAGCGACCTGCCCGACGACCCGTACCTCGAGCCCGAGCTGGTGCGCTACTTCCCGGCCCGCGTGCGCGACGAGTTCGCCAACGAGATCCGCGGCCACCGGCTGCGTCGCGAGATCATCGCCACGCAGGTGGGCAACCAGCTGGTGAACCTGTCGGGCATCTCGTTCGACCATCGCATCTCGGAGGAGACCGGGATGAGCGTGGTCGACACCACCCGCGCCTGGGTGGCGGCCCGCGACATCCTGGGCCTGGTCGACCTGTGGGATCGCGTCGAGGCGCTCACCGGGTCGGTGAAGGCCGACCTGCAGATGGAGCTGTTCCTGGAGCTGCGCTCCATGGCCGAGCGTTGCACCCTGTGGCTCATGCGCCACCGGGCGCTGCCGCTCGACATCGGCGCCGCGGTGGGCGAGTTCAAGGGCGGCATGGCCGAGCTGGCCACCACGCTGGAACGCCACCTGCAGGGCCGCATGCGCGACGCCGTGTTCGCCCGCGAGGCCGGCCGGTTGGCCGGGGGAGTGCCCGAGGACCTGGCCCAGCGCAGCGTCCAGTGGCCGCTGCTGCACACCGGGCTCGACGTCATCGACCTCGCGGCCCGCACCGGTGCGTCCATCCCGCAGCTGGCCGTGAGCTACTGGCAGCTGTTCGACATGCTCGACCTGTCGTGGTTGTGGGAGTCCATCGGCAGCCTGCCGCGCAGCACACGCTGGCAGACCCAGGCACGCGCCGCCCTACGCGACGACCTGGTGGCGGCACTGGCCGACCTCACCGCCGACACCGCGAAGGTGGGCGGCGTGACCGACTGGTTCGCCGCCAACGAGCGGCTCATCTCCACCTCGGTGGCCATCTTCACCGACCTGCGCCGCGTCGAGATCCAGGACGTCACCACCCTCACCGTCGCCGTACGCCAGCTGCGCACCCTCGCCCTGCTCGCCTGACCGGTCACGCAGAACTCGAGTTCTGCGTGAACTGCCCGCTCACGACGCCGCCGGTAGCCTCGGTGCCGCATGAGTGGTCCCCGATTCCGTTTCGCACCGTCACCCACCGGCTTCTTCCACGTGGGTGGCGCGCGCACCGCCCTGTGGAACTGGGCCCTCGCCCACAGCCAGGGCGGCACGTTCGTGCTGCGCATCGAGG
>CBHWEI010000098.1:0-12674 GCA_966112835.1 uncultured Acidimicrobiaceae bacterium
ATCATCACCGTCGCCACCACCACCACCATCGCCGGTCTGAAGGCGTTCGACATCGTCGCCGCCACCACCGGCGGCAACTTCGGCACGAGCACCATCGCCAACGAGTTCTACCGCGTGTACTTCGTCCAGTCCCGGTCCGGCATCGGCTCCGCGCTCGCGGTGTTGATCTTCATCCTCGTGGTGCCGGTCGTCGTGATCAACCGTCGGGCCCAGGCCCGCGCAGAGGAGATGATGGCAGGATGAGCGACGCAACTGCTCCCGTCGCGGGCGAGCCGCTCGGCCGCTCCGTCAGTGCCGCCCTCACCAGCCGTTGGGGCCGCTGGGCGGTCTACCTGCTGGTGCTGCTGTGGACCATCCCCACGTTCGGCACGCTCGTGTCGTCGTTCCGCACCGAGCAGGAGGTGAAGACCACCGGCTGGTGGACGTGGTTCAAGGACCCCAGCTTCACCCTCTCGAACTACAAGCGCGTGCTGTCGTCGGCTCCCGGCGAGGACAACATGGGCCACTTCTTCCTCAACTCGGTGCGCATCACGGTGCCCGCCACCATCCTGTCGGTCGGCATCGCACTGGTCGCCGCCTACGCGTTCGCATGGATGAAGTTCAAGGGTCGCGACTGGCTGTTCGTCGTGGTGGTCGGACTGCTCATGGTGCCCCTGCAGATGGCGCTCATCCCGCTGCTGCGCCTGTTCACCGGTGGGGCCCACGTCAGCTACGAGCTCGGTCTGGGCATCGGCATCATCCTGCTCCTGCTCTCGGTCGTCCTGTTCATCCGCTGGCGCGAGGGTTGGCCCGTCGAGCTGTTCATGGCGTTGCTCGGCGTGTTCTTCGTCGCCTACTCGGCGTACAAGATCACCGGCGACGCCGCCGGTGCGCTCACGGTGTTCCCGTACCTCAACCTGGCGAACAGCATCCCGGCCGTGTGGATCGCCCACATCTGCTTCGGTCTGCCGTTCTGCATCTTCATCCTCTCCAACTTCGTGCAGGCCCTGCCGAAGGAGGTCATCGAGGCGGCCCGGGTCGACGGTGCAGGCCATGCCACGGTGTTCTTCAAGCTCGTCGTGCCGTTGTCGGTGCCGGCCATCGCGTCGCTGTGCATCTTCCAGTTCATGTACATCTGGAACGACTACCTCGTCGGCAAGGTGTTCGGCGGTGCGGGCGAGAACGTGCCCGTCGTCGCCAAGCTGGCCGAGGTGTCGGGTACCCGTGGCCAGTCGTGGCACCTGCTCACCGCGAGCGGCATGGTCGCGATGGTCGTTCCCATCTGTGTGTTCTTCGCTCTCCAGCGCTACTTCGTGCGCGGCCTGCTGGCCGGCGCAGTGAAGGGCTGACCACTCCCGAAACGGAGCCCCCATGACCATCGACATCGACGATCTCCTCGACCGCGCCACGGTCGAGGAGCTGGTCGCGCTGACCGCCGGGCGCGACTTCTGGCACACGGTCGCCATCCCGCGCCTCGGCATCCCCGAGATGCGCGTGAGCGATGGTCCCGTCGGCGCCCGTGGCACCCGCTTCGACGGCGAGGCGTCCATCTGTGCGCCGTGCAGCACGCTGCTCGCCGCCACGTGGGACGTCGATGCCGTGCAGCGCATCGGCGAACTGCTCGGCCGCGAGACGAAGGCGAAGGGTGCCAGCGTGTTGCTGGCGCCCACGGTGAACATCCACCGCACGCCGGTCGGTGGCCGCAACTTCGAGTGCATGAGCGAGGACCCGTACCTCACCGCGCGCATCGCCGTCGGCTACGTCCGTGGCCTGCAGTCGCAAGGCGTCGCCAGTTGCATCAAGCACTTCGTGGGCAACGACACCGAGTTCGAGCGCAACACCATCGACTCGCGCATCGACGAGCGCACCCTGCGCGAGGTGTACCTGCGGCCGTTCGAGGCCGCCGTGCGCGAGGCCGGCGTCATGGCCGTCATGACGGCGTACAACCGCATCAACGGCCCGTGGTCGGCCGACAGCCCGCTGCTGGCGGAAGTGCTGCGCGGCGAGTGGGGTTTCGACGGTCTGGTCATGAGCGACTGGTTCGGTCTGCACAGCACGGCCGACGCGGTGAAGGCCGGCCTGGACCTGGAGATGCCCGGGCCCACCCTGCAGCGCGGGCAGCAACTGCTCGACGCCATCGAGCGCGGCGAGGTGACGTTCGACGACGTGCGCACCCTGGCCCGCCGCGTGCTGCAACTCATGCAGCGCACCGGTGCGCTCGAGGCCGACGGCCCCGGGCCCGAGACCACGCGCCACGACCCCGACGACATCGCCCTGGTGCGCCGCACCGCAGCGCAGGGCATGGTGCTGCTGCGCAACGTGCCGGCCACCACCGACCACACGGTGCTGCCGTTGCAGCTGCACGGTGTGCGCCGCGTCGCCATCATCGGCCCCAACGCGGCGCTCGGCGAGGTGATGGGCGGCGGCAGCGCGCACGTCACGCCCACCTCCGTGTCCACGCCGCTCGAGGCACTCACCGCGCACTTCGCCGCTGCGGGCATCGAGGTCGAGCACCAGGCCGGCTGCCAGATCCACCGGCGCCTGCCCGAGCTCGACCTTCGTCGCTGTGGGCCGGTCGCGGTCGACATCTACGACCACCCCGAAGCCCTCGACGATGCGGCGGCCACCCCGGTGAGCAGTGGCACCACTGGCACCATGCGCCTCATGTGGGTGGCCGACCCCACCGGCCAGGGCGCGGCGAACCCGGCGTTCGGTGTGCGCATCGCTACCGCGTTCACGCCCGACGTGTCCGGCGCCTGGAAGTTCAGCGTCGAGAGCGTGTCGCCGGCGCGCATCCTCCTCGACGGTGTCACCCTCATCGACAATGCCGACACCCCGGTCGGCGGCTCGTTCTTCGGCATGGGCCGTGACGAAGTGGTGGCCGAGGTGCAGCTGGAGGCCGGCACCGAGCACCGTCTGGTCGTCGAGATGCGCCACCACCCGGTGGGCACCGGCATGGGCGGCATCAACGTCGGCGCGCTGGCGCCCGTGGTCGGCGACCTGTTGCGCGATGCGGTCGATGCCGCGGCGCGGGCCGACCTGTCCATCGTCGTCGTCGGCACCAACGACAACTGGGAGAGCGAGGGCTGGGACCGCGCCAGCCTGGACCTGCCCGGCGCGCAGGACGACCTGGTGGCCGCGGTGGCCCAGGTGAGCCCGGCGACGGTCGTGGTGGTCAACGCCGGCTCGCCGGTCACCATGCCGTGGCTCGACCACGTGCACGCCGTGCTCATGTCGTGGTTCCCCGGCCAGGAGATGGGCAATACGCTGGTCGACCTGCTGTCCGGCGCCGCCGAGCCACAGGGCCGCCTGCCCGTGTCGTTCCCGTTCCGCCTGGAGGACACGCCGGCGTTCGAGCACAACCCCGGCCGCAACGGTGTGGCCAACTACCTGGAGGGCCGCCTCACCGGACATGCCTGGTACGACACCGTGGGCCGCGAGCCGTTGTTCCCGTTCGGCTTCGGGCTGGGTTACGGCTGCGCCGACATCACCGACGTCGTCGCCGCCGATGCGTTCCACGTCGAGTGCACGGTGGCGAATGCGGGCGACCGCGACGCGGTGGAAGTGGTGCAGGTGTACGCCCACCAACTGGACCGCGACGGCGTGGCGCGAGACGAGCCCGTGCAGCGGTTGGTCGGCTTCGCCAAGGTGATCGCACCGGCCGGGTCGTCGCAGCGCGTCACCGTGGCGCTCGACCCCGAGGCCTATCGCCGCTGGAACGTCGACGAGCACGCGTGGGGCACCGCGTCGGGCCGCCACGAACTGCGCGTCGGTCGATCGTCGCGCGACTTCGTCGCCCGTGTGGAGGTGAGTGTGTGACCGAGCCGCTCGCCGAGCCGTTCGCAGCCGACACCCTTGCGCGCATCGACGCGCGGGCGCGCTTCTGGACGCCGTTCGTGCGGCCGCTCGTCGAGGCGTTGTACGGCCAGGTGGCCGACACCGACGAGCTCGTCGACCAGCTCGTCGCCCGCAGCAGCACCGCGGCGTCGGCCCGGCGCGACTCGCTGCGCCTGCTCGACATCGAACGCGAGACCGACCCGGCGTGGTTCCAACGCTCGTCGATGATCGGCTACGTGGCCTACGCCGACCTGTTCGGTGGCACGCTGAAGGGCGTCGCCGACCGGCTGGACTACCTGTCCGAGCTGCACGTCCGCTACTTCCACCTCATGAACGTGCTGCGAGCACGGGAGGGTGCCAACGACGGCGGCTACGCCGTGCAGGACTACCGCGACGTCGATCCGTCGCTCGGCACCTGGGACGACCTGCAGTTCCTGGCCGATCGGCTGCACGAGCGCGGTGTCAGCCTGTGCCTGGACCTGGTCATGAACCACACGGCTCGCGAGCACGTGTGGGCCGAACTGGCACGCGGTGGCTCGGCGCGCCACCGCGACTACTACCTGGTGTTCGCCGATCTCACTGTGCCGGACCAGTACGAGGCGTCGCTGCCCGAGGTGTTCCCCGAGATGGCGCCCGGCAACTTCACGTGGGACGACGATCTGTCGGCGTGGGTGTGGACCACGTTCAACACGTACCAGTGGGACCTGAACTACGCGAACCCCGACGTGTTCGTCGAGATGCTCGACATCATGCTGCACCTGGCCAACGCTGGGGTCGACGTGCTGCGCCTCGACGCCGTGGCCTTCACCTGGAAGCGCACGGGCACGAACTGCCAGAACCAGCCCGAGGCGCACCTCATCGCCCAGCTGTACCGGGCGCTGCTCGCCATCGCCGCTCCGGCGGTGCTGCTGAAGGCCGAGGCCATCGTCGCTCCCGGCGACCTGTTGCCGTACCTGGGCGTGCACCGCCTGGAGCGGCCCGAGTGCCACCTGGCGTACCACAACCAGCTCATGGTGATGCTGTGGAGCAGCCTCGCCTCGGGCGATGCCGCGCTCGCCGGCACGGCCATGCAGGCGTTGCCCCCCACGCCTGCATCGGCCGGGTGGGTGAACTACGTCCGCTGCCACGACGACATCGGCTGGGCCGTCAGCGACGCCGACGCCGCCGCGGCGGGCCTCGACGGGGCCGCGCACCGCAGCTTCCTGGCCCGCTTCTACCGCGGCGACTTCTGGCAATCGTTCGCCGACGGTGTGCCGTTCAGCAGCAACCCCGACAACGGCGACGAGCGCACGTGCGGCAGCGCCGCGGCGCTGTGCGGCGTGGGCCGGGCGGTGCGCGCCGGTGACCACGACGAGATCGACGCCGCGGTGCGCCGGTTGGAGCTGCTCTACGGCGTCATGTTCGGCTTCCCCGGCGTGCCGCTCGTCTACATGGGCGATGAACTGGCGCTCGACAACGACCCGTCGTACGCGCTCGACCCGGCGAAGGCCGACGACTCGCGTTGGATCCACCGCCCGGCGATGCCGTGGAACGTGGCCGAGCGTCGCCATGTGGCCGGCACCATCTCGTACCGGGTGTTCACGTTCGTCCAGTCGCTGGCGGCCGCTCGGGTGGCCAACCCGGCCATGGATGCGGGCGGCGACGTCACCATCCACCGGCACCCCGACACGGCCGTGTTCGCCTGGGCCCGGCGCCATCCGGTGCACGGCCGCTTCTACGGCATCGCCAACTTCGCCGCACGTGAGGCCACGGTGCCGGCCGACGCGATGCAGCGGGCCGGGCTCGTGCAGCCTGTCGCCGTGGTGGGCGACGAGTCGGTGCGCAGCGACGGCGGCGCGCTGGTCGTCGCGCCCTACGGCGTGGTGTGGTTCGTCGACGCCGCCGACGCTGCGCTCTGCCCGGCGGTCTGAGCGGCGCACGGTGACCTCGCCCGCCGCATCGCTGCCGCCGGTGTGGCACCTCGCGCCGCCGTCGGGTTGGATGAACGACCCGAACGGCCTGGTGGTCGCCGATGGTCGCTGGCACGCATACTTCCAGCACCACCCCTTCGACGACCGGTGGGGCCCGATGCATTGGGGCCATGCGAGCAGCGCGGACGGCCTGCGCTGGGAGCGCCACCCCATCGCACTCCGGCCCGACGAACTGGGCACCATCTTCAGCGGCTCCATCGTGGTCGACCGCGACGATGTCGCCGGTTTCGGCACCGGCGCGTGGCTGGCCTTCTTCACCCACCACACCGACACGCGGCAGTCCCAATCCGTCGCGTGGAGCACCGATGGTGGCACGACGTGGACGAAGTACGCCGGCAACCCGGTGCTCCCGGGCGAGGTCGCCGACTTCCGTGACCCGAAGGTGTGCCGCCTGCCGGACGGGCGCTGGTGCATGGTCGTGTCGTTCGCGGACCACCTCGCGTTCTACGCCTCCGACGACCTGCTGCAGTGGGACCGCATCGGTGAATTCCGCGACGACCTCGGCCCAGGGGTGGGCAACTGGGAGTGCCCGGACCTGGTGCCCCTGGCCGACGGTCGGTGGTTGCTGATGGTGAGCCTGTCGACCGGCGGCGTGCAGGGGCACAGTGGCACCGTGGTACTGGTCGGCGAGTTCTCCGACGGCACCTTCGTCGCCGACGGCGCCCCGCAGCGGCTCGACCACGGACCCGATTGCTACGCCTGGCAGACCTTCCACGGCACGCCGGCCGACGAGATCCTCGGGATGGCCTGGGCGAACAGCTGGGCCGTTGCCCACGAGGTGCCGTCAGCGGGTCGACGAGGGGTCATGACCCTGCCGCGACGGCTCTGGCTGGACGCGGCCGGCAACGTGTGGCAGTGGCCGGCCGTCGACCCGCCCCAGGACGAGGGCGGGGCGATGTGGATCGACGCCGAGGGCGACGTGGCGGTGCGCGTCGAGGCGAACGGCGGTACCGATGGCGCCGTGTCGGTGCGGGTGCACGACGGCATGGTGACGGTCGAGCGATCCGGCACAGTCGCGGCCGGCTTCGACGGAAGGTTCACCGCGCCGGTCCGCGAACCCGGCCCAAGTCTGGTCGTGGTCGATCACGGTCTGGTGGAGGTGTTCGCGGGTGGGGGGTCAGTGGCGATCACGGCGCAGGCCGTGCTCGGTCCGGCGCCGGTCGTCATGCGCCGCTGACCGCGAGGTTGGGACCAACGGCCCGTGCGAAGCCCCCTGGTGGGAGTGGCAGACTTCCATCACCCGCGACACCGGAGGTTGGACATGGCGGTCGACATCATGATCGAAGTGGAGAACAAGCCGGGCGAGCTGGCCAAGCTCGCCGCTGCCGTCAGCGACGCCGGTGTGAACCTGGCCGCCGCGACGTTCACCGGCAACGGCGACTCAGCGCAGCTGCACATCCTGGTGAAGCACGCCGAGCCCGTCCGGCACGCTCTTGCCATCACCCACGCCGAGCTCCACCCGGTCGAGCGTGAGGTCGTGGTGGTCGAGATCGGCGACAACCCCGGTTCGCTCGCCGACCTGGCCCGCGAGATCGCCGATGCCGGCGTCAACATCGACACCGTCTACGTCGCCACCAACAACCGCGTCGTCTTCCACAGCAAGGACATGGACGGGTTGCGCAAGGCCCTCGGCAGCCACGCCACCCACCTCCACTGAGTCGCCGCGGGTCACGTACCAGCCCCACGCTGCGGCCACCAGGCCCGACACCCCGCCGACCACGAAGCCGGCGCGGGCGCCGAAGCGTTCGCAGATCCAGCCGAGCACCGGGCCACCCACCGGGGTGGTGCCCAGGAACACGATGGCCTGCAGTGCCAGTACCCGGCCGCGCATGGCCGGGTCGGACCGCACCTGCACGATGGCCGTCGATGCGGTCATGAACAGGATGCTCGTGAACCCGACGCCGAGCGCCAGCGGGAACGCGCCCCACAGGCCCGGTGAGGCGGCGAACGCCAGCAGCGCCACACCGAAGCCGGCAGCGCTGAACATGACCTGGCGGACCGTGGCCCGTTCGCGGCGGGCCGAGAAGAGCGCACCCACCAGCGACCCGACGCTGACCACCGAGTAGATGAGCGTGAACGTGCTGTCGGTGCCGCCGAGCGAGCGCTTCACGAACAGCGGCATCACCACCGTGAAGTTGAAGGCGAACGTACCGACGATGGCCATCATCACCAGCGGCACCCACAGCTCGGGGATGGACTTGGCGTAGCGCAGGCCGGCGCGGATCTGGCCCTTCGAACGCTGCGTGGGCACCGGTGGGCGCAGCTCGGCGGGCCGCATGGCACGCAGCCCGGCGAGCACGGCGATGTAGCTGATTCCGTCGAGCAGGAAGCACCAGCCGAAGCCGACGGTGGTGATGAGCAGCCCCGCCAGCGCCGGGCCGACGATTCGCGAGCCGGTCATCATGGCGCTGTTCAGGCTGACCGCGTTCTGCACGTGGTCCTCGGGCACCATCTCCACCACGAACGCGCGGCGGGCCGGGTTGTCGAACGCGGTGGCGAAGCCGCCGGCCAGGGCGACCGCATACAGCGCGAGGATGGGCGCGTGGTCCATGAAGGCCAGGGCCGAGAGTGCGAACGACTGCACCATGGCGAACGACTGCACGGTCATGAGCAGTTTGCGCTTGTCGCTGCGGTCGGCCACCAGGCCGGTCCACACGCCGAACAGCAGCACGGGCAGGAACTGGCAGGCGGCCAGGATGCCCACGGCGACGCCGCTGTCGGTGATCTTCAGCACCAGCAGGCTCTGCGCCACGAGCGTCAGCCAGTTGCCGATCTGCGACACGGCCTGGCCGACGAAGAACAGCCGGAAGTTGCGCACCTTCAGCGATCGGAAGGTGGCGGATCGGGGTGCGGTGACGGTGGCGGCGGTCATCGGCCGTCCTCCGACATCTCGACCAGCCGTTCCAGCACGGGCAGCGCGGCCTCGAGGGTGCGCAACTGTTCCTCGTCGAGCGACGACAGGCGCGCGGCCAGCCATTCGGTGCGCCGGGTGCGGTACAGCTGCAGCTGCTTGGCGCCCTTGGGGGTGACGGCGACGCGGGTGACGCGGCGGTCGGTGGGGTCGCCGGTGCGGGTGAGCAGGCCGGCGGCCTCGAGCTTCTCGACCACCTTGGTGATGGTGGGCGGGGCCACCTGTTCGCGGGCGGCCAGCTCGCCGAGCGTGAGCGGACCGTGCAGTTCGACGCTGGACAGCGCCGCCACCACGGTGGGCCCGAACCCGCTCTGGTCCTGGTAGCGCAGCGACCGGGCCATGCGTGCGACCGACAATCGCAGTCGCCCGGCCAGCGGGGCGATGTCGCCGGCGGGGGAGTGGGCTTCACGGATCATGTGCACCAGTGTGCCACCATTTCCTTCGCCTCACTAACTATTTCTTCCGAACTCAAGTTCTGCGTGACGGGGTGACGGCGGGCTCGAGTCGATAGGTTGCGCCACATCGGCCCTTCGGCCCCGGTCGGACCTCGGTCCCTGTGCTCGCTCCGCGTCCCTCCGGAGGTCCGTCCATGCCGTCCACCCCTTTCCGGCCGTCGTTCCCGGCCACCCGCCGTCTGCTCGTCGCCGGTCTGCTCGCCGTCGCCTCGCTGGCCGGCGTCGTCGCCCAGCCCGCCGCGGCCACGTTCCGTCTGCCCACCCACCCCATGCCCACCCGTCCGCGTGCCGGAGCGCCGCACCGCGCCGCCACCGACCCGATCACGTTCCACGGCGGCGCGGTGATGACCGGGCCGGTGCGCGTGCACGTCATCTGGTACGGCGGCTGGACACCCACGTCGAAGCGGCGGCGCATCGTCGTCGACTTCCTGCAGCACCTGGCCTCGCCGTACTGGAACATCAACCGCACGTATCCCTCGAAAGCCGGCAAGCTGGTCACGGCGACGCCGCTGCTGGGGGTACAGGTCGACGATGCCGGCTCGATGGGCACGTCGCAGCTCACCGACGAGGAGATCCAGCGCATCGTCGAGCGGGCGGTCGTCGACCGGTCGCTGCCGCGCGACCCGAACGGCATCTACCTGGTGCTCACGGCGGCGTCGGTCACCAAGGTGGGGTTCCTCACCGAGTACTGCGGATGGCACTCGTACGCGCACATCGGCGGGTCACTGCTGAAGTTCGCGTTCATCGGCGACCCCACCGGGCCGCGCCTCGGCGGCTGCGGCATGCGTACGGGCACGCCGAACGGCGACGCCGGCGCCGACAGCATGGTGAGCACCATTGTCCACGAGCTGTCCGAAACGGTCACCGACCCCACGTTCCGCGGCTGGCGCACCGATCGCGGCGAGGAGAACGCCGACCGCTGCGCGTTCGTGTACGGCGCCACCTACCGGGTGCCGCGCGGCACGGCCAACGTGCGCCTGGGCAGCCGTCACTACCTGTTGCAGACCAACTGGGTGAACAGCGCCACCCCGCATTGCGGCCTGACGCCCTGACTCGCCCTGACCGGTCAGACGTTGAAGCGGACGACAAGAGTCGCTCGATTCATACCCGCTGACCAGGCCAGCAGCCGTTCACGCGCGTGCTCGAGTTCGCAGGAAGTCCGCAGCCTGCCGAAGCGCGCCCTTCGGCGATCAACGTTGTCGCTTGCCGCGCCACCGTGAGTAGCGACCCGCTCGTACCTCGACATTGTCCGGCACGCTGCCTCGAACGTCGCTGAGGCTGCTCGACTCCGTTCCCTCGGGCTCCCAGACAGTGACGCGCTGAGGGTTCTCGCGGACCCGTTGTCGGAGCACCTCGGCTGCCTCGTCGATCGCGGCAGTGTCGCCGCCCAGGAAGTCGGGAGCGACAACCCGCAGAAGTTCAGCCCACTTAGCGAGCTGTCCGTCGAGTTCGGCGTCCTTGAGCCCGCCTGCTGGTAGTTGCTCGACAAGATCTGGCCTTCGAGCTTCGATCACGGTTTCGAGAAGCGTCCAGTTGACAGTCTCGTCGGTGATCCAGATCGGGTATGGCGGAACCTCGTTGTCGACGAGGCGGATGAGATTCACTTCCGCTCGGGCGAACTCGACACTGCGGGCGACCTTGACCGCGACCCCGGGCGCTTGACACAGGACGGCGCGTTCCCACTGCGTTGGTTCCTCGGCGGTGCCGATCTGGAATCCGTGTGCCGCGAGGAACCCGAAGTGTCGCTCTACAGCCGAAGTCCAACGGTCAAGATTGCCTACCATCGAGGTCAGCTCGCGGCGGAAAGCTCGACAGTGACCTTGAGATCGAGCGCGGCGGCCACCTTCTGGAGCGTCGTCAGGGTCGCACCGACGCCACCCGCCTCGAGGCGGGCGACGGCAGCCTGGCTGGTGCCCATCCGCGCGGCGAGCTCGCGCTGGCTCAGGCCGGCGGCCTCGCGGGCGTCTCGGACCTTCTCGCCGACGTCGAGGGCGAGGCGGGTTGCCTCGTACGTCGCGTCGAACACTGCGCGCTCGTCGGCGCTCATCGCTGCGAGGCGGCTCTTCTTCAGTTCATCGATCGTCGTACGGGCCATCAGTCGTCCTCCTCGGCGGTGTGTCCTTCGGTGATGCATCGGGTCATTGCCCAGCGCGCTCGCTGCACCTCGGCGCGCTCGTTCTGTCGTTGCTTGTGGAACACCGTCAGCAGCACGATGCGTCGGCCGGTGGCGAAGAAGTAGGTGATCCGCCACGCCACCCTGAGCACGTCGAATCGAAGCTCGAACATTCCGTCACCGAGCGCCCGGGACGCTGGCATTCTCAGGAGGTTGCCTCGCTCCGCCAGCCGTTCGATGTGAGGGAGCACGACGGCGAAGTCGTGTGGCGACAGATCGCCCATCCACCGCTCCACCTCCGGCTCCAGCTCGACGAACCACATGACATCAAAGATGATATCACGCTGGTCGGTCGATTGGGGCGACTGACGTGGTGATCCGCGGTCGAATCACTTGCACCGGATCCGAATCATCGGACCTAGGGTCGGCCCCGATGATTGACCGTCGAGAGGTCCGAGGTTCGTGACAGCGCCACCGGCCGAGAAGGCTGCGGTCCGAGCGAGCTGGGCGGCGCGACTCGGGCGCGTCGACTCACACCTGACGCAGGCGTACGTCCATCGCGACATCTGGCAGGCGGTGCGCGACGAGATCGTCCGAGTCAACCCGAGTGCAGACGGTGGATTTCTGGCGAGCTACACGCAGGTCTACGCCGAGGCGCTGATGACTACCATCCGCCGCATCGCGGACAAGGATCCCGCGACGGACTCGCTCTGGGCAACATGGGAGAAGGTTCGGCGGAACCCAGGCTTCGCCTCCCGGCAGGAGTACATCGACCTCGCCGTTGCCCACTTCGGCACCGCTGAGGCTGCGATCGTCACTCAGCAGTCCGACCATCACTTCACCGAGTCGTTCGGCGCTGGTGCTCACGTCGACCCTCTGCGCATTGCCGAGTATCAGCAGCGACTTCGCGACGACGCCGACATCGTGAACAGGTTCGTCGACCGTCGCATCGCCCACCTCGATCCCAAGACGGTCGGAAGCCTCGATCTGGCGGAGATCCACTCAGCGCTCGATCGCGTCGCGGCTAACGCCAACGATCTTCATCGACTGCTCGACCGAACGATGGTCGCCCACAACCTGGTCGCGGTGCCTCCCGGTTGGCGAGCATCCCTGCGATCCCTCTTCAGCTGAGCCGTGCCAGGGGCGACTGGCTGAGAACCGCTGGTCAGGCCTCGGCACCTCGTTCCTTCGCTGGACGGAACAGGCTTCCGATGGCATCGCGCACCCGGTCTTCCTCGCCGGGCCAGAGGTGGCCGTAGACGTCGAGGGTGACCTTGGCCGACTTGTGGCCGAGCGAGGCCTGCACCTGCTTCACGCTGCAGCCAGCGTGGATGAGAGCGCCAAGCCCTGCTACACGTTGAAGCGGAACGTCGGAGCGTGGTCGATCCAGGCCCTCTGACCTGCGACGC
>CBHWEI010000099.1:0-12594 GCA_966112835.1 uncultured Acidimicrobiaceae bacterium
GCGGCGACGACATCACCTGGAACTTCGAGAAGTTCATCATCGGCCGCGACGGCTCGCTGGTCGAGCGGTGCAACCCGATGGTCACTCCGGAAGAGATCGCCCCGAAACTGGCCGCGATCCTCTGACACGCCGATACTCTCGGCAGCCACGGCTTCCCCCGGAACATCCACCTCGTTTCGGGAGGTCCCCTCATGTCGCTCGCTCCACGCCTGCGTCTGCCGCGTCGCCGGCAGCCCGTGCTCAGCCTGCACTCGTGTGATCACGAGTGGTTCGTCTACGTCCCCGATCCCGACACGCCGCTGTGGCTGGCCGAGTTCGGTGACGCCGTCTCGCTCGCGCTCGACATCGCCGACCTGTTGCCCGTGCAGCACGAGGTGCTCGTGCTCCTCGACGAGCAGCGGCGCATCACCGCCATGCTGCTCGACGCGCCGGCCGAGGTCGGGCTGTTCGTGGGCCGTCACGCCCCGCCCGGCGCCGAGGCGCCGTTCTGCCAGACCGTCGCCATCGTGTTGCGCGACCACGTCCCCACCGGGCCGCCGTCCGACGACGACCGCCGCGGCTACCACGCGCTCCGCCGGCTGCACATGACCCAGGGCCTGCTGCTGCTCGACGTGCTCATCACCGACCGCGACGCGGTGCGGAGCCTGGCCATCGGCTGCGACCCCGACCCGATCTGGTTCGACGAGTTCCCTGCGCCCGTCGACTGAACCAGGTACGACGCGATCGCGAAAGTTGTGACCAAAGTCCTCTTTCACAAGTTGTGTCGAAGTGCCCACTATCAGTGCTATCAGATATGGGCCACGGGAGGGCCCGGCGGGAACATCGTGCAGTGCGACCGATGCGCTCGGACCCCCGATGGCCGTGGCGGAAAGGAAGGACGCGATGAGCGGACTTCGTGTTCTTCGGCATGTCGGCATTGCCGTACCGGTGGCGATCATGGCGGCTTCGGTCGCCATGATGGCCCCCGCCACCGCCCCGGTCGCCCACGCCTTCGACGGTGGCGCCACGCAGTGGGACGCCGCCGAGCTGCCCTGCGCGGTGCCGTGCTCATTCGTCGGTGACAACACCGGAGCCGGCCTGTCGGCATTCCCTGTCGACGCCGCGGCGAACGAGCACGCCACCTGGTGGACGTTCCAGGCCGCCACCACCACGAGCCACACGGTGCGGGCCACCGGCCAGTCGCCCGCCGGCTGGCGGTCGACGCTCGTGCTCACCGACCTGGACGGCAACGTGCTGGCCGCCGACGACGACCCGTACGGACGCGACGCGGTGCTCACCGCGACGTTGGCCGAGGGCAACTGGTACCTGCTCGCGCTCGCCGGCCACGACGCCGACGCGCAGGGCACCGCACTGATCGATGTCGCGACGGGGACACCCGACGCACCGGTCGACGTCACTGCAGCGCCGCGGACGGGTGCGGCGCTGCTGGCGTGGACCGAGCCCGACGACCATGGTGATGCGATCGCCGAGTACCGCGTGTACGTCGATGGGAGCTCGACGTACACGGCCGTACCCGCGCCGGCGACGAGCACCACGGTCGCCGGGCTGACCATCGGCACGCCGGTCTCGTTCGAGGTGACCGCCGTGAACACGGCCGGCGAGAGCGCCCGCTCCACGAGCACCGACGTAGTGGTGCCGTACGGACCGACCACGACGGCCGTGGCGTTCAGCCCCACCACCGTCACCTACCCCGGCACGTTCGCCGTGGTGGCGACGGTGACCGCCGCGGTCGCCGTGGACCAGGGCGTGGTGACCTTCTGGCGCAACGGCACCAAGCTCACCGACGTGTCCGTCGTGAACGGCACCGCGACCCTGGCCAACCAGAGCCTGAACCCCGGCACGTACTCGTACGTGGCGAACTACCGCGGCTCTGCATATCTCGAGGCCAGCAGTGCCAGCGAGAGCATCATCGTGGCGAAGGCCGCGCAGGTGCTCGCGTTCGCACCGATCGCCGACACCGAACTGTCGGTGGGCACGTTCACGGTCGCACCCAGCAGCACCGGTCCGGTGGCCATCACCGTGGTGTCCACCACCACGGCCGTGTGCACCGTGAAGAACAAGGTGGTCACCCTGGTGGCCACGGGTTCGTGCAGCCTCACGGCCGCACAGGCGGGCAACACCTTCTACGCCGCGGCCACTTCGGTCACCCACGCGTTCACGGTGCTCGACACACCGACCACCACCACGGCGGCACCCACCACGACCACGAGCACCACCACCACGACGACGGAGCCGCCGACCACCACCGAGCCGCCGACCACCCCTGCGCCGCCGACCACCACGACATCGACCACCACCACCGAGCCGACCAGCACGTCCTCGAGTACCACCACGTCGAGCACCACCACGTCGAGCACCACGACGACGGCCGCGCCGACCACGACGACCACCGAGCCGGCGACGACCACCACGAGCCCGACCACCACGACGACCACCGAGCCGGCGACCACCACGACCATCCCGGCGACCACCACGACGACGACGCCGGCGTCCACGACCACCACGACCGTGCCGGTACCGAACGCCGAGGCGGCATTCCAGGGCGTGCTGCCGCGACGGATCGCCGCACCGACCACACCGTTGCGTGCCGGGCAAGTGCTGGCCGTGCGCGTCGTCGGGCCCAACGGTCCCACCACGCTCGATGCGGTGAACGCCGTCACCCTGCGGCTCACCATCACACCCACGGGCTTCCCCGGCCACGTGGTGGCCTACCCGTGCGGCACCGTGCCGTCGCGCGCCACCCTGTCGTTCGAGGCGCGCCGCGCCCTGGTCGCGACCGTGCTGGTCCAGCCCGACCCGCTGGCCGGGCGCATCTGCGTGGTGGTGGACCACGCGGCCGGCGTCCACGTGGACCTGCTCGGTTGGTCCAGCCCGCGCGGGGCCGTGCACCCCGTTCGACCGGTCCGCCTGTTCGACACGCGCGACGGCACCGGGGTCCGTCCCGGCACGCACCGACTGGCCGCCGGCGCAGTGCTGCGGGTCCGCGCCACCGGCATCGGCGGACAGGTTCCCGCCAGCGGTGTGTCGGCAGTGGTCGCGCATGTGACGGTGACGCGGGCGACCGGTCGCGGCTCGTTGCTCGCCTGGTCGTGCGGCGTTCGGCCCACGGGCGCGACCGCGCTGTTCACGGCCGACGGCGCGAGCACCTCGCTGGCCGTCGTGCCCGTCGATGCGCGCACAGGCGACGTGTGCATGGTCGCCTCGGCGGGCGCCGACGTGGTGTTCGACGTGGCCGGTTGGGTCGCGGCAGATCGCGGCGTCAGCTTCGCACCGCGCCGCCTGGTCGACACCCGCGCCGGCAAGCCGGCGGTGGCCCCCGTGCACGGCCCGATCGGGGCGAGCCCGGCGGTGGTCCGGCTCCGCGGCCTGCTGCCGCAGGGCACCACGCTGGCCATCGTCACCGTGGCGGTGACCGGCGCCGAGCGCGGCGGCACGCTGACGGTCCGCTCGTGCGCCGTGGCGCCCACGGCGCACGGCCCGGGAACCCTCACGTTCGCTGCGGGCGGGCACGCCAGCGCCACCGTCCTGCTGCCGGTCGTCGGCGAGGCGGCAGCCTGGTGCCTCACCTCCACCGGGCGCGGCACACACGTGACCATCGACCTCGTCGCCTCGGTCTCGACGCCGCCGACCTGAGCCGCTCACGCCTGGTCCGGCACGGCCTACGATGCCCGGCCATGAGCACCATCTCCGTCGTCACCGGCGCCAACAGCGGCATCGGCCGTGCCACCGCCATCCACCTGGCCGCGCAGGGCCACACCGTCTACGGCACGGTGCGCAGCGTCACCAAGGCCGCCAAGCTCGAAGCCATGGCCGAGGCGGCCGGCGTGACCGTGCAACTGGTCGAGCTCGACGTGGCCGACGACCAGTCGGTGCGCGACGGCTTCGACCGCATCCTCGCCGAGACCGGCGGCGTGGTCGACGTGCTGGTGAACAATGCCGGCGTGGGCGGCAATGCCACCGCCGAGGAGTGCTCGCCCGCCCTGCATCTGGAAGTGATGAACATCAACCTGTGCGGCGCAGTGCGCTGTTCACAGGCGGTGCTGCCGGGCATGCGCGAGCGCGGCCGCGGCGCCATCGTGAACATCACCTCGGTGGTGGGCCGCATCGCCGCACTGGCGCAGAGCCCCTACGTCACGTCGAAGTGGGCGCTCGAAGGGTTCAGCGAGGAGATGGCGCAAGAGGTCGCCCCGTTCGGCGTCCGCATCGCCATCGTCGAGCCGGGCGTCACCAAGAGCGCCATCTTCGCCAAGAACATCGACATGCCGAACCTCACCGGTGCGTACGACGCGCAGTACCGGCGCATGTTCCAGATGTACGCCGCGGGCGTCGCCCACGCCACCGACCCGTTCGAGGTGGCCGCCGTGGTGCACCACGCCGTCACCACCGACCAGCCGGTGCTGCGGTACGCGGTCAGCTGGGGCGCGAAGGAGCTCATCGACGGCCGGGCCGCGATGACCGACGAGCAGTGGGTCGCACTCGGCAACGCCGCCACCGACGACGAGTACTTCGACGGGTTCCAGTCGGCGTTCGGGTTGGACCTGCGCGACGTCGGCTGACGCGGCGCGGTCCCTGTCAGTCGCGGAGCGCGGGTCGGTGCAGCACCGCGGAGCTCGGCACCAGGGCCAGGTGGTCGCCGTCGACGGTGGCCGTTCCATCCACGACCAGGCTGTAGGCCGCACCGTCGACGCCCGGGAACACCATGGTGATGCTCGGCCGCGAGGCCACGTTGGCGCGGGCGCTGCGGCCCACCGTGGCGTGCAGCGCGCCGTCGCGCCAGTCGGTGGGCACGGCGAACGCATGCGGCCGGCCGTCGTCGGTGACCGTCAGCAGGAAGGCCCACGGGTACCGCTCGAGCGTCGCCGGCAGTTCGTCGATGGTGACGGCGATGCTCACAGCCCGTCCGCCATGTCCGACTCGACGATGGCCTTGTCCTCCGGGTCGGCGATGGGTACCGCGAGCGCGGCGTCCCACGCCTGCTGCGCCTCGTCGACGCGTCCCAGCGCCTTCAGCGCCCGCGCTCGGGCTTCGTGCGCGTAGGCGAGGTCGAAGTCGGCGACGCCGTGCTCGGCGCACAGCGCCAGATCGGTCTCGGCGTAGTGCAGGGCGCGCTCGGGCTGGCCGGTCAGGCAGTGCACCTTCGACAGCATGTAGCGGGCGCGAATCTCGTTCTCGGGGCTGCGGCGCGCGGCGCGCTGCCAGTGGTAGGCCGAGGCGTACGCGCGGCGCAGCAGTTCCTCGTCGCGCTCGGGCGATGCCGGTTCGCCCACCAGGTCCCAGATGCTGTTGTTGCACTGCACGCCCTGGGCGCGGTGCCACTCGGCGGCGGGGTCGTCGATCGCGTCGGCCTCGGCCTGTTCCGCCGCCACGGCGGGCAGGTCCTCGCCGGTCTCCAGCAGCGTCTTCAGGCCGTCCAGGATCCATACCCAGCCGGTTCGCACATGCGCCCAGGTGAGCGGGCTGCGGGCCAGGTCGCCGTGCACCAGGTCGACCTGGGTGAGGCCGTCGGCGGCGGGGGTGAGCGTCCACTCCACGCGGCTGGGCGGTTCCTCGGCCATCGCCGCGTCGTAGAGCACGTGCCAGGTCATCACCAGGCGGTGCGGCGGTTCGAGCACCTCGATGGTGCCGTCGACGGCCGGCGTGCCCCCGCCGATGGTGGTGCGGTACGGCTGACCGGCCTCGGGCGGCGCGTCGAACGCGGTGCCGTGGAAGTAACGGCGCGTGAACTCGGGGTCGAGGATCGCGGTCCACACCTGCTCGACGGGCGCCTTCACGTAGACGCGGTACTGGTGGCGGGTGACGGCCATGGTGGCTCCTTCATGCGGGGCGCGACTCGAGATCGGCCTTCAGGTCGACGAGTGCGCGTGTGAACGGTTGGGCGTACTTGCCGATCCAGCGGTCGGCGACCTGCTGGATGGGCACGGGGTTGAGGAAGTGCAACTTGGTGCGCCCCTCGCGCCGCGTGGTGATGAGGTTGGCGGTCTCGAGCACGTCGAGATGCTTCATCACGCCGAAGCGGGTCATGGAGGGGAACCGGTCGCACAGGGCCTGCACGGTCTGGCCGTCGCGCTCGAAGAGCGCATCGAGCAGCGCCCTCCGGGTGGGATCGGCAAGTGCCTTGAAGACCTCGTCCACACGCTGCACAATATGTGACCAAACAGTCACCTGTCAACCGGCAGATTCTTGACTGGAATAGTCGGCTATTGGGATAGGTTGACGACCTGCACACCATCACCTCCAACGAAGGAGCCCTTCCATGAGCGTCCGCCTCGGCGACACCGCCCCCGACTTCACCGCCCCCACCACCCAGGGCGAGATCAGCTTCCACGAGTGGCTCGGCGACTCGTGGGGTGTGCTCTTCAGCCACCCGAAGGACTTCACGCCGGTCTGCACCACCGAGCTGGGCTACGTCGCCAAGATCAAGCCCGAGTTCGACAAGCGCAACGTGAAGGTCATCGGCCTGTCGGTCGACTCGGTCGAGTCGCACATCAAGTGGGAAGGCGACATCGGCGAGACCCAGGGCACCCCGGTGAACTTCCCGATGATCGGCGACCCCGATCGCAAGGTCGCCGACCTGTACGACATGATCCACCCCAACGCGAACGACACGCTGACGGTGCGCTCGGTGTTCGTCATCGGCCCGGACAAGAAGGTGAAGCTCACCATCACCTACCCGGCCAGCACCGGCCGCAACTTCGACGAGATCCTGCGCGTCATCGACAGCCTGCAGCTCACCGCCGGCTACAAGGTGGCCACCCCGGTGAACTGGACCGACGGAGACGACGTCATCATCGGCGCCGCGGTCAGCGACGACGAGGCCAAGCAGCTGTTCCCGCAGGGCTGGACCACGGTCAAGCCCTATCTGCGCGTCCTCCCCCAGCCCAACAAGTGAGCCCCTCCCGAACTTGAGTTCGGGAGAGCTCGTCAGCGACGCCTGGGGCGGCGGAGCTCCTTGCGCAACACGAAGCGCAGGCCGCTCCAGGTGTCGTCGATCGCGCACACCTTGTTGTCCACCCAGCCGGTGGGCAGCAGGGCGGCGCGCAGCACGTCCTCGGTGATGTCGGTGGTCACGCCGCTGGTCTTCTTCGGCCAGGCCACCCACACCGCGCCGTCGGGCTGCGCGGCCTCGATGAGCGACGGCCACTTCGCCTCGAGCCGGGCGCGCTCGGTGAAGAAGCCGACGATGACGTCGATGGGCGGCATCAGGTTGCGTTGCAGCACGGCGTCGCCGACGTCACCGAGCAGCTCGGTGAACCCGGCCGGCGGGTTCACCAACACGTACACGGCGTCGCCGACGATGCCGAGCTTCTTCGGCAACGGAGTACCGCTGTAGCCGGCGTTCACTTCAACCCGCTGTTGCACATCACGCGGTCCACCTCGATCTCGATCACCACACGGTCGGTCCGCTGCTTCGGCGGCCGGTAGCGGCGAGCGTAGGCGTCGACGGCGTCGGCCACGGTGACCTCGTCGCTGAGCACGCGCACGTCGCCCTCCAGCGTCACCCATCGGGCGCCGTCCAGTTGGGTGACGCTGGCCCGGCCACCCCGTGCCGCGTTCTTCGCCTTCACCGAAGGGGCGAAGGTGATGACGCGCACGTTGCCGTCGTGCAGGGTGAAGCCCACGGGCACGGCGTGCGGGGTGCCGTCGGCGCGCTGGGTGACCAGCACCGCCAGGTGCCGTTCGTTCAGGAACTCGCGCAGCGCGTCGGGGAACTGGATCATCCGTCGGCCGCGATCGCTCGGAGCACGTTCAGGCGCGTGGCCCGCCACGCCGGGATGACCGCCGCCAGCACGCCGGCGACGAACGCCAGCGCCAGGATCCACGCCACGGTGGTCACCGGTACCGAGTACTTGTCCAGGCCCTGGTCGCGCAGGGCGATGATGACCACGTAGCCCAGCACCAGTCCCATCAGCACACCCACGAACGCACCGTAGACCGACGTGATGACGCTCTCCCACCGCACGGTGGTGCGCACCTGGGCGCGGGTCATGCCCACGGCGCGCAGCAGACCGATCTCGCGGCGCCGCTCGTACACCGCGAGCAACAACGTGATGACGATGCCGAACGCGGCGATCACGATGCTCAACAGCAGCAGGCCGTAGATGAACGCCAGGCTGCGGTCCACCAGGTCGGCGCGGCTGGCGATGAACTCCTGCTTGTCCTGCAGCGTGCCGATGCCGTAGTCGGTGGCGGCCTTGCCCACCACCTCGCGGAACTGCTCGTCGCTCACGCCGTCGGCGCGGGTGAGCGACACGAAGCCGGCGGGCGTGGTGATGCTCGTGTCCTTGAACGTGTCGCGGTGGTAGATGCGGGCAGTGCGGATGAGGTCGGTGGTCTCGAACACGCCCTGCACGGTGAGGGCCAACGGCTTGCCGTCGACACGCAGCACCAGTGTGTCGCCCAGGCCCAGGTCGCGGCGCTTGGCATCGCCCTTGCTGATCAGCACGCCCTGCGGCGTCAGGTCGGCGATGGAGCCGGCGTCGAACTGGATGTCGATGAGGCTCTGCACGGTGGCCGGATCGACCACGGCACCGAACGCAGCCTTGCCCTCCACGTCGGCCACGCCGCGGGCGAAGCCCAGACCGGTGGCCACACCCACCTCGGGCATCTGGTTCAGCTCGTCCACGAAGTCCTGCCCGAAGCTGACCGAGCCGCCCTTGCTGGAGTTGATGACGTAGTCGCCGATGAACGCCTCGCCCACCGCCGACTGGATCTGCTCCTTGATCGACGCGGCGAACACGGCCGCGCCGGTGACCAGGGCGACGCCGATGAGCACCGGGGCCGCGGTGCGAGCGGTGCGACGTGGGTTGCGCTGCACGTTGCCGCGGGCCATGGTGCCGGTGACGCCGCGGATCTTCTGCACGGGTGCACCGATGAAGCGGGCGATGGGCTTGGCCATCACCGGGCCCAGCAGCAGCACCGATGCGAACAGCAGGACCACGCCGCCGCCCAGCAGGATGGCATCGCCACCGGTCATCACCAGCACGATGGCCACCACGCCCAGTGCGGCACTCACGGCGGCGGCGATCACTCGCCCGCGTGCATTGCGCACCTTCTCGAGCACGGCGTCGCCCATGGCCGCCACCGGCGGCACCCGGCCGGCGCCGATGGCCGGGCCGAGCGCGGCGACCACACTGGCGAGCAGGCCGGCGATGATCGTGATGACGATGGTGGGGGTCTCGACGGCCAGGCCGCGAGCCGGGATGTCGTAGTCCAACAGGCGCAACAGCGCTTTGATGCCGATCGCCAGACCCATGCCCGACACCAGACCCAGCAGTGAGCCGATGAGGCCCACCACCGTGGCCTCGATGAGCAGCGACCACGTGACCTGACGGCGGCTGGCACCCAGCGCGCGCAGCAGCGCGTTCTCGCGCTGCCGTTGCGCGGCGGTGATGGAGAACACGTTGTAGATGACGAATGTGCCGACGCCGAGCGCGATGAACGAGAAGATGGCCAGGAAGACGGTCACGAAGCTGAGCGCCTTCTGCACCTCTGTCTGCGCCTGCTTGGTGATCTCGGCCGACGTGAGCGTTTCGGCCACGTCGGGGTCGAGCGTGGACCGCAGCTCGGCCACCAACTGGTCGCCGGTGACGGTGCCGTCGCCCTGCACGAGCACGGCGTCGATGAAGCCGGGCTTGGCGATGAAGTCGCTCGCCGTCTCGGCGTCGAACAGCGCCCAGGTGGCGTTGCCCGGCGAGATGATGTCGTCGTAGCGCATGATGCCGACCAGCGTGAACTGGCGGCGGCCGGTGTCGGCGTTCACGGTCACCGTGTCGCCCAGCACGAAGCCGCCGTCGCGGGCGGTCAGCGTGTCGAGCGCCATCTCCTCGCCACCCACCGGCAGGCGCCCCTTGCTGACGCTCCACACCGACAGGTCGCCCTCGTTCACGGTGGCGCCGAACGTGGGTGCAGTGGGGCGTTCGATGGGCCGGCCGTCCTTGGCGATGACCACCGCGTCACCGTTCACCGACGCCTGGGCGTCCTTCACACCCTTCACGCCGCGCACCTCGTCGACGATGCTGCTGGGCAGGCGATCGCGGCTCTCCAGGCCGAACAGGTTCTCGACCGAGTTCGAGCTCTGCACGTACGCGTCGACCCGTTCGTAGACGTTGGCGAACAGCGCGTCGAAGGTGCGCTCGATGGTGTCCTTGAAGATGAACGTGCCCGACAGGAACGCGGTCGAGGCCACGATGGCCAGCGAGGTGAGGACGAGCCGTCCCCACCTCGCGCGGACACTGCGAAGAGCGAGCCGGAACATCAGGTCGTGGCGATCGCTTCCAGGATGTCGGCCTTCGAGGCACGCCGCGCCGGGTAGGCGGCCGCAAGGGCGGCGAACACGAGCGACCCGCCCACGGCGATGGCGATGGTGAGCACCGGCAGCGAGAACACCGTCAGGCCCTGGTCCTCCAGCGCCTTCACGATGATCCAGCCCAGCGACACGCCCAGCGCAGTGCCGGCGATGACGCCGACCACCGCGGTGATCATGCTCTCCCACAGCACGGCAGTACTCACCTGCCAACGCGTGGTGCCCACCGCTCGGAGCAACCCGAGCTCGCGGCGCCGCTCGTACACCGCCAGCATCAGGGTGATGACGATGCCGATGATGGCGATGAAGATGCTCATGCCGAGCAGGGCGTAGATGAAGTTCAGGAAGCCGTCGATCTGGCCGCTCTGGGCGTCGATGTACTCCTCACGGCTCTGCAGCTTCACCGACGGGTAGGTGTCCACGACGGCCTGGATGGCCTTCGTGTTCGCCTCGGTCACGCCGTCGGCGGTCTTGATGAACACCGCGAGGTCGAAGATGGGCACGGGAGAGCCGTCGAAGACGGTGCGGTCGACGATGAAGTTGCCGAACAGATTCGAGTCGTAGATGCCCTGGATGGTGAGCCGCAGCGGCGTACCGTCCAACAACTGGGCGTCGTACACGTCGCCCACCAGCAGGTTGTCGCGGTCGGCCTTGTCCTTCGACACCAGGATGCCTTCGGGCGTCAGCGACGTGAAGTCGCCCTCCACGAACGGGATGTCCACCACCTTGGCGGCATCAGCAGGGTTCAGCGCGAGCACCTGCTTGGCCTTGAACTCGCCGTCCTCCGACAGCTGCAGCGCAGTGGCCGACAGGCCGAGCACGTTGCCGACGTTCGCCGCCTTCAGGTCGTCGGCGACCGTGGCGGGGATGCTGGGGCCGTTGTTGCTCTGCTTGGCCGACACCACGTAGTCGCCGTTGAACGACTCGCCGATGGCGTCGCGAGCGGTCGCCTTGGCCGACGCGCCGAGCGTGGCGACGCCCACCAGCAGCGACAGGCCCACGGCCAGCGCACCGGCGGTGAGCGCGGTGCGCTTCGGGTTGCGGGCCGCGTTGCGGCCGGCCATGGTGCCCGAGGCTCCGAACGCAGCGGCGAGCGGCGGGGTGGCCAGGCGGGCCACCGGAGTTGCCAGGAACGGGCCGAGCGTGATGAGCGCGAGGTACAGCATGATGGCCGCACCGCCCAGCGCCATCGTGTTGCCGCGCAGGCCCAGCCAGACGAACAGCACGGCCAACAGCACCGACCCGGTGCCCATCACCTTGCGGGTACGGCTGACGTCGGCGTGGTCGATGGCCACGTCGCGCAGCGCCGCGAGCGGCGGCACCCGACCCGACCGGATGGCCGGGGCGATGGCGCACACGATGGTGACGACGACACCCACGATGATGGTGATGATGAACCCGGTGGGGTGGATGACCAGCGAGGTCTGCCCCGGACCGGCCCCGGCCGCGTTGAGCAGGGCGTGGATGCCGGTGGCCAGGCCCAGGCCACCGAGGCAACCGAGCAGCGAACCGCCCAGGCCCACCACCACGGCCTCGATGAACATCGAGCGGGTCACCTGGCTGCGGCTGGCGCCGACCGCCCGCAACAGCGCGTTCTCACGGGTGCGTTGGGCGGCGCTGATGCTGAACACGTTGTAGATGATGAAGCTGCCGACGAACAGCGAGATGAGGGCGAAGATCGACAGGAAGATCGTGATGAAGCTGAGCGTCTTCTCCACCGAGCTCTGGTTCTCGGCGATGATCTCCTTGCCGGTCAGCACCTCCACCTCGGGATCGGCCAACGAATCCTGGATGCGGGTGGCCAACTCCTCCTGCGAGAGGCTGCCGTCGCCGCGCACCACGATGTTGTCGATGAGCGAGGTGTCGCCGATGACGAAGTCCTGCGATGTGGGCAGGGTGAACAGCGACCAGGTGGCACCACCCGATGTGTCCTTGCCGGCGAACGTGGCGACGCCCACCACCGTGAACTGACGGGGTTGGCCCAGCGAGGTGATGGTGACGGTGTCGCCCACCTTCAACTTGCCCTGCTTGGCCGATGACTTGTCGATGACCACTTCGTCGTCGGCGGCCGGGGGTTTGCCCTCGACGATCGTCCAGGGCGAGCCTTCGCTGTCGATCCACGTGCTCGCGAACTTGGGCGGGCCGTCCTGGCCGATGACCGTGCCGTCCTTCGTGGTGACGGTGGCCGTGCCGGTGACGCTGCCGTGGGCCTCGGTCACGCCGGGCACCTTGGCCACTTCGTCCACCAGCGTCAGCGAGATGCGGTCGCGCGACTCCTGGCCGAAGTCACC
>CBHWEI010000100.1:0-12433 GCA_966112835.1 uncultured Acidimicrobiaceae bacterium
TGGGGGCCGGCGGCCCACACTGCCCCCGCCCCGGGGTGGGGGGTGGGACGAATCGCGCCCAGAAACCCTTGGACCTAGCGGCGGACTTTGGTGCCGTCTTTGGTGGTCTCGACGGTCCAGCCGGCGGCCTGCAGGTCGGCGCGGATGGCGTCGGCGGTGGCGAAGTCCTTCGCGGCACGGGCTGCGTCGAGCGCGGCGGCCTGCTCGGCCACCTCGGCCGGCACGTCGCCGCCCGCGTTCAGCACCAGGCCCACGGCCGTGCAGATCTCGTGTGCGGCGGCCACCAGCGGGCCGGCGTCGCCGCCCTGGTCGAGCGCGATGTTCGCCCGGCGGACCGTGTCGAACAGCAGCGCCAGGCCGGCAGCGGTGTCGAGGTCGTCGTCCATGCGCTCGCGGAACTTGGCGAGCACCTCGGCGTCGGGCTCGGCGGCCGGCACACCGGCAGTGCGGGCGGCGAACGAATCGAGCCCGGCCAGCGCCTTCACCGCGTCGTCGATGTTCTTCTGGCCGACCGTGACCGGGCCGCGATAGTGCGACTGCAACAGCAGCATGCGGTACGCACGCGGGTCGTAGTGCTCCATGAGGTCGAGCAGGTTGTCGACGTTGCCGAGGCTCTTCGACATCTTCTCGCCCTCGGCGTCGACCACGAAGCCGTTGTGCATCCAGTGGTTGGCGAACCGCTTGCCCAGCGCCACGGCCTGAGCCCGCTCGTTCTCGTGGTGCGGGAACTTCAGGTCCATGCCGCCGCAGTGCAGGTCGAAGCCTTCACCGAGCAGGTCGAGGCTCATCACCACGCACTCGCTGTGCCAACCGGGGCGACCGTCACCCCACGGCGACGGCCACGACGGCTCGCCGGGCTTGGCCAGCTTCCACAGCACGAAGTCGGCCGGGTGGCGCTTGTTGTCGGCACCGAACACCTCACGGTCGCCGCCGCCCTCCAGCATGTCGCTGAGCCGCTGGTTGGCGAGCAGGCCGTAGTCGTCGACCGTCTCGACGCTGAGGTACACGCCGTCGTCGACCACGTAGGCGCGGCCGGCTGCGACCAGCTCGCCGATCATGGCGACCATCTGCTCGACGTACTCGGTGGCGCGCGGGACGTCGGTGGGCCGGGCGACACCCAGCTTGCCCATGGCCTCGAACCACACGGCCTCGCACTTGTGGGTGATCTCCTGCCACGGCCGGTTCTCGCGGTTGGCACGGTTGATGATGCTGTCGTCGATGTCGGTGATGTTCGACGCCAGGCGCACCCGCAGGCCGCTCCACTCGAGGTAACGGCGCAGCACGTCGTAGACGAGCGTGGCGCGGCCGTGGCCGAGGTGGGGCGGGCCGTACACGGTGGGGCCACACAGGTAGATGCTCACCGTGCCGGGCTCGCGCAGTTCGAGCTCGCGGACCTGCCGGGTGGCGGTGTCGTACAAGTGCAGCATGGGGCGACAGCCTACGAGTTGCGGCGTGGACGGGGCGTTCGAAAATTCTTCGCGATCCACCCATCCGCTCCGGGGTGGGCTCCGAACGAAGGCCGGCACTGTGATTTAGTGCTAATCCCCGTCCCACACCCTCAGCCCGGAGACCACCCACATGAAGCGCACGTTCCTCGCCGTCCTCGGCCTCGGCCTCACCGCCGCCCTCGCCGTTCCCGCCGTGGCGCCCGCCTCGGCAGCGACGAAGCCCACCCTCGCCCAGATCCTGCTGTCGGACAGCAAGAAGGACGCGAAGAACGGCTTCGACTCGAACCCGAACGACTTCGACATCGTCACCCAGGCGTTGCTGCTGTTCCCCGACCTCACCGCGGCGGCCAGCGACCCGAAGGCCAACCTCACCGTCTTCCTGCCCACCGACTTCGCCTTCCGTCAGCTCGTCCGTGACCTGACCGGCAAGACCGTCTACAAGGAGAGCGAGATCTTCAAGGCCGTCGCCGGCCTGGGCGTCGACACCGTGAAGGCCGTGCTGATGTACCACATCATCGGCGGCGCCCGCATCGACTACGCCACCGCACTGAAGGCCGACGGCGCCTCGCTGACGACCTTGGGCGGCGGCACCATCACCGTCGACGTGCAGGGCAAGGTCTTCAAGCGGGTCGTCCTGGTCGACAAGGACCCGGACCTGCGTGACCCGAAGGTGATCATCGCCAACATCCGCGCCGCGAACGGCATCGCCCACGTCATCGATCGGGTGCTCCTGCCGATCAACGCCTGACCGTCACCCTCCCCTGTGTGACCGCGGCACGCGGGTCCCGATTCGTTCGGGGCCCGCGTGTCGCCGTTTTGCGCGAACGGCGATAGGAGTGCCGTCCGGCGACTTCCCCCGCGCTGCAACCGACGACCGCTGGTCGTCCGTTCCGTCAAGGAGTCCCATGTCCCGCCCCACCCGCGCCGGTGTCCGCACCGGTCTCGCGCTCGGTCTCGTCCTCGCCGCCACCACCGTGGCCCTCGCCCCCATGGTCGCCCAGGCCGGGCCCGTCGTGCCGCCCGCCGGCACCCCGTCGACCACGGCACCCGCCACCACCACACCGGGCACCACGACGGTTCCCGCTCCCCCGCCCACCATCGCGCTCGTGCTGGCGCCGTACGTCGGAAAGTTCGACATCGACAACAACAACTTCAACATCGCCACCCAGGTGCTGCTGCAGTTCCCCGACCTGGCGTTCGCCACCACCAAGGCGGGCAGCAACACGGTGTTCCTGCCCACCGACTACGCGTTCCGGGCACTCGTCCGTTCGCTCACCGGCAAGGTGGTCGTCCCCGAGAATCAGGTCTTCCAGGCGCTGTTGAAGCTGGGCAAGGACAAGCTGGGCGCCATCGTGCGCACCCACGTGTTGCGCAACACCCGCCTCACGTACGGGCAGGCGCTGCAGTCCAACGGCAAGCTGTTCACCACGTGGCAGGGCGGTCGGTTGCGCATCCAGGTGACGCCCGTGGGCCGCAAGTTCGTGGTGCTGCACGACGGAGCCGATCGCTTCGCCGACGCGAAGATCATCCGCGCCAACGTCCGCGCCTCGAACGGCATCATCCACGTCGTCGACCGGGTGATGCTGCCCGCGAACCCCTGACCCGCCGGCGGGTGGGTCAGTAGTCGGGGTCTTCCACCACGGCGTCGCGGCCCTGTGCCATCCAGTTCATCACTGCGTCGGCCTCATCGGGGTCGAGGTCGAAGTCGATGAGCACATCCATCAGGTGAGCCGCCATCAGGCTGAAGTGGCGATGACGCACACCGCGACCGCGGTGTGCTTCCTCCAGCCCCTTCAACCACGGTGCCTCCGGACCGCCGAGTGCCTGGCCGATCATCTCGGCCAGGCGCCGGCGCTGGGCCGCCATGTCGGTGGTGTGGAAGTAGCCGGCCAGTTCGGGGTCGGCCTGGGCCCGTTCGTACAGGGCATCGACGATGGCGGCGATGGCCGTGGCACCGCCCATCCGTTCGAAGACGGTCGTCTCCCCCGCGTCCATGCGCCCAGTCCAGCACATCGCTCAGACCAACTGGGCCACGAACGAGTCGGTCAGGCGCCCGGCCGAACCGAGACGCGGCATGGTGTCGAGGTTGATGCAGGATCCATCCGGCTGGGTGAACACCACACGAGTGGTGGCGGTGCCGCGCTCGAGGCGGATGCGCAGCCCCTCGCGAGGCACCGTGCGGACCAGGTCCTTCAGCACGATCGACTGCAGACGGGGGCGGAACGAGAAGAACAGCACCCGCGTGGCGGTGATGGCGACGACGACGTTCTGCGGCAACTCGGCCGCGGCCCGCTTGGCCGACGCGTTGCGCATGAGCGCACCCAGCGTGCTCACCTGCAGCACGGCCGTGGTCATCAGGCTTCCGGGGCGGCTGAGGATGCCCACCGCCAGCACGGTCTCGTCGGCGACGGCGGCCTGCACGGTCGCGAGGTGGTCGGCCGCGTCGCGGTCGGTCCGGCTGGCGGTCTCACCAGGCTGGGTGTGGGTGGGAAGCGAGTTCACGAACGGCTCCAGTCGATGACGACGTCGGTGGGCTTCGCGCCCACCATCACGGGAAGGGTGGCGCCCGGCACGATGCGGGCGAGGTGCAGTTGGTCGACGATCTCGCGCACCGTGACCGGGGCCATGAACCCGCCGGCGGCGGGCACGAGCAGGTCGAGCTCGACCACCGGGGCGTAGTTCACGAACTGACCGGTCTGACGGGCTGCGAGCAGGCTGGCCATGGCCGGCGTCCCGGCGAAGCCGGTCGTCGCAGTGGCCCGCGCGGTCATCGCCGCCATCGTGGCGTTGGCATCGGCCATCGCGGCCTGGGCGCCCGCCAGCTGCGCCGAGACGTCGGTGGTGCGCTGGATCTCGCGGCCCATCTTGTTGACCGCGGCGAGGTCCTTCAGGAATCCCATCGGAGTGCTCCCTCAGGCGGCGTCGAACAGACGACGGAACTCGGTGCCGAGGCCCGGCACGGTGGTCATGCGGGCGGCCCAGCCCTCGGCGGCGGCCTGCCACTGCGAGGCGGCGATTCCCTTCTGGGCGGCTGCGCCAGGGGCGACGGTCTGGTCGTAGCCGGCGTGGGCGACCTGCTTGCTCACCCAGGCGTAGGTGGCCAGATCGACACCCTCGATGGGGGCGAGCGCGGTGGCGGGCAGCGCCGCGGCGCCGGCCTGGAACTGACCGGCGGAGAACTGGCCGGCCCGCTGCGCCTGGGCTGCGTACGCCATCTGCATCTGCTGGGCATTGGCGGCCAGCTCCTGGCTCTGCTGGATCATCGTGGGCGCTGCGGCGACGGTGGCCTTCAGGTCCTTCATCTGCTTCATGAAACCCATGGGGGTGACTCCTCGGTGTGGGCCACTCGGGGTGGCGTGGTGTGATGTGCCCACTGTGCGCCGAGGCCACTGCGGGCACCTGAGTAACCGCTACTCATTTCGCAGCCGGGACGTACTCAGGCACCGCACCGAGTACGCGATACTCACCGGCGTGGGTGATCGGTGGACCGTGGTCGGGCGCGAGCGCGAGCTGCAGCTGGCCGTCACTGCGGTGCAGGCCGGACCCGGGTTGTACCTGGTGGGACCGGCCGGGGTGGGCAAGAGCCGCCTGGCCGACGGGGTGGCCCGCTGGGCGGAGGACCACGACCACGAGGTGGTCCGGGTGCGCGCGACCACCGGGTCCAGCGAGCTGCCGCTCGGCGCGTTCCTCGCCCAGCTGGGTGCTGCCGAACGGTTCCTCACTCCCATGTTCGCCGAGATCCGCGACCGCATCCGCGAGCGAGCCGCCGGCCGATCGGTCCTGCTGACGGTGGACGACATCGACCTCCTCGACGACGCCTCGGCGGTACTGGTGCACCAGCTGGTGACCGGCGGCGAGGCGAAGCTGGTCGCCACGGTGCGCGCCGGCCGAATGGTGTCGGCCGAGATCATCGACCTGTGGCAGCGCGGCGAGCTGCGCCGCCTGGACCTCGCCCCGTTCGACCGCGACGCAGCGGCGGCCGTGGCCGAGGCGCTGCTCGGTCGACCGATCGACGACGCGGGGCGCCGGCGGCTGTGGGACGCAAGCCGCGGCAACGCGCTGTTCATCCACGAACTGGTCACCAACGCGGTCGAGCACGGGCTGTTCAGCGAGGGGACCGGCGGCGTGGCCGTGCTGGGCGACCTTCCGGTGAGCTCACCTCGACTGGGCGACCTGGTGCGCAGCCGATTGGCATCGCTCGAACCGCACGTCCACCAGGCGTTGCTGCACCTGGCGTTCGCCGAGCCGTGCGGCCCCGACGAACTGGCCAGCGTGGCCGACGCCGCCACGCTGGCGGCGCTCGAGGCGGCCGAACTGGTCGAGGGCGAGGTGCAGGGCAACCGCCTGGTGCTCCGGCTGAGCCACCCGCTGTACGGCGAGATCGTTCGCGCCGGCACTGGCCACCTGCAGCGCCGGGCGGTGCTGGCCACCCTCGCGCGCGACCTGCAGGCCACCGGCGCACGCCGTCGCGCCGATGTGCTGAAGCTGGCCCGGCTGGCCGTGGACGGCGGCGTGTCGCTGGATCCCGCCGTGCTGGCGCGCGCTGCATCCATCTCGTACCACGCCGGCGACCTGGTGCTCGCCGAGCGCATCAGCCGCCACGCGTTCGCCTCGACCCGAGCGTTCCTGCCCGGGCTGGACCTGGCCAACTCGCTCATCTCACTCGGCGAATACGACGACGCGCGCGAACACCTGGCCGACTGGCGCACCATCGCCGACTCCAGCGGCTCGCTGATGGCCGTGGCCATGGCCGAGTCGCAACTGGAGTTCTGGGTGGCGGGCGACCTGCAACGGTCGCGCGACGTCGTGGCCGAGGCACTCGCCCAGGTGCCCACCGACGACCCGGGCACCACGCTGGTCACACGCGACGAAGTACTGGCCAACCAGGCGGTCCACGAGGCGGTGTCGGCCAACTTCGACGAGGCGTGGCGCATCGCCGAGCCGTTGCTGGCCCACGGACCCGACCAGGTGCTCATCCGGGCGTCACTGGCAGCCGCGCACGCCCTGCGCATCAACGGGCGGGCACTCGACGCGATCGACGTCCTCTCCCGAGCGTTCGAGGCGTACGCCATCATCGGGCAGGAGGCCGTCAGCCTGTCGGAACGGTTGATGATCAGTGCCCGGTCCATGTGCCGTGTGGCAGCCGGCGACGGCGTCGGCGCCCGCGAGGATGCGGAACTGGCCCTCACCAATGCCGTGAACGAAGCCCAGATCGGCATCGCGTCGCTCGCGCTGGCCTCGGCCCACGTCTTCTGCGGCCGTCCCATCGCCGCGCGTGCACCGGTCGAGCAGGCAGCGGCCATGTGGAACCGGGTCAGCGGCGCCGGCATCAGCCGGCGCTGGGTGGTGGGCGTCAGCGCCCTGGTGCATGCGAGCGCGGGCGACGTCGCCGCGGCCGAGCACTGGCTGGCCGAGTTCGACGCCGACACCCACCCCGCCAAGGTCTTCGACTTCGGCGCCGACCTGGCTCGTGCCCGGTTGCTCGCGGCCAAAGGTTTCCCGGAGGACGCACGCAACTCGCTGCGCATGGCGGTGCGCGCCCATCGGGCACGGAACGACAAGGCGAGCGAATCCAGCCTGCTGTACGAACTCGTGCGCCTGGACCGGGCCGACGAGGTGCTCGAGCGGCTGGCCGAATTGGCCGGCGGCGCACAGGGCCTGCAGTTCGTCGCCATCCACACTCACGCTCGCGGGGTGGCGACGGGCGACGTCGACCTGCTCGTCGAGGCGGCCACCCGTTTCGCCCAGGGCGGCATGCACCTGTACGCCAGCGAGGCGTACGCGAACGCCAGTGACGCGGCCCGCCGTGACGGCGACCAACGGGCCGCGACGCGCCTGCTCGGCCTGGCCGCCGAACAGCGGCAGTGGTGCGACGCCGTCGCCGCGCACGCACCGCTGGTCGACACCGGTCCGGTGGCCCTGACACGACGAGAGCGCGAGATCGCGATGCTTGCCGCCCAGGGACTGGCCAGCAAGGAGATCGGCGAGCGACTGTTCATCTCGCGTCGCACCGCCGAGAACCACCTCGCCAAGGTGTACGACAAGTTGGGCATCCGCACGCGGGCCGAACTGGCCCGATTGCTGGACGGGGGCGTCGCCGCGTTGGCATCGTGACCGGCCGGTGCCCCGAAACGGCCAGGGTGCCCGGGCCGGTCGTTGGGTAGCCTTGACGAACTATGGCGAACATCCCTGACAAGCCGTCCCTGGACGGCATCGAGACACGCTGGATGCAGCAGTGGGAAGCCGATGGCACCTACCGCTTCGACCGTTCTGCGGGTCGCGACGAGGTATTCGCCATCGACACCCCGCCGCCCACCGTCAGCGGTTCGCTGCACATCGGGCACGTGTTCAGCTACACCCACACCGACACGGTGGCCCGGTACCAGCGCATGCGCGGCAAGCGCGTCTTCTACCCCATCGGCTGGGACGACAACGGCCTGGCCACCGAGCGCCGCGTGCAGAACGTCACCGGCGTCCGCTGCGACCCGTCGCTGCCGCACGACCCCGACTTCACCGCGCCGTTCCACGGCGACGTGCCGAAGGACCACCGCGCCGTTCCGGTCAGCCGGCCGAACTTCGTCGAGTTGTGCCGCGAGGTCACTCACCTGGACGAGCAGGTCTTCGAGGACCTGTTCCGCCGCCTGGGCCTGAGCGTCGACTGGACGCTGCTCTACACCACCATCGGCGAGCGCGCCCGCCGCGTCAGCCAGCGTGCGTTCCTGCGCAACCTGGAGCGCGGCGAGGCCTACCAGCAGGACGCGCCCACGCTGTACGACATCGACGAACGCACCGCGGTCGCCCAGGCCGAGATGGAAGACCGCGAGATGCCGGGCGCGTACCACCAGGTCGCGTTCCACCGTACGGACGGTGGCGGCGACCTGGTCATCGACACCACTCGCCCCGAGCTGCTGGCCAGCTGCGTGGCCATGGTGGCCCACCCCGACGACGAGCGGTTCCAGCCGTTCTTCGGCACCACGGTGCGCACCCCGCTGTTCGAGGTGGACGTGCCCGTGCTGGCCCACCACCTGGCCGACCCCGAAAAGGGCACGGGCATCGCCATGATCTGCACCTTCGGCGACGTCACCGACGTCACCTGGTGGCGCGAGCTGAATCTGCCATCACGTGCGCTCATCGGCTTCGACGGTCGCTTCGCCGGCGAATGCCCGGCGTGGATCACCACCCCCGCCGGCCAGGAGGCGTACGCGCAGATCGCCGGGCTCGCACCGAAGCAGGCGCAGAAGAAGATGGTCGAGCTGCTGCAGGCGTCGGGCGAGATGCTGGGCGAGGCGCGACCCATCACGCACCCGGTGAAGTTCTACGAGCGCGGTTCGCGCCCGCTCGAGATCGTCGCCACGCGTCAGTGGTACATCCGCAACGGCGGCCGCGACACGGCGCTGCGCGACGCCCTGGTGGCCCGCGGCAACGACGTCACTTGGCACCCGGCGTACATGCAGCACCGCTACGAGAACTGGGTGGGCGGCCTGAACGGCGACTGGTTGGTCAGCCGGCAGCGCTTCTTCGGCGTGCCCATCCCGCTGTGGTACCGCCTCGATGCCGACGGCAACCCGAAGTACGACGACGTGCTCGTCCCCTCCATCGACCAGCTGCCCGTCGACCCCAGCACCGACTGCCCCGCCGGGTTCACGAACGACCAGCGCGGCGTGCCGGGCGGGTTCATCGGCGACCCCGACGTGATGGACACGTGGGCCACGTCGTCGCTCACCCCGCACATCGCCGCCGCGTGGGAAGAGGCCGACTCGCTGTTCGACTCGGTCTTCCCGTTCGACGTGCGCCCGCAGGGCCACGACATCATCCGCACCTGGCTGTTCGCCACCATGGTGCGCAGCCATCACGAGCACGGCCGGGCGCCGTGGAGCAACGCCGCGCTCAGCGGCTGGATCCTCGACCCCGACCGCAAGAAGATGTCGAAGAGCAAGGGCAACGTGGTCACGCCCATCAACCTGCTCGAGCAGTACGGCACCGACGCCATCCGCTACTGGGCGGCCAGCGGCCGTCCGGGCGTGGACACCGCGCTCGACGAGGGGCAGATGAAGACCGGCCGCAAGCTGGCCACGAAGCTGCTCAATGCCACCAAGTTCGTGCTGACGTTCGGCGAGCCGCCGGCCGGCGCCACCCCCACCGAGGCCATCGACCTGGCCATGCTGGCCCGTCTGGACCGCGTGGTCGCCGACGCCACCACCGCGTTCGACGGGTTCGACTACGCACGTGCGCTCGAACTGGTCGAGGCGTACTTCTGGTGGTTCTGCGACGACTACGTCGAACTGGTGAAGGGTCGCGCCTACAACGGACACGGCGAGGCCGCACGCGACAGCGCGCTGGCCGCGCTGCGCACCGCGCTGCACGCCATCCACCGCCTGTTCGCGCCGTTCCTGCCGTTCGTCACCGACGAGGTGTGGAGCTGGTGGCGGCAGGGCTCGGTGCACGCGCAGTCGTGGCCCGCCGGTGGTGCCGGAGGCGACGACGCCATGCTCGACCCGGTCAGCGAGGTGCTCGCCGGTGTGCGCCGTGCCAAGACCGAGGCCAAGGCCAGCCAGAAGGCCGCCGTGTCGCTGGCGGTGTTCAGCGCACCGGCCGACGTGCTGGCCGCGGTCCGCGCCGCGCAGGGCGACCTGTGCGACGCCGGCAGCATCGCCGAGGTGCAGTGGGTGGAGGCCGACGAACTGTCGGTCGCCGTCACCCTCGCGCCGGCCGACACCGAAAGCTGACCCCAGCGGCCCGGCCGTCGCCTATCGGGCGACGTTCCAGGCCAACATCTCCAACTGTCCATCGACGTCGGCGAACGTGATGATGACGGTCTGCTGACCATTCTCGAACTCGGCATCGAGCTGGAACTGCATCAGGTTGAACGTGCCGTCGAGCTCGTTCACGTTCGCACCGATCACCTTGCGGTGGTCGACCACCTCGTACGAGCCCTGGTACGGGCCGAATGCAGCGTCGATCTTCCCCAGCAGATCGTCGATCTGCGCGACGGTGGACACGCCGTCGACGAAGAGCGCGTTGATGGCTTCCGGGTCGGGGTCCTCGAACGCGCCCATGATCTCGGCGATGCGCGGCTTCATGTCGCGCTCGATCTCGAACGAGCCCAGCCGGTCGCCCGGCGCCGTCTGGCCGACCAGGCTGACGACACCGACGATGCCACCCGCAATGGCCAACACGGCCACGACCGCCAGGAACACCGGACGGCTTCGGGGTGGTGCGCCGCCGAAGTCGTTCGCCTCGACCTGCGCCTCGGCCAGCGAGACCACGCGCGTCCGGGCCACCATGTCGCCCAGGCGCTGGTTGTCAGTGGACGCGGCCACTGCGATGAAGCCCACCAGGTAAGCGAAGGGGAACGCATCGACGGGTCGGAGCAGCGTGCGCTTCGCCACCGTACCGACGCTCGGCCGGCCGCCGTGCTCGTCGATGACGGTGAGGCCGACCAACCGCTTGCCCGGCGTGGTGCCGGTGACCGCTTCGCACACGAAGTAGTAGGCGAGCGCGACGATGCCGAACGCCAGAAGGCCGAGCCCGGCGAGGCGGAACTGCCACCCTTCGCCGTCGTCAGGTTGTGCGAAGCCCGCACTGATCATCACGAGCGGCGCCAGATCGATGAAGCCTGCCGCCACCCGGCGGCCGAGCACCGACGGACGCGGCGTGAGTGGCAGGTCGCGGGACGGACCGGGCGGCGGCGGCAACTGCGCGGGCGGCTGCGGCTCGGGTTGCGTCGGTTCCATCATTCCTCCGGGGCGGGCGCCACGGTGTTGACGTGGACGACCGGTGCAGCGAGCGACGGTGCCGACAACTGACCCGCTTCGAACGCCTCCAGCGCGAGGCGGCGCCAGCGGCGGCGTACGCCGTCGTGCGCGCCGGCGAGCGTGCCCGCGACCAGGCGGTAGACCAGGCGGTCGTCGGTGACCGAGGTGACCCCGATGGCGCGTGGCGGGCCGACCAGGTTCGGGGCAGCCTCCGGGTCGGCGGCCAGGGCGTCGCACAGCATCGCCGCCTCGACGTCGAGCGTGGCGAGCGGCGTCGACCGCGACACCTCGATGTCCAGCACGGCCATCGAGTCCTTCGACAGGTTGGCCACGCGCAGCACGCCTCCGTGCGGCACGTGCCAGATGGCGCCCGAGCCGTCGCGCAGGCGCACCGACCGCAGCGTGATGCGCTCGACGGTGCCGGTGGCATGGCCCAGGTCGACCACGTCGCCCACGCCGTACTGGTCCTCGGACAGCACGAACAGGCCGCTGATGACGTCGCGGACCAGCTGCTGGGCGCCGAAGGCGACGGCGCCGCCGACCACCGTGGCCGTGGCCACGAAGGCACCGATGTTGATGCCCATCTCGCCGATGATGGTGATGACCGCGATGGTCCAGATGACGCCGATGAGCGCGCCGCGCAGTGCGCCGGCGAGTGCCCGCTGACGCCCCTCGGCCCGGGCGGGGTCGACGCCCGGCAGCTCGATGGTTCGCCGCACGAACCGGCGGATGGCCCGCTGGACCAGCAGCGTGAGCAGGTACGCCACCAGCAACGCGAGCGCGATGCGCACCGGAATCCAGAGGTGCGAGTTCTGCAGTTTCTGCACCCAGTCGGGCGGATCTTCGGCGAGCACGGCCGCGACCCTAACCCGACCTGAACTGCCACTAGCCTGTCACCCGCAATGGAGACCCCCACCCCTGAGCAGCCTGCGGCATCGTTCCAGCCGCGTCACACCACCGCGCAGAAAGTCGTGCTCGGTGTGAACATCGCGCTCGTCATCGGGTGCCTGGCCGGCGCGGTCGGGCTGCTGTGGGGCAAGAACCAGCTCGACAACCGTCTGCAGACCTCACGCGCCGTCGTCAACACCAGCGCACCGGCGGTGCCGCCGACGGGCGTCCAGTCCACGCTCGTCGATTCCGAATCCACCACGCCGGGCACGTTCCCGCCCGCCGATCCCGAGGCGCAGAACTTCCTCATCACCGGCAGCGACGCCAACGCATGCGTCACCC
>CBHWEI010000101.1:0-12295 GCA_966112835.1 uncultured Acidimicrobiaceae bacterium
ATTGTGTCTCTCGAGGCCCCGCCCGAGCTCGCCGTCGAAGCCTCCCCCGTCCGCCGGATCTGACCCCCCCCCCCCGTACCCCCAACGGGTTCCCCAGGGGTTCTGGTTGCGATTCTTCCCAAATCGGCTTCTGGTTGCATTCGTTCCCGGAATCCGGGAACAGACGCAACCAGTTCTGCGGCCGCGGCTCGTTCTGCCGATCGGGCCGTCACGCCGTACCCAGTGTGGGCGTGAAGCTGGATCAGATCGACACGTTCGCCACTCGCCACCACGGGCTGATCTGCCGACAGCGCGCTCGTTCGATGGGCGTCAGCGACAGTGCGTGGTACCGGGCGATCGCAGCGCAGCAGCTGGAGCAGATCCACCCGAACGTTGCCCGGCTCAGGGGGGCGCCGGAGACGTTCGAACAGCGCGCCCTCGCAGCCGTGTGGGGTGCCGGCGACGGCACGCTCACGTCGCACCGGACGTCGTCATCGCTGTGGGATGTGCCTCGGCCGGACTCTGACCCGATCGACGTCATCCTGGGTGCTCGGACCCGCACCTCTCGTCTGGAGGGCGTCGTCGCACACCATCCACGTGATCGCGCCGATCTGCGTCCGGTCATCCGCCGTGGCGTGCCGACGACCAACCCCATGCGCATGCTGCTCGACCTCGGTGCCGTCGATCCCGACGCGGTGTACGACGCCCTCATCGAGGTGCTGTCGTCGAAGGTCACGTCGCCGGCCTCGGTCCGGCGCACGATGATTCGACACGCGAAGCGTGGCCGCAGTGGTGTCACCCCACTTCGCAATGCGCTCGAACGCTGGCTCGGTGAGGACCTGCCGCCGGACTCGATGCTCGAGGCGAAGATGATCGAGTTGATCCGCCGCCACCGACTTCCCCCGGTCACCTTCCATGCGCTGGTCATGGGGTACGAGGTCGACTTCCTGATCGACGGGACGAACCTCGTCATCGAATGCGACGGGTGGGGAGTCCACGGTCTGGATCGTGACCAGTTCGAGTTCGACCGCGTGCGGAACGGTGAGCTGACCGCCGCCGGCTACGTGATCGTTCAGTTCACCTGGCGCATGCTGACCACTCAGCCCGACGCCGTGGTGGCCCGCATCGTCGAGAACGTTCGACGATGGGCACCGGGCCTGCTGCGAGCGTGAACTGGTTGTGTTTGTTCCCGGATTCCGGGAACAGACGCAACCAGAAGCCGATTTGGGAAGAATCGCAACCAGAACCCCGGTGGTGCCGGAAGGGGGTCAGGGCTTGGTGGGTTGGCCGTTGTACTCCCAGTGCCAGGGCTCGCGGGCGGAGCGCTGCACCCAGCCGTACTCGGCGCCGTGGGCCTTCAGCCACTGGAAGCCACGCTGGTCCACGTCCACGTCCACCGCAAGGCCCCAGCCGTGCTCGCTGGTACCCGGCACCGCGGCCCAGCCGCCGTTCTTCGTCAGCCCCTTCTGGGCGGCCAGGAGCACCTGGTTGTCGTAGCTGCGGTAGCTGTCGGTGACGGACAGGCCCACGCCGTCGGCGCCGGCGGCGCTGCGCATCTTCATGAACGCCTGGGCGGCAGGGCCCCACAGCTTGTGCTGGCCGATGCCGATGGGCGTCAGCAGCGCGGCGGGGATGCGGCCGTTGCCGTACGCCCGCAGCTCGGCCGGGGCGTCCATGGCCTGGTCGGCGGCGCCGAGGCCGGAGGTGGCGCCGATGGCGGCGGTGCCGGTCATGCCGCCCAGCGTCATCGAGGTGAGCGTGCCCATGCCGGCGGTGATCATCTGGCCCAGCGTCACCGATGAGAGCGCTTCCGGGGCCGTCGTGGCGGTGCTGCCGCTCACCGGCGTGATGCCCTGGATCATGCGGTCCTCCTGAACTGGTGCGGGCTGAACGGGGTATGGGCCGGTCTGCCCATTCGGCCCTCACGGTCGGTCACACGAACCCGATTTCAAGGAGGCCTTTGCGGTGAGCGGGCGGGACAAGGGCGACATCGCAGCGATGGCTCGTGCGGTGAAGGAACAACGAGTGGCACGGATGCACGCCGCGAGCGCGCGGTCGGCGAACGCCACCACCGATGCCGACACGGCCGACTCGGTCGACATGGCTGTCGACACGGCTGCCGACGGCGAGGCCGTCGATCACGGCGACACCGTCGATCTCGGCGAGTTGGGCATGACCGACGACGAGGCCGGCGAGCACGACGGCGTGAACCCCCGCCAGCTGGTGGAGGACCACCTGTGGCTGGTCGACCGTCTGGTCGCGCAGGCCGCCCGTCGCTTCCCCCGTCACGTCGAGCGCAACGACCTGTGGTCGGCCGGCGTGCTGGGCCTGGTCGAGGCCGCCCGCCGCTTCGACCCGAACTACGGCGTGCCGTTCACCGCCTTCGCCTCGGCCCGCGTGCGTGGCGAGATGTACGAGGTGGTGCGGTCGAACGACATCGCCCCGCGCCGCCTGCGCCGCTCGATGCGCGAGCTGGGCACCATGGTGGACGACCTCACCCAGCAGCTCGGCCGCGTGCCCACCCTGCCCGAAGTGGCCGAGGCCGCGGCGATCGACGTCGACGTGGTGCGGACGCGGCTGCAGGCCGCCTCGAACCTGGCGCTGGTGTCGTTGGACGACGCGCAGTCGTCGGCCAGCGAGCGTGCCCTGGCCTCGTGGCAGCACGAGCCGTCGGAGAAGTTGTCGCAGCAGGAGCTGCTCGGTGCGCTGCGCGAAGCGGTCACCCAGCTGCCCGAGCCGCTGCGTTCGGTCCTGGTGCGCACCACGTGGGGCGAGGACCGGCTGGTGGACCTGGCCGAGGAGATGGGGATCAGCATCCAGCGCGTCGCCCAGTACCGCACCGAGGCGATCACCGCCCTGGCCGCCTGGTTCGCCACCATGTACGAGTCGGTGCCCAAGCCCGACCCCGGCCTGCCCGGCAGTGTCCGCCGTGCCGCGTTCTGCGCCGCACTGGCCCGCAACTCCACGTGGCAGGCCCGTCTGGACATGGGCGTTGCCACGCTGCTGGAGGTGGCCGCCGACACCGACGTCGCCACCCCCTCCTCCCGAACTTGAGTTCTGCGTGACAGGCGGGGCGGGTCAGCGCTTGGGGTGACGGCCCGGGCGGCGCGAGCCGTGGCCGGGGCGCGGTGAGTGCGGTGCGGGGTCGGCGGCCATGAGAGCCTCGGCCTGACCGTCGCGGGCGAGCTCGCGCATGAGGTGGTCGATGCGCAGCACGCCCACACAGGTGCCCAGCTCGTCGACGCACACCAGCGGCTCGAAGCGGGTGCTCTCGGTGCGCTGCAGCGCGACCAGCGCGGCCTCTTGCAGCGTGGTGCGCACGTCGATGAGTGTCAGCGGCAGGTGCTCGACCCGGCGGCCGCGGCGGCGCAGCACGGCGAGCGGCTCCTGCAGGGCAGAGACGATGACCTCGAACGTCAGGTCGCTGCCCTCGGGTAGCGGCGAGTCGAGGTCGTCCTCGGTGAGCTCGGCCACGGGCTCGAGCAGCGACTGCAGGCGGGTGACGGTGCGCTGGTTGCCGACGCGCAGCGAGTCGAGGCTGGCCAGGCTGGCGACGAAGCGGGCGTCGGTGGCCGGCCGGGCGAGCAGGTAGCCCTGGCCCAGCTCGATGCCCAGCCGTTCGAGCGTGTGCAGGTCGGCCAGCTGCTCGATGCCCTGGGCGATGACACCGATGTCCAGGTGCTCGGCCAGCTGCCGCAGCGACGACACGATGGCGAGCTTGGAGCGGCTGCGGGCCACACCGCCCACCAGGCGATGGTCCAGCTTCATGTAGCCGGGCTGCAGTTCCAGCAGCTTGGCGAGCACGTCGGCGTCGAGCACCGGTTCGCCCACGGCGACGGCGGCGCCGCGGTCGCGCAGCATGTCGAGCGCCTCGCGGCTCTCGGACAGCAGTTGCAGACCCTGCCGGGGCAGTTCGATGACGATGCCGTCGAGGTTGCCGTACTCGACGAGCGGCGCGGTGACGCGCTCGTCGGCGAGCGACTCGATGCTGATGTTCAGCGACAGGAAGCACTGGTGCGGCACGTCGTCGAACGCGCGCAGCGCGGCGCGCAGCGCCATCGCTTCCATCTCGGCGCGGCGGCCGACGCGGTCGGCGGCGGCGAGCAGTTCGAGCGTGGAGAAGACGGGCGACGACTTGCCCTGTTCGCCGCGGTAGCGCAGCAACGCCTCGTAGCCGATGACCCGGTTGCGGAGGAGGTTGACGATGGGCTGATACGCCGACGTCAGGTGGCCGCCCAGTGCGCGCGCCACCACGGCACGATCGTGCACACGCGTATCGGCTGCTGCCGACCCGGCGTCGTCGGGCGAACTGTTCAGGGCAGACTCCTCTGGCTCACCAGCCGTGTCGGCCGGCGATTCCAGTATTCAAGTCGCTGAGGGGGTGAGAATCGGGGTATCCCCGTTGATCAGGTGCCTTGCAGCTTCAGATGCACCACGATGCGCTGCCGCGTGGACCCCGGTGGGTGGCAGGCGAACATGGTGGCCGTGTACCCGTCGGTCTGATCGATGATGTGGATGGCGTCGGGTGTGACCACCTCGGTGCCGACCACCTCGTACACGAACGTGCCTTCCAGCGTGGTGAGGTTCACCACGTCGCCCACCGTCAACTGGTCGATGTTGCGGAACGGCCTGTCGTGGCTGGTGCGGTGACCGGCGATGACCACGTTGCCGCGGTGGCCCGGCATGGCCGAACCGGGCCAGTGGCCGGGGCCGTGGTCGAGCACCGTCAGCGACACGCCTTCGAACATGGTCTTGGTGACACCGATCTTGGGGATCTCGATGGTGCCGACCTCGACGATGGGTTCGGGTGCGTGCGGGTCGGGCGCCGGTGCGGGCACCGGCAGCGCCTCGGTGGTGGTGGTCGGCGGCAGCGTGGTGCTGGTCGTCGTCGTCGTCGTCGGCGCCTGCGTGGTGCTGGTGGTGGACGTGGTGGTGGGCGCGGCAGTGACCGCGGAGGTGGTGTCGGCCGCCTGTCGCCCGTCGCTGCCGCACGCGACGAGTGCGAGGCCCGCCAGAAGGACGATCGCCGTACGTCGCAACATCGACATCAGTCTGCCAGCGCCGCCGCGGCTTTCTGCGCGCTGTTGATGCATGCCGGCACGCCGATGCCGTGATAGCTGGCACCCGCCAACGCCAACCCGGCGGGCAGTGCGACCTGTGCGGCGGCGACCGCGGCGGCGTGGTGCGGGCGGTACTGAGGGAACGCGCCGGCCCAGCGGGTGATGCGCGAGGCGGTGGGGGCGAGGTCGAGGCCCAGGTGGCGGCCCACTTCGTCGATGGCCGAGTGCAGCAGTTGCTCGTCGCCCAGGTGCAGCACGGGCAGGCCGTCGCGGCCCAGCGACACGCGCAGCACCACCTGGCCGGGCACGTCCCAGTGCTGCCACTTCTGCGAACCGAACGAGACGGCGGTGACCAGGCGTTGCATGGGCTTGGGCACCAGGTAGCCGCTCATGCCGCGCAGCCGCTCGGGCCAGTCGGCAGCGGGGACGGCCAGGGCCACCATGGCCACGTCGGCCACCGGCACGGCAGCGAGCGACGTGGCGACGTCGGGCGACACGGTGGACAGCAGCCGCGCCGCGGCGGCTGCCGGGCAGGCCAGCACCACGCCGGTGAACGATTCGCCGTTCACCCGCCAGCCGTCGCCGTCGGCGGCGAGCTCGGTGACGGCGGCGCCCACGCGCAGGTCGGCGCCGCCGGCTGTGGCAGCTGCGGCGGTGGATGCGGCGAGCGCGCCCATGCCACCGGCGGGTGCGTAGAACACGGGGCCGGCGGTGGGGGACGGTGTGGGCATCTTCCGGCCGGCGACGAGGATGCTGCGCGACTTGCCGGCGAGGTCGGCGATCTGCGGCACGGCGGCCAGGCTGAAGTGGTCGGTGTCGGCGGCGTAGATGCTGCCGACGAGCGGGTCGACCAGGCGCAGGTGCACCTCGTCGCCGAAGCGGTCGCGCACGAACGCGCCCAGCGAGTCGGCCTCGAGCGACGTGCGCGGCCGGAACGGTTCGGTGGCGGCACGCAGCTTGCCGGGCCACGAGATGAGCTTGCTCTTGGCCAGCGCCATCACGTCGGTGGGCATGCCCAGCAGCAGCCCCTGGGGGATGTCGTGCAGCTGGTTCCACCACACCGCGGCCTTGCCGGCGGCGGGGGAGACCAGCGTGTCGCCCAACCCCACCTGGCGGGCGAGCGCGGTGCCCCACGGCAGTCGGGCCAGGAATGCATCGGGCCCTTCGTCGATGGCGTCGTGGCCGGCGAACGGCGACGTGTGCAGCTTGCCGCCCAGGCGGTCGTCGCCTTCGAACAGCACCACCGGTGCGCCCTTGCCGATCAGTGCGTGCGCGGCGGCCAGTCCGGCGATGCCGCCACCGACGACGGCGACGCGGCGAGTGCGGTCGGCCATGTCAGACGCCTGCGATCACCCGTTGGGCGAGGGCGGCCATGACGGTGGGGTCGTCGTTGACGCACGCGGTGCGGGCGAACGCGATGCCGTGGCCGGCGGCGCGGTGCGCGGCCTCGATGTCCAGGTCGTAGAGCACTTCCAGGTGGTCGGCGACGAAGCCGACCGCGCTGACGAGCACGCCCTGGGTGCGCGCCGCGTGGTTCTCGGATCCGGCCAGGTCGTCGATGACGGCCAGGATGTCGGGCCCCAGCCACGGCTCGGGGGTGCGGCCGGCGCTCTGCCAGGCGATGGCCCAGTTGCTCCAGTGGCCCAGGCCCACGGCGGCGGCGACGGCTTCGGCGGTGGACCGCAGTTCGTTCGGGTACGGGTCGCCGGCATCGATGATGCGCTGCGGCAGCGAGTGCGCGGTGAACAGCACCTTGGTGTTCTCGGGCATGGTGGCCAGCTTCGCCGCCAGGTCGGTGGCGATGAACTGCACGAACGCGGGCTCGGTGGCCCAGCTGTCGATGCCCTGGAACTGGATGCCGTGCGGCTCGGCGGCGGCACGGGCACGGTCGTGGTACTGGCCGATGCTGAAGGTGGAGTAGTGCGGCGCCAGCACCAGGCCGACGATGCGACGGAAGCCCTGCGCGGCGATGGCCTCGACGGCTTCTTCGATCTTCGGCGCGGCGTGCTTCAGGCCCAGGCTCACCACGTACTGGCCGGGTGCGGCGGCGTCGAGCGCGGCCTGCAGCGCGTCGCGCTGCGACTCGGTGCGCGCCGCCAGCGGGCTGGTGCCACCGAGCGCCTCGTAGCGGGCGGTGAGGTCGGCGAGTGCCTCAGGCGTGGGCCGGCGACCGCGGCGGATGTCGGTGTAGTACGGCTCGATCTCCTCGCTCGTGCGCGGCGTGCCGTAGGCCATCAGCAGGACGGCGGTCTGTTCGGAGGGGGTCATCGGGCGGTCCGTTCGTGCACGTGTGCGACCACTGCGGTCAGCACGTCGGGGTCGGTGGGCGGGTGCACGCCGTGGCCCAGGTTGAAGATGTGGCCGGGGTGCTGCGTGCCGTCGGCGAGCGCGTTGTCGGCCAGCACTGCGTCGGCGCCGCGCAGCGCGGGCTCGGTGCCGGCCAGGGCGAGCACGGGGTCGAGGTTGCCCTGCACCACCAGGTCGGCGCCCATGCGGGCCCGGGCCTGGGTGATGGGGGTGCGCCAGTCCAGGCCGAGGATGCGCGGCCCGGCGGCGTACATGCTCTCCAGCAGGTGGTCGCAACCGACGCCGTAGTGGATGCCCGGCGCGTCAGGGTGCAGTTCGCGCAGCTGGGTGAACACGGCCTGCGAGTGGGGGAGCACGAACCGGTCGTAGTCGGCGCGGCTGAGGGTGCCGGCCCAGCTGTCGAACAGCTGGAACGCGCCGCCGCCGTTGGCGAGCTGGCTGCTGATGGACGAGACCGCGTGCTGCACCAGGCGCTCCATGAGCGCGTGCCACAGGTCGGGCGCGGTGTGCAGCATGCGCTTGGTGTGCTCGTAGGTGCGGCTGGGGCGGCCCTCGATGAGGTAGCTGGCCACGGTGAACGGCGCGCCGGCGAACGCCAGCAGCGGAACCTCGGGGGGCAGTTCCTTCGCCAGGGCGCGCACCGTGTCGAGCACGTAGGGCGTGTCGGCCTCGGGTTCGAACGGGCGCAGGCGGGCCAGGTCGTCGGCGCTGCGGAACGGCTGCGCGCACACCGGGCCGGTGCCGGGGGCGACGTCGATGCCGAAGCCGACGGCGTGGGCTGGCAAGACGATGTCGCTGTACAGCACGGCGGCATCGACGCCGTACCGGCGCACGGGCTGCAGGGTGAGCTCGACCGACAGGTCGACGTTCTTGATGGCGTCGAGGATGCTGCCCTCGCCGCGCAACGCCCGGTACTCGGGCAGGCTGCGTCCGGCCTGGCGCATGAACCACACCGGGGTGTGCGACGCCGGGCGACCGGCGGCGGCGTCGAGGAACGGGACGTTCGAGACGTTGGTGGGTGCGCCGGACATCGTCCGGCACGCTATCTGGAGGGGCCGTCCGGCAGGATGTCCGGCATGACGGATCTCTTCTCGCTCGAGGGCAAGCACGCCCTGGTCACCGGCGGCAGCCGCGGCATCGGCTTCATGATCGCCCAGGGCCTGCTGCAGGCCGGGGCCTCGGTCATCATCAGTTCGCGCAAGCAGCACGAGCTGGACGAGGCCCAGCAGGCACTGGCCCAGTTCGGCCACGTCGAGGCCGTGCGCGCCGACGTCAGCACGGTGGAGGGCGTCGAGGCGCTGGCCGCCGATGTGGCGGCGCGCAAGCCGGTGCTGGACATCCTGGTGAACAACGCCGGTGCCACGTGGGGCATGCCGCTCGACGACTTCGACGAGCACGCGTGGGACAAGGTGATGGACACCAACGTGAAGGGCGTGTTCTTCCTCACCCAGAAGCTGCTGCCGAACCTGCGTGCCGCGGCGTCGCCCGACGACCCGGCCCGCGTCATCAACATCGGCTCCATCGACGGTCTCCACGTGAACCCGATGGACACGTACAGCTACGCCGCCAGCAAGGCCGGTGTGCACCACCTCACCCGTGCGCTGGCGCGCAAGCTGGGGCCCGAGCACATCACGGTGAACGCGGTCGCGCCCGGCCCGTTCGAGAGCAAGATGATGGCGGCCACGTTGCGGGCGTTCGGCGACAACATCGCCCAGTCCGCGCCGCTGCGCCGCATCGGCCGGCCCGACGACATGGCCGGTGTGGCGGTGTTCCTGTCCAGCCGTGCGGGCAGCTACATCACGGGTGCGGTCATCCCGGTGGACGGCGGCATCGCCACCACGAGCTAGCCGCGGCCGCGGACCGGCGCGGCTCGTCAGAAGATGCGGGTGGTCGCCACGTCGTAGCCGGCGTGCACGCCGTCGTAGGCGAACTCGATCGTGCGGAAGTTCAGCGACAGGTTCTCGGTCAGCCGTTGCTCGTCGGCGCTGCCACCCTCGGAGAGCGAGGTCACCAACACGTCCTCCAAGGTGATCTTCACCGTGGGTGCGCCGGTGGCGCCGATCCACGTGAGCGTGACCGTCTGCAGATGGCGGCCGGTGACGAGTGTGAGGAACAGCTTCGGCGAGTTCGCATCGACGTACTTGGTGAGCGACAGGTCCTGCAGGACCGGCCGGCCGGCGCTCGCGCCACCGCCACCGCCTCCGGTGATCGACGTCGTGGCCGACCCGCCCCACGAGAACGCGACGGCATCGAACGTGGCGGTGATGCGGGTGTCGGCGATGGCCACCGTCAGGTGCGGTTTCGCGGGGCGCTTCTTGTCGGCGACGTGACCGCCGCCCGAGTTGCCGGCGATGGCGGTCGCTGCGGCCAGGCCGCCGGCGGCCAGCAGCACTTCGCGGCGGTTCGGTTCGGCCTGCTCGAAGCCGTCGGTGGAACGATTGAACACGGACATGGTGGTCTCCCTCCCTGCGCCTCGGCGCAGCGCCGCGTCCCCCAGTTCGACGCGCACGTGCGTTGTTCATCGGCGCGGCAGCCGAACCACTGCAGTGGAAGTTCAGCGGCGGAGGGAACGCAGGCGGGCGACGCGGTCGTCGTCGCCGATGACCTGGCGGAGCCGATCGGCGGCCACGCCGAGGTCGATGGCGTCGCTCTCGACCATGGTCTCGATGTCCACCCAGTCGCGGCGGCGGTCGAAGAGAGCCTTGAACACGGCGAGGTCCTCTGCCGACAGCACGCGCACGTCGCGACCCTGGAACGGCACGGTGCGGCATCGCCGGTCCACCTCGTGGTGGAACGGGTCGGCCGAGAAGAACAGGTCGACCGGCGTGTCGTCCCACCACAGGCGGACCTGCTCGTCGCGGCGCACGGCCTGCACGTCGTCGTCGCCGTACCGGACGCCGTCGGGCAGCGCCGAGAACACCTGGGCGGCCTGCGCGGCGGGCACGAACACGTTCACGTCGATGTCGCGTGTGGCGCGGGGTTCCTCGGTGGCGTAGGCCAACGCGAGTGCGCCACCGAGCGCCCACGGCAGGCCGGCGGCGTCGAGCGCGTCGGCCAGGGTGACGATGCGCTGCGGCAGCGTGGTCATCGGCGGGCTGCGGCAAGCGGCCGGGGCCGGTAGGGCAGGGCCTCGGCCAGCAGCAGCACGTCGGCCAGGCGCTGCGCCTGCACGGCCGGGTCGGTGCGGGGCACGAACTGCACCCGGAACCCCAGCGCGTCGACGATGCGCGCGGCCGTGTCGGCGCCGGGTTGGCGGCGGCCCCGTTCGTACGCGCTGAGCACCGTGACCGGGATGCCCGTGGCGCGCGCGACGTCGGCCTGGGTGCGGCCGCTGCGGTGGCGCAGTTCGCGGAGCGACGAACCGGTGATCACGTCGCCATGTTAGCGGATCCGCTCATGTCGGGCACGTCGGTGGTGGTCGGAAACGGCGCCGATAGAGTTGCTGAACCCTTGTTTCGGGCCCCCCGCCCGCGACGGGACCTTCGTTCTCATGACGCAGCACCACCCCGATCTTCCCGCTGAGCAGGAGTTCATCGACTTCGCGTACCACTGCCTCGAGCAGAGCAAGGCCGACGCGTGGAAGATGCGTGGCCTGCACGAAGGCACGCTGGGCGGCACCTTTCAGGCCCGCTACGAGCGCGACGTGTTCGACGAGGCCGTGTTCAACCGGCTCACGCAGTTGGACCTGGGCGACATGGCGCTGGTGTTCGGTCGCATCGACCGTGCCGGCGACGACGCGGGTGCCGGCGACGAATTCGAGAGCTTCCACATCGGCCGTCTCGCAGTGGCCGACGAGAACGCCGACCCCGTGGTGGTCGACTGGCGGGCCCCGGTGGCCGAGCCGTTCTACCGCGCCACCGGCCGCGAGCCGCTGGGCCTGGTGCGCCGTCGCCACTTCCACGTGCAGGGCCGCCAGCTGCTGGGCATCGAGGACGAACTGTTCGGCGAGGGCCACTTGGGCATCGGCGCCGAGGACGACAGCGAGACCGGCACGTCGCCCGACGGCATCCGCGGCTACAGCACCCTGCTGGCCGTGCTGTCGCAGGGCCGTACCGGCCAGTTGGGCGACATCGTCGCCACCATCCAGGGCGAGCAGGACGAGATCATCCGCTCGCCACAGGCGGGTGTGCTGGTGGTGCAGGGTGGTCCCGGCACCGGCAAGACCGTCGTCGCGCTGCACCGTGCCGCCTACCTGCTGTACACCTACCGGTTCCCGCTGGAGGACCAGGGCGTGCTGGTCATCGGCCCGAACCGCGTGTTCCTGCGCTACATCGAGCGCGTGCTGCCGTCGCTGGGCGAAGCCGGTGTCGAGCAGGTCGTGCTGGCCGATCTGGTCAGCGACGTCCGCTGGGCCCGCTACGGCATCGACCCCGCCGACTCGCTGCTGGCCGCACGGGTGAAGGGCGACACGCGCATGAGCCTGGTGATCGACCAGGCCGTCACCGATCGCGAGCGTCCGTTGAAGGACGACCTGGTGGTGCCGTTCCGCACCGGCTACGTGCGTCTGCGCGTGGAGGACAGCCTGCGCATCGTGAAGGCCGCGCAGCGCCGCTTCCGCCGCCACAACGCCGCTCGGCGTTGGGTGGAGGGCGAGGTGTGGTCGGCCCTGGCCGCGTCGTCGCGACTCGGCGATGTCATGCCCAACGAGGTGCGCGACGCCGTGCGTTCGTTGCCCGAGGTGCGCGAGGCGCTCGAGCGCATGTGGCCGGTGCTCACGCCGGCGCAGTTGCTGCACGACCTGTTCGGCAGCCGTGCATTGCTGAAGCTGGCCGGCCAGAAGCACCTGTCCGAGGCCGACTACCTGGCGCTGTACCGACCGCGTGCGGCGACGGTCGACGACGTCCGCTGGACCGAGCACGACGTCGCCCTGCTCGACGAGGCCCGCAACTACCTGGGTTCGAAGCCGTCGAAGAACAAGACCGAGGCCGAGGACGACATCCGCACCTACG
>CBHWEI010000102.1:0-12137 GCA_966112835.1 uncultured Acidimicrobiaceae bacterium
TGGTGTCGATGCTGCGGCGCAGGTCGTGGCTCAGGCCCAGGCGGCGCAGCTGGCGGCGGATGTTGGCGACGTTGGCCTCGGTGGTGATGCGCGGGTGCGTGCCGGTCTGCACGGCGTACTGCTCGGCCGGCAGACCGAACGCGTCGAACCCCATCGTGTACAGCACGTTGTGGCCGGTGGCACGTGAGTAGCGGGCGTACATGTCGGTGGCGGTGAAGCCCAGCGGATGGCCCATGTGCAGGCCCGCGCCGCTGGGGTACGGGAACATGTCGAGGATGAACTTCTTCGGGCGACCGGCCACGGCCGACGGGTCGGCCAGCGGCCCGGCGGGGTTCGGCGCCTCGAACGTGCGGTTCGCCTCCCAGTGGTCCTGCCAGCGGGCCTCGATGTCCTGGGCGAGCGCGCCCGTGTACCGGTGCGCAGGGGTGTCAACAGGAGGAGGGGTACCGGTGTCGTTCATGGCGCACCGATTCTACGAGGTGAGTGCCGCGTGCGCCCTGACAGTAAAGGTGCCCATGCCGGCCACCTTCGGCGGCACGGCGGAGAACGTGAACCCGGACCGGGGGAGTGCCTGGATGTTGGTGAGGTGCTCGACGATGGGGATGGCGGCGCCGAGCAGCGCCGTGTGCACCGGCCGTCCCTGGCCGGCGGGGCCCTCGATGGCGTCGATGTTCAACGAGTCGATGCCCACCACGGCGGCACCGCCCTGCACGAGGCGCTCGGCGGCTGCGACCGACAGGTACGGGTGACCCACCAGGTAGTCGGGTGTGCCGAAGTGTGCGCTGTGCCCGGTGAGGAACAGCACGGCCGTGCCGGCGAGGTCCACCCCGTCGAGCACGTCGGCACCGATGACCGGCATGCCGCGGCAGTCCAGGCACACGCCGGGCACCTGGCTGACCTGCTCCAGCGGCAGACCGGTGAGGTCGTGCCCGTCGGCGAAGCGGTGGAACGGCATGTCGATGTACGTGCCCGTGTTGCTGCACATGGTGATCATGCCGATCTGGAACGTGACGCCGGGGCCGTAGATGCCCTCCGCGGCCTCACGCGTGAGGTGGTCGAACACGTGCGGCGCCGGCAGGCCGGGATACGTGACCAGGCCGTCGGTGACCACGTGGCTGAGATCCAGAAAGTTCGTCATGGTGGTACTACCGTTGCAGGTCATGCCAAGTACGACTGCATTCGGTGACGACTCGATCATCGCCCGACTGGTCGCCGCCGCCGAGCGGCCCACGGGTGTCCGGTTCGTCGGCCCCAGCGTCATGCCCGCCGAAGGCGACTCGTTCGTGCCGTGGTGGCAGATCCACGCCGACGCGAAGGTGGTGGCCGCGTCGCTGCAGGCCCGCGGCCTGGTGCCCGGCGACCACGTCGCCATCCTGGGCCCCACCTCGCGGCCGCTCATCACCATCATCCAGGGCTGCTGGCTGGCGGGCATCGCCAGCATGGTGTTGCCGCTGCCCATGCGCATGGGCTCGCTCGACGCGTTCGTCGACAGCACGCGGGCGCGCATCCGTCACGGCGACGCGAAGCTCATCCTCATCGACGACCTGTTCGCCGACTTCTACACGGCCATCGAGGGCGACCCGCCCATCGAGCGGATGACCGCCGTGCTGCCCGGTGCCGACGGTGCGCCGTCACCCGACGACTGGGTGCGCCCCGGCGACGACGCCGAGCGTCTGGTCATCCTGCAGTACACCAGCGGGTCCACCAGCGAGCCCAAGGGCGTCATGATCCCCGACCGGGTGCTGCGGGCGAACATCGATGCGTCGTGCGAAGCAGCCGAGCTGAGCTTGGAAGAGGTGATGGTCAGCTGGCTGCCGCTGTACCACGACATGGGCCTGGTGGGCTTCCTGTCCATCCCCATGACCCGTGGCGTGCAGCTGGTGCAGGCGGCGCCGCAGGACTTCATGGCGAAGCCCGGCAACTGGATGCAGTGGATCAGCGACCACGGCGGCACCGCCACCGCCGGCCCCAACTTCTCGTGGGTGCTCGCCACCCGGGCGCTCGGGCGCATGGAGGGCATCGACCTGTCCACACTCACGTTGGCGCTCAGCGGCGCCGAGCCGGTCGACCCCAATGCGGTCGAGGCGTTCGTGCGCGCCGCCGAACCGCACGGCTTCCGCGCCGGCAGCGTGTTCCCCGCGTTCGGCATGGCCGAGGTGGCCATCGGTGGTGCGTTCCCGACGCGGCACCGTGGCATGGTGTGCGACTCGGTCGACCGCATCGTGCTCGAACGTGACCGGGTCGCCAAGCAGCTCGACCTGGCCGACGCCGGCGAGGAGATCGACGTGCGCCGTCTGCCCTTGCTGGGCAAGGCCGTGCCGGGCCTGGAGATGAAGGTGGTGCACCCCGACACGTACGAGGAACTGCCCGAACGGCACGTGGGCGAACTGCTGCTGCGCGGCACCTCGGTGACGCCCGGTTACTACAAGCGCCCCGACGCCACGGCGGCCCTGTTCCGCGACGACTGGCTGTGCACCGGCGACCTGGCCTACATGGTCGACGGCGAGCTGGTGCTGTGCGGCCGGATCAAGGACGTCATCATCGTCGGCGGCCGCAACGTGTTCCCGGAGGACATCGAGCGCGCTGTCGGCGTGCTGGACGGCGTGCGCGCCGGCAACGTCATCGCGTTCGGCGTGGAGGGCTACAAGGGCAAGGAGAGCGTCGTCGTGGTGGCCGAGGTGCGCGCCGACGACCTCGACACCGTGCGCCACGCCATCCACCACCGTGCCCTCGACGTGTGCGGCCTGCCGCCCCGCGACGTCATGCTGGTGAAGCCGGGCACCCTGCCGAAGACCTCGTCGGGCAAGCTGCAGCGCGCCAAGTGCCGCGAGCTGTACCTGGGCGACGAGCTCGAGCTGGTGGAGGTGGCCGCGTCGTGAAGGTCGTCTACACACCCGCTCACCTGCGCCACGACCCCAAGCGCGAGTGGGAGGGCTCCATCGTCGTCAGCGCGTGGGAGCACATCGGGCGCGGCGAGGCCATCCGCGAGACGCTGCAGGCCGACCCTCGTTTCCAGTTCATGGCGCCCACCGAGTGGGGCACCGCGCCCATCGAAGCGGTGCACAACCCGGGCCTGGTGCGGTTCATCGACGAGGGCTGGGCGCAGTACAAGGCGCACGTCCCCGAGGTCACCGAGGTGGTCCCGTTCCTGTATTCGCGCAACGTGCTGCGCGACAAGATGAGCGAGGGCCGCGAGCCGCAGCACATCTTCGCCCGCGCCGGGTACTGGTGCTTCGAGACCACCACGCCGCTCACCGAGGGCACCCACGAGGCCGCCCGCGGCGCGGTCGACACGGCCCTCACGACCACCCAACTGGTGCTCGACGGCGAGCGTGCCGCGTACGGCCTGTGCCGTCCGCCGGGGCACCACGCCACGTCGGACATGTACGGCGGCTACTGCTTCTTCAACAACGCGGCCATTGCCGCGCATCATGTCGCGTCCACTCGTGGCGTGAAGGTGACCGTCCTCGACGTGGACTACCACCACGGCAACGGCACCCAGCAGATCTTCTACGACCGCGACGACGTGCAGTACGTGTCACTGCACGGCGACCCGCGGCGCGCCTACCCGTACGTGCTCGGCTTCCGCGACGAGACGGGTACCGGTCGCGGGCTGGGCCACACCGTGAACTACCCGATGCCGCTGCGTGCGGACGACGACGCCTACACCGCCGCCCTGTCCGACGCGTGCGAGAAGGTGGCGGCCTTCCGGCCCGACCTGCTCATCGTGTCGCTCGGCGTCGACACGTTCATCACCGACCCCATCAGCGACCTGGCCGTCACCACCGAGGGCATGGGGCGCTGCGGTGCCATCGTCCGCCAGCTCGGCCTGCCCACGGTGGTGCTGCAGGAGGGCGGCTACGACGTGAACGCCCTGGGCGCCAACGTGCAGTCGTGGCTGGTCGGCCTGGGCGCCTGACGCTCGTTGCTGGGCGTGGTCAGCCGAGGTCGGCGAGGACGCGCAGCACGCTGTCGCCGTACTGTTCGAGCTTCGAGGGGCCGATGCCCTTGATGCGCGCCAGCTGATCGATGGACGACGGGTTGGCCCGGGCGACGGCGTCGAGCGTGGCGTCGCCGAAGACGGTGTAGGCAGGCTTGCCGGCGGCCACGTGGCGCCGCCAACCGCGCAGCGCCTCGAAGCGGGCCAGGTCGTCGCCCGTCAGGTCGTGGCCTGGCCGGGCGGCAGCGGTGGTGCTCTTGGGGGCCGCTGATTGGCTACCCGTGCGGCCGCCCCTGGCTGCTGCAGTGGTGGGCGCGGGCCGGGCGCTGGGCTCGGTGGAGCAGTCGACGATGAACGGCGACGGCACGTCGGATGGCACCACCAGCACTCGTTCGGATGCCCGGGTGATGGCCACGTGGAACAGGCGGCGCTCCTCCTCGGCATCGGTGGCGAGGCGGTGGGGGAACTGGTCGGCCTCGGCGTGGTGCACCACCACGAACGGCCACTCCTGGCCCTTCACGCGGTGCACCGTGGCGAGCGTGACACCAGCGGTCGACCGCTCGTGGGACAGGGCGCTGCGCAGCCACGACTCGAACAGCGCCGGGTCGGGCTGCAGACGGGCCAGCTGGGCGAGCGCGGTGAGGTCGTCGTTCTGGGCCGAGCGGTTCATGCCCTTGCGCATGCCGTCGAGCTGGGCGATGTTGCCGGCCAGACCGATCTGCTCGAACACCACGGCCAGCAGTGCGGCGGTGGGCGTGCGGGTGCCGGCCTTGCGCTGCAGCACCTCGATGTCGGCGGCGAACTCGTCGATGACCTTCGCGGCCTTCTCCTCGGTCACCCGCCCCGACAGGCGGCGCAGCCCTGCCACCGACGTCTGCTCGCCCACCCAGTCGGCCACCCGCGGGTGCAACGACCGCGACGGCCGACGGAGCGCCTCGCCCACGTCGGCGCTCGACAGCGTCTCGCCCGCCACCGACAGGCGCAGCCACGCCAGCGCGGCGCGCGCCGCCGTGCGCTCGAGGAACTCGCGGCCCACCCCGCCGGCCGTGGGGATGCCCTGCGCGTGCAGGGCCACCTGCACCGGCGCGAGCATCGAGTTGACGCGGGTGAGCACGGCGATGTCGCCGGCCGGGGTGCCGCCGGCGATGGCGGCGGCGATGGCGTCGACCGTGGGGCCCAGCGAGTCGCCCTCGGCGCCGGCCACCTCGAACCCGTCGAGCGCGGCCTTGTGAGCACGGATGGTCTTGGCCACGCGTCGCCGGTTGTGACGCAGCAGCGTGTCGGCGGCGCGCACGATGCCGCCGGGGCAGCGGTAGTTCACTTCCAGCGGGTGCTCGCCCGAGCCGGGGAAGAGCTCGCCGAAGTCGATGAGCCAGCCCGGGTCGGCGCCGTTGTAGCCGTAGATGGTCTGGTCGTCGTCGCCCACGCCGAACACGGCGGCGTCGGGACCGGCCAGCAGACGGACGAGCAGCAGGTGTGCGGGCGTGAGGTCCTGGAACTCGTCGACGAGCAGCACGCGGCAGGCCCGCTGGGCGGCCTCGCGGACGCCGGGGTTGGCCAGCAGCAGCTCGATGGCCAGGTGGATCTGCTCGTCGTAGTCGACCTGCCCGGCGCGGGCCAGCGCGGCGCGGTACTTCGGGAAGACTTCGGCGAAGCCGTCGACGTCGCCGTCGTACACGGCCTCGACGTCGGCAGGGTCGCGCAGGCCCAGGCGGGCCATGGACAGCGCTTCGATCCACACCGCCACCGGGTCGGCGTTGCGCTTGCGCGGGAAGCTGACCAGCTTGCCGATGAGGCGGCGGACCTCGGGCTCGTCGATGGTGGCCAGCCGGTTGGGCCGGGGTGCGAACGGGGCGCTGCCGTTGACGATGGCGAACGCGATGGCGTTCAGCGTGCGCACCTGCAGGCCGCGCAGGTCGGCGGTGCGCGACACCATCTCCTGCTGGGCTCGCTTGTTGAAGGCCACCAGGCACACGGCCGACGGTGGCAGGTTCCACTGCCGCAACAGGTGCCGGGCGCGTTCGGTGAGCACGCGGGTCTTGCCCGAGCCGGCCGGGGCGATGATGCGGGCCGCGCCTTCGTCGTGCTTGACGGCGGCCAGCTGGTCGGGCGCCAGGTCGGCCGTGGTGTGGTTGCCCGCCGGCGGCCGCAGCGAACCGTGCTCGACGGACAGGCGGTGCAGCACGGGCACCCCGTCGATGGGTTCGGTGAAGCGCGGCGGCCCACCGTCGAGCCAGGCGCGGGTGCCATCGGGCAGTTCGACGTCGCCGCGACCGTCGGCCACCGGCCGTGCGCCCAGCGCACATGCCGCCTGCAGCAACGGCCACGTGGGCTCGGCGCGCAGGTCGACGCTGTTGCTGACCAGCAGGTGGCGCAATGCCTCGCGGACGAACGTGAACCGGGCGCCCAGCTGATGGGCGGGTGCGGTGGTGGCGTCGGGGGAGAGCGACTCGGGTGCCAGGTCGGCCGGCACCTCCAGCACCACGCCGGTGCGGTGGTGGGCGTGCCGTTGCAGTTCGGTGACCAGTTCGGGCGTGAGCGCCGCGGCGAAGCGAGGGGCGTTGGCCCAGGGCGCGGGTGTGGTCTGCCCGGGTCGCACCAGCACGTTGCGCCCCAGTGCGAGCGGCCCGCGTTCGCCGCGCACCCCGACGGCGACCGCCGGGCGAGCGGGCACTCGTTGCGGCGTGGGCGAGGGAGCCGGCTGCGTCGTCGCCTGCTCGATGGGCAGGGACGGCTCGAACATCTCTCGCTCTTCGGCGGGCGCGGGGGAGTCGCCGTCGTCGGACGGCGCCACTTCCACGCCGTTGCTGCGCTGCCAGCAGTCGCGGATCTCGGACGCGTCGGCGTGCGCGCCGCCGCAGTACACGCACGAGAGGAGACGCTTGGCCATGCCGGCCACCCTATCGAACGGGTGTTCCCTTGGAAACCGTCGCCCGGTTCGCGTTGATGCGACGCAGCGGCGGCAGCGTGGGCGGCGGCTGCTGGCGTGGCGGCAGCTCGGCCAGCAGCTGCGTGGTGGCAGCGGTGATGACGGCGACGGCGTGTTCGAAGGCGGCCTCGGTGTTGACGGACGTCTTCTGCACGCCGCTCACCTTGCGGACGTACTGGCGGGCGGCGGCCTCGATCTCCTCGGCGGTGGCGCCAGGGTCGAGCCCGCGCAGCGTGGTGATGTTGCGGCACATGCCTGTCACCCTACGCGGCCCCTGTCACGCAGTTGCTCCGCTGACGGGAGGCCGTCCCGGCCCGGTGTACGGTCCGCGGCATGAGCAGAGGACAACTCCAGGGCAAGGTCGCCATCATCACGGGTGCCGGTGGCGGCATCGGCCGCGAGACCGCGCTGCGCTTCGTCGCGGAGGGCGCGTCGGTGGTGGCCGTCGACCTGCCCGGGGTGGACCTCGAGGAGACCGCTCGACTGGTGGAAGGCGCCGGTGGCACATGCCTGGCGGTGGCCGCCGATGTCACCGACGAGACGCAGGTGGCGGCATACGTCGAGGCGGCGATCGCCCGCTTCGGTGGCGTCGATGCGCTCATCAACAACGCCGGCATCGAGGGCGCCGTGGCACCCCTCGCCCAGACCGACGTCGAGCACTTCGACCGAGTCATCGCGGTGAACGTGCGTGGCGTGTTCCTGGGCATGAAGCACGTGGGCCCTGCCATCGTCGCCCGTGGCGGCGGCGCCATCGTGAACGTCGCCTCCGTCGCCGGCCTGGGCGGTACGCCGGGCATCGTCGCCTACGGCGCGTCGAAGCACGCGGTCATCGGCATGACGAAGACCGCGGCCATGGAGTTCGCCCCGGCACAGGTGCGGGTGAACGCGGTGTGCCCGTCGCCGGTCGAGACGCGCATGATGCGCTCGCTCGAGGCCGGCATGAACCCCGACGACCCCGAGGCCGTCCACGCGCTGATGGCCGCGTCCATCCCGCTCGGTCGCTACGGCGAGCCGGGCGACATCGCCGCGCTGATGTGCTTCTTGTGCAGCGACGACGCCACGTTCCTGAGCGGCGCCGCCATCCCCATCGACGGGGCGATGCGCGCTCGCTGACAGCGACGCCTACGAGGCCTTGAGGGCCTCGAGCACACCGGCCCAGCGCTCGGGGTCGCTCTTGTACGGGGCGTAGAAGCTGATCCGCTGGATGACGTCGCCGTAGCGGCGGTGCAGCTCGGGTGCCACCGTCTCGGGCTGGCCGACCACGGCGAATGCGTCGAGGATCTCGTCGGTGATGAGCGCGCCCATCTCCACCCACTTGCCCTGCTTCGACAGCGTGTTCAGCTCGTCCTGCAGGCCGCCCCAACCGTGGATGTCCAGCACACCGCGGTACGCGGGCGTGCTGCCGTAGAACGCGATCTGCTGGCGCGTGCCGGCGGCCGCGGCGGCCATCTCCTCTTCGGTGTTGCCCGTCACCACGAACGACGGGCCGATGATCTCGAAGCCCTCCATGGTCTTGCCGGCCTTGGCGCGGCCGCGGGCCAGCGCGGGGATGGTCACTTCGCGGAGGTACTTCTCGGTGGTGAAGCCGTGGCAGATGAAGCCGTCGCACACCTCGCCGGCCACTTCGGTCATCAGCTCGCCGACGCCGGCGAGGAAGATCTTCGGTACGCCGAACCCGGCCAGGTCGGCGCGATCGGGCGTGAAGAACGGGGTCATCAGCGTGTGGGTGTAGAAGTCGCCGCGGAACGCCAGCGGTGTGCCGTTCTCCCACGTGTCCCAGATGGCGCGGATGGCCATGATCATCTCGCGCATGCGCGGCGCCGGGTGGCTCCACTCCATGCTGAAGCGCTTGGTGATGTGCGGCTTGATCTGGCTGCCGAGGCCCAGGATGAACCGGCCCTTGCTGAACGCCTGCAGGTCCCAGCCGATGTTCGCGAGCAGCATCGGGTTGCGTGCGAACGCGACCGCGATGGACGTGCCGAGCTCCAGGGTCTCGGTGTGCTCGGCGCCCAGCAGGCACGGGAAGAACGGGTCGTGGCTGGTCTCGGCCGTCCACGCGCCGCTGTAGCCCGCGGCCTCCAGTTCCTTCGCCTGCTGTCCGGCGTTGGCCAGGTTGCCGCCGATGCCTCCGTCGACCTTCATGTGCGTTCCCCCTCGGTGTGTCGCTTGGGGGCAACGTAGTCCGCGCTACTGCGTGCCACGATGGTCGGATGGTCGAATGGTCGAGACGTCAGTTCCTGGGTGGCACGGCCGGTCTGTTGGCCGCCGGCCTGGCGGCGTGCAGCAGTGACGGCACCGGCGGTGCCCCGGCGTCGTCCGCGCCCACCACCACGTCGCCCGCGCCGACCACCTCGACCTCCGCCCCTGCCGGCACGAGCACGAGCACCACCATCGCCGGCGGGTCGTTGAACGACGTCGAGCACGTGGTGATCTTCTTCCAGGAGAACCGCTCGTTCGACCACTACTTCGGCACCCGCCGTGGCGTGCGCGGGTTCGCCGACGCCACGCTCCGCGAGCCGCTGCCGTGGCACATCGACACCGCCACCACCAACGGTGCGTGCGGACCCGACCCCGACCACTCGTGGGCCGGCCAGCACGCCGCCTGGAACGGCGGCAAGAACGACGGTTTCGCCGAACGGATGGGCACCAGCGCGCTCGGCTACTTCGGCCGCGTGGACCTGCCCTATTACTGGGCGCTGGCCGACGAGTTCACGCTGTGCGACCAGTACTTCTGCTCGGTGCTCGGCCCCACCACACCGAACCGGCTGTACTCCATGAGCGCCACCATCGACCCGCAGGGCGCCGGCGGTGGCCCGGTCATCGAGAACCTCACCGGCCCGTTCACGTGGACCACGTACCCCGAGCGGCTGCAGGCTGCCGGTGTCAGCTGGCGGGTGTACCACCAGGAGGACGACTACGACGACAACCCGCTGAAGTTCTTCGCCAACTTCCAGGGACTGTCCGAGACCGACCCGCTGTTCGACGCGGCCATGCGCAACCGGCCCGCCGATGCGTTCGCCAAGGACTGCGCGAGTGGCGACCTGCCGCAGGTGAGTTGGATCGTGGCACCCACGGCGCAGTCCGAGCACCCGTCGTTCCCGCCGGCGGTGGGCGAGGACCTGACCGCCACGTGCCTGGCGGCCCTCATGGCCAACCCCGACCTGTGGTCGAAGACCGTGTTCATCCTGAGCTACGACGAGAACGGCGGCTTCGCCGACCACGTGCCGCCGCCGGTCGCGCCGGCCGGCACGGCAGGGGAGTACGTGGGCGACGAGCCCATCGGCCTGGGCTTCCGCGTGCCCACCACGGTGGTGTCGCCGTGGAGCCGCGGCGGTGTGGTCTGCAGCGACGTGTTCGACCACACGTCGACGTTGTTGTTCCTGGAGCAGCGCTTCGGGGTGGAGGTTCCCAACCTGTCCGAGTGGCGCCGGTCGACCTGTGGCGACCTGACGACGGCACTCGACTTCACCAGCTTCGACCCGTCGGTACCGACCCTGCCGTCCACCGCCGATCGTGCGGCGGCGGTGTTGGCCGGCTGTGCCACGCTGCCGGCGGCCGAGCCACCCGTTCCCGGGGTGCCCCCGACCGTCGAGACCTGAAGCGCACGGCTCAGGCCGCGTGCGGGTGCTGGACGTCGGTGGCGGCGGGGCGACGGCGCACGGTGTGCGACAGCAGACGACCGAAGGCCCGCTCACGGGCCACCGCGGGCTGCCCCGGGTCGGCGGCGATGTCGAGCAGCAGGCCGTCGTGGCCGTACCGGCGCAGGCCGGCGACGTAGCGGACCACGTCGTCGTGGTGGGACTCGATGCCGTGGTCGGCGATCATGGTGGCGAGGATGAAGTGCTGGTTGGGAAGCATGGATTCATGGTGCGCCCGATTGATCATCACGTAAAGCGATGATCTCTTGTCAAGACCATCGCATGTGCTTATGATGACCCCATGCTCCGTGACGTCGAACTCCGCCAGCTCCGTGCACTCATCGCCGTGGCCGAGGAAGGTTCGTTCGGCAAGGCCGCCGAGCGGCTCGGGTTCACGCAGTCGGCCATCAGCCAGCAGATCGCCGGGCTCGAGCGGGCCGTCGGAGCCAAGGTGTTCGACCGCCACGGCGGGCCACGCCGGGCGCAGCTCACGCCCACCGGCGAACTGCTGCTCGACCACGCCGGCAAGCTGCTCGCCCAGTTGCAGGAGGCCGAGGACGGCCTGCGCTCGCTGCGCGCCGGTGAGGTGGGCCGCCTGGTGGTGGGCACGTTCCAGTCCGTGTCCGTGAACGTCCTGCCCGAGGTGGTCGGACGGCTGCGGCAGGAACGCCCCGGCCTGTCGGTACGGGCGGTCGAGCTGGACGACATCGACGACGTCGTGCGGCGCCTGCTCGCCGACGAGCTGGACATGTCGTTCGTCGTCGGCATGCCCGACCACCCCGACATCGAGTCGTGGCTCATGCTCGTCGATCCGTTCGTCCTCGTCGGCCCGGCGTGCTGTCCCGAACCGTCGGCCGATCCGCGCCTGCTCGGCGGCGTGCCGATGATCGGCCAACCGCTGTGCGCCTGCCAGATGTCCATCGACGATGCGCTGCGCGCCCACGGTGTGGAACCCGACTACGTCTTCCGCTCGAACGACAACAGCGCCGTGCAGGCCATGGTGCGCGCCGGCATGGGCAGTGCAGTCATGCCTCGCCTGGCCGTCGACCTGCACGACCCGGGCGTCATCGTGGTCGACTTCGAGCCCGCGCTCGAGCCGCGCCTGGTCGTGCTGGCCAAGCGCCGCGGGCGCACCCTGCCGCCCGCCGCCGACCGCTTCCGCGAGCTCGCCCAGTCGGTGTGCGATGCCATCCAGCTCCCCGAGCTGGCTCCCACGCTCGCCTGACCTTGCTGGTGCCCGCACAGGCACAGCCCGGCGACTCGTCAGAGCAAATGCTCCGCGCGCCGGGATCGCGGTCGCTTCAACCGCGGCCTGGTCGTCGCACATCGGAGGCTGCAGTGCTCTGGAAGTGGGACGTGGTTGGGCGCGTTCGGCGTCATTTGTGACGCATTCCGCGCCCACGGGCGCGAAACGCGTCAGATATGGGGGTGTATCGCGCCCGTGGGTGCGGTTCACGACATCCAGCGGTGACGCTCGACCGCGTCCGCTTCCAGAGCATGCAACCTCGCTGGCGGTAGCGCCAAGTGCTCGCTCTGCGCGCTCTCTGCAAGCGGGCGATTGCGGCGGGTGAGCGAAAACTCCCTGGGGAGTCTGGGCGGCTCGAACTGGTTGCGTTGGTTCCCGGAATCC